>NZ_JAQOZV010000002.1:0-286091 GCF_030348125.1 Massilia sp. DJPM01
ATAAATAATATGGTGGTCCGGTACAGCGCTTACATCAGTTTCGCCGCGCGCAGCTGGGTGCCGATGCGCTCGATTTCCTTTTCGCCCTTGGCCAGCGCAGCCGCGCTGGTGTGCACCGAGTAGTAACCAGTCACCAGCTCGTGCGGATGCTTGGGGGCGGAGCCGAGCACGAACTGCGTTGCACCCTGGGCGACAACATCGATGGCGCCCTCGCCTTCTTCAAAGACCGCCACTTCGCGCTTGACCACCGTGCGCGCCGTTTGCAGGGCGCCGCTGGCGACCGAGACCCAGGCCACGTCATGGCCGGCAGGTGGCGTGTAAGTCCATTTTTCGCCGTCCGCCAGCGTCACATGCAGATAGTTGATCGACGCGCGCGGACGAATCGCGCTGCTTGCATTGCCATACTTGCCGATGATGACGCGGGCCGGACCATGGCTCTGTACTTCATCCGGCGCCAGATACTGGCTTTGCGCAGGGCCGTTTTCATCTTCTTCCGGCAGTGCCAGCCAAAGCTGGAAGCCTTCGACCCGCTGGCCGGGGACCGCACCACCATCGTGCCAGACGCCGCCGCCGGCGCTCATCCACTCCACGCCACCGGCCGGCAAGATGCCTTGATGGCCGGTCGTTTCCTTGTATGCGACGGCGCCATCGAGTACCACGGTGACGGTGGCGATGCCCGAATGCGGGTGCATGCCCATGTTGCTGCCGTTGGCGCCGAGCTGGAACAGGTCGAGGAAGACGAACGGTTTGATCAGTTGGCCGATGTCGCCGGGGCTGACCAGACGGTTGATGCCGCCCCGGGTGTGGCCTGCGGAACGCAGCGCCAGTTGACGCCCGGCTGCTGCGGTTTGCTTGAGTTGCGCTTGATTCATGTTCATGAGGTACTCCATTCTTCCGGGTTGTTAATGCATGAGTAGAATCTTAGGCCGCCTCGATGCATCGGAGAAGCCTATATAATTAGATTGATAGTATCCAAGGAGTAGATATATGCTTGACGGGATGTCGATCGACCAGCTGCGCACTTTTATTGCCGCTGCGGACGAGGGGAGTTTTTCGGCGGCTGGCCGCAAGCTGCGCCGTGCGCAGTCGGTGGTAAGCACCACGCTGGCGAACCTGGAGTTACAGGTGGGGTTTGCGCTGTTCGAGCGCACCGGCCGCTATCCCCAGCTGACCGAGGCTGGCCGGGCGATGCTGGAGCTGGCGCGCGCGGCCGCGCAGAGCATGGATGAGTTCAAGGCCAAGGCGCGCAGCCTGGCGGAGGGACTGGAACCGGAGCTGGCCGTGGCGGTCGATGTGATGTATCCGATTGCCAACCTGACTGCGGCCGTGCAAGCCTTTCACCATGCATTTCCCTCGACGCCCTTGCGGCTGTACGTGGAAGCGCTGGGCGCGGTGTTGCAGCCTTTGCTGGACGGGAATTGCCGGGTCGCGGTGATCGGCTCGCTGCCGGAGATTCCGGCCGGCTGCGCGTCCGAGTTCTTGCTGAGCGTGGCGGCGGTGACGGTCGTCGCGCCAACCCATCCGCTGGCGGCGCTGCAAGGCATGGTGCCGCGTTCTGCCGCAGCCGAACATATCCAGCTGGTGTTGACGGACCGCTCATCGCTGACCGCGGGGCGCAATTTCGGGGTGGTGTCGACGCGCGTGTGGCGCCTGGCGGACCTGGGCGCGAAGCATGCGTTCCTGCGCGCCGGACTGGGATGGGGGCACATGCCGCTGCACATGGTCGAGGCCGATATCCGCAGCGGCGCGCTGGTGCCGATTCAGCTTGACATCTTCGCGACGGCCGGGCCCGGGTTTTCCATGCATGCGATCCACCTGGCGGACAATCCGCCGGGCCGCGCCGGCCGCTGGTTCATCGATCAGCTGAAACAGGGCTAAGGGAGAATGCTGACCTTGTCGCCTGGGCGCACGAGGTCGTACAGCACGCGCATCTGCTTGTCGTCGAGGGCGATGCAGCCCCAGGTCCAGTCGCTGCCGGCGCCTTTGCCGTGGATGAAAATTTCGCCGCCCATGGGCGTGTGCTGGGATGGCACGCGTCCTTGCTTGATGGCCTCCGCCATGGCTGCGTGCTGGCCGGGCGTGATGATGCCCGACTTGACGGCCAGGGCGGCGTCGTCGAGATTGGGGTAGCTGATGCCGAGCGACAGGTAAAACTGGCTCTGCGGATTCTTGTGCGTGATCAGGTAGCTTCCTTCGGGCGTCTTGCGGTCGCCCTGGCGCAGCTTGCGTCCGGTTGGCGAGGCGCCCAGGCCGATCTTGAAGGTGCGAGTCACGCCGTCGGCCTTGTATTCCAGAATGCGTTTCGCCTTGAACACGGTGATGTGCGCGGCCCATGCCGGCACACTGCCGAGCAGGAGGAAAAGGAAGCTGGCGAGAAAAAAGAAATGGCGCATGGAGGTGAACTGGCCGCACTGCGGCGCATTCATCGGTCGTTGTCGAATTGGCTATTTCGCACTGATTCAAGCATTGCGTGGCAAAAATACTGCCGTACCAATCGACGCGGGACTGCGCTCAGGCCGCCGATGCCAGATGGGCATCGATCAGGGGCGCGATGGTGCCGGCGAATCGGTTGGCCAGATCGTGGCCGCCGCCGGCGATGACGTGCAGACGGCTGTCCGGAAGCAAGCCCTGCAGGCGGGCGCCGACCGCCACCGGACTGATCGGATCGGCGTCGCCCCACAGCAGCAAGCTGGGCATGCGCAGCGTCTTGATGGCGGTGCTCAGGTCGCCCCGGTAATCGCTCAGCCAGCGCGGCACGGCTGGGTTGGCTGCAAGGAAGGCGGCGCGCCAATCCTCGGCGTGCAGGTCGGCCATGTCGACGCCGCCCGAGGTCACGGCCAGCACCAGATGGGTGACCAGGTCCGGGCGCTTGAGCGCAGCCTGGATGGCTACCACGCCCCCCATCGACTGGGCGATCAGCGCGCACGGGCGGTCGATCTGGCCGAGCACCATGGCCACCAGGCCGTCCATGCCGACGATGCCGGGATCGGCGGGCACCACGCCAAAGCCGGGCCAGCCGAGCAGGCAGCGCGATGCCGGATGCGCCAGCGCGGCGGAGGCCGGCTGCCAGAACGCCGGGTTGCCGCCGGCGCCGGGAAGGAAAATCAATTTTTCTGGTGTGGACATCATGATTCCTCTAGGCCTACCACCATGCGTAGCGGAACCAGTCGCGCCGTATGCCGATCAGCACGGCGGGCATGAGAACCAGCGTCGCCGTGATCACGATATAAAACCAGGTCAGCACGGTCGAGACGTTGAGCATCGCGGACAGGACCGATCCCTGCGGCAGCGGGCCATCGAAGGCGATGAGCGTGAGCGGGCTGACGAAAGCAATCGCCACGCTGAAACAGGAGGCGAAAAAGCGTCCCCAGGCGACGCGCCGGTACATCCCGACCATGCCGGCGCAGAGCCATAGCAAGAGCATCAGTTCCACGTAGAAACTCGATGGGTCACCAAGGTAGCGCTGTACCGAGCGCACGGCCGCGTACGCAAAGACGGCGATCAGGAGATAGTGCGCGAAGCGGGCATAACGAGGCATGGTAACGATTCAGTAAAGTGCTGCGGTAAAAATGAAGATAAGCCCGGCGGGCTGGTTCAGGGCCTTGGCGGCGGATTGGTGCAGGCCCGGCTGACCGGCGCGCCATCGGACGCCGCCTTGGGCGCCGCGCCGTGCGCGCGATGCCGCGCTGGCCATCAGGCTGTCGGACTGGAATTCATCGGCCATCCGGCGCTTGCCATAATTCGATCTTGTTGCCGTCCGGGTCAATCACCCATCCGAACTTGCCGTACTCCGATTCGTCGACCTTGTCTTCCACCGTGCAGCCTTCGGCGCGCAGTACGGCCAGCAAGGCGTGCAGGTCGTCGACCCGATAATTGATCATGAAGGACGCGGAACTCGGCGCAAAGTGCTTCGTGTCGTGCTGGAACAGGCTCCACACCGTGGTGCCCGTGCCGGCCGGGTTGTCCGGGCCAGCCCACTGGAAGGCGACGCCGCCCCATTCCTCGACCGCGAAGCCAAGATGCACCCGATACCATTCGGCCAGCCGCTGCGGGTCGGGGGATTTGAAGAACACACCGCCAATACCGGTGACACGTTTCATATCGGGCTCCTGGGTCAGTGCGTGTCGCGCCAGGGTGGCGACACACGGTGCCGCGTTAACGGCGGAAACAGATCGGAAGACAGCAGCAGGCAGGATGGCCCCGCGATGCGGACACGCGGCGACAATCAGGCCAGCAGAAACACGGCCACCGCCAGGCCCAGCCCGCCCAGTACCATCATCCATGACGTACGCTCACGCTCGCGCTCGAAAATGAAGTCGTGCGGATTGTTCGGATCATAGAGCACATTGACGGGCTGCCTGGCGTCGAAGTCGGCGGCCAGCGCCTCCGGAAAACGCTGTTTTTTCACGATCTTGACACCGTTTTGCGCAGTGAAGCGAAACTCCGCCGTGTAGGTGCTGTAACCGCGCGACTTGCGTACGCTGTAGCCTTCAATGGGATCAACCACGGCAATTTTTCCGACCGACTGCAAGTGCGACATATGGGTCCTGTCCTTGATGCCGGCACCGACGAACACCACCCCGACCACCACGCCCAGGACCTTGTAAATCATGCGCTTTGCTGCCACTGACAATGTCTCCCGAATATACTGGCCAAGCACACTGCGATTCATTGTGCTTTTTGGAAAGCCATTTTCGACGTGTTGAAGCGGGCCTGTAAAGGCTTTACATCCCGCTGTAGAAAATTAACAACTATTCAAGGAAGCGCTTACTTGCTTGCGCGCTCGGCAATCCATTTGCGCAAGGCAATTCCCTCGGGGAAGCCACGGCACTGGGCGGCTGTTTCCCAGGACAGCAAGGCAAAGCCCTTGCCGGTCCACAGCCATTTCATGGACGAGCCGCATTCGTTGGTCGCCCGCCACTTGTCGTAGCTGCTCAACTCGCCCTTGTCGAAATAGGCGTTGACCACGGAATTGTCGTTGGGCTTGCCAGCTAGGGGCAAGATGGCGGGCTCTGCGGCAAAAGGCGGCTTGTCGTTGGCGATCCAGGCCTCGGACGAGGATTGATAGCTGCCATGCCCGCACTCGATGAGCAGCAGCACCTTGTTGCCGGACAAACGACTCAGGCTACGCTCCTTCTCGCGCTCGTCTTCGTCTTCGTCTTCGTCTTCGTCCCCGGACAATCCACCGCATTCGCGCTTGGCGATGGACTTGCTGATCGCCGCGAGCAGGCGCGTGTCGCCCGGGCGCGCGCGGGCCGGCGGCATGGCGCGCAGGAGCGGCACTGGCAGCGCCGGCAAGACGGAGGCTTCCTTTTTCGTTCCTTTGCGCACCAGGGCGCCGGGCGTGCCCACCCGCCCCTGCAGGTCATCCATCTTGAGCAAGGCGGCGCTGGCGCCGTTGAGCGACACGCTCCAGCGCCGGCTACCGGCTTCGATCTCGGCGCGTTCGCCCTTGAGCAGCGCGGCGATCAGGCCGGCGGCCTGTTCCTCGTCGATGTCCTGCTCGGGAACGACATCGCGCACGGCCACCTGGCCGACCGTGAGCGTAACCTGGTCGGGCACGTTGCCGCGTCCGGTGTCGAGCATCAGCGTGAGTTGTACGGGTTGGCCGGGACCGGCCTCACGCCGCAGGTAGAGGGCGGCGGGTTCCTCGCCATCGCGCTGGTAGCCGACGGCTTCGCAGCGGCGCGTGTTGTCGCAAGCGACGGCCCAGTCGCCGTAGGTGAAGTCGGTCGCGTTGGCGCTGCCGCCAGCGAGGGCGAGCAGCAGGCCGATACGGTGTAGTGCTTTCATGCGCGTTCCATGTCGAAGTTGAGCCGGTCTGGCAGATCAAGACAGCTCGTTTTTATTCTGAAAATATTTTTAAAGTGTCAACTAAACCTTGCGAAGCGTCAAGGCGGAAATCATCAACCCATCAGATGTAAGCGTCGTTGATAGCCACAGGGCATTTGCTGTACACAAGGTTGACAGGGGTGGCGCGGCCGCAGCCGCTAATCCTTTAAAAATCAGTCACTTGGGAAATTGGCGGAAGTGGCACGGCGCTTGCATATAGATGAGTACGGCAGACTTTTCAGCAGGCGAGGATACGATGACAGCAGCGGCATACGAGAATTTCAGGAGCGAAGGCTATGCGCTGGCGGGCCAGGCGCACGATTTGCAGCGGCGCGTCAGGCTGTATCAGCGTGTGTATCGGGACTCCGGCAAGCGCCTGACGTTCGCCTTGATCGCCGCGCACGGCACCTTGTGGGCGTCGGGCTATTTCAAACTGGGAACGCTGGGGGCGCGCATCGCCTCGCTGCCGTGGCTGTGCATTCCCGGCATGCGCGCGCAAAAGCTTGCCGCGTTTACCGGGTTTCTGGACCAATTTCGCAGCATCAACCGCCAGGTCTGCGCCGAATCGTATGCCATTTTCTACTACACCCGACGGCATGGCGGCAGCGCCTTCATCCGCTCCGTGATCGGGGACCGTTTCACCGACCTGATGGTCGAATGCCATGCTTCCTGCGAGGCCGGTACCGAGTATCCCCGCCACAAGCGCGAAGCGCTGTTCGACGCCCTTATCGATTGGGAACAGGAACATATCGTCGTACCCGGCGTGGAGAAAGCCTTCGCCGGCTTCGACTGGCCGCTGATTGCCTGGATGGCCAGGCGTCCGGTGATCCGGTTTGCTTATTTCGGCAAGCACGACCGTCTGCGCTTCAACGATTTCGCACGCAAGGATGAGCGCCTGGCCGCAGGCATGCACGCCTGCCGGCTCGCGGAAGACCTGGGGCTGCAAGCTGTCGAAGATGCGCTGGGGCGGCCGGATGCCGGCGCCAACGCCGATGTCCGCGAGCGCGAGCGCGAGCGCGAGGAAAGGTCAATGGTGCCGAATGCAAGAGCCGGAAGCTGCGCGATGGTTAGCGAATGACGCTGGCACGTTCCATCATGCTGGACATTTCCGCTACTTTTGCCGCACCCGCTTGTAGACCTCACTCCCATTACGCTTGCCTATGACGAGTACCGCTACCTCGTCATTGCTGTCTGTGTAGTTGATCCGGTACTCGCCTGCATCGACGCGTCGTTCGGTATGGTTTGATGCCTTGAGCAACAGACTGTCTTGAGGACGAGAATTTTCCATAAGCGTTGTCATGGCCTTGCCGACTTGCCTGTACTGTTTTGCATCCAGGCTTTCCCAAAATTTCGCTGCACTCCTACTTAGTCTTAACGTTTTCATGGGCGTTATTCCTAAGTCTGTGCAGGAGACCCTCCACCTTTTCCAGCTCGGCAAAACCTTCCTGGCGCGTCGGCGCATCCGCCGTGTTCAATGTGGTGAAATTTGATTCTCTCAAGGTATTTCTCCTGATAAGGTCGAAGCGGTCGAGCTGTTCAGGTGCATGCGCTCGCACCTCGCTTTGACGTTGACGAAAAACGATCGAACCAGTATGAGCGCGTGCAAGAACCGGGTCAAATGGCGCGCGTGCAGGCCAACTGAAATGCGCATCGGGTTTGATATGGCGCAATGGAGTCGTCCAGAGAAAGGTGCTATTGGCATAAAAAAAACGGCATCGGGATTTCTCCTCGGTGCCGTTTTCGTCTCCGTTAAGCTTCTGGCAAGCTCGCAGTGCGCTCAAAATATCGTTGATATGCCTTGATGTAGTTCGTCTCGACCTGGCATGAGGTAATGTCCGCCAACGCCAGCGTTGTCAGGGATTCGCCCCAACGGCCGCTTCCGGAAAAGTAATCAAAATCAACTTCTTCGGGCGTGACCTGGTCCACCCGGCCAATAACGAAGTCCGGCTCCTCCAGTTTTTCGCATTCAAGAATCATCAGCGGATAGGTGGCCGCCAACTGCGGGAGAAGGGTATGCCAGTTGTGCAGGTCAAAGACGGTATCGAACGGCACTTGTTTCATCAACCCTTCTTGCACAAGCAATTCACGTTGGAACTTGCATGTCTCGGAACATTCGACGGCGGTCAAGTCGGCGATTCTCAGGATCATCAATCCATCAAGATGGAAGTCGTAGACGAACTGGAGCAGCACAAGTTCGTCCGAAACCCCGAGGACAAATGCCTCTATGGAAAGCGCATCGATGCCGCTGCGATAAATTGAGACGAGCTTGCGTTGCTGTTGATGCTGTGCGAGTTCATACACGAGAGGATCCTTTGAATGCAGCCATGATCGAAAAACACGACGGGCTTCAAGTGTCATTGTAGCAACTGTGCCGCGCTGATAGGTCGATTATGCCTGCCAATTTTTTACGCCGCGTTCTGTGTAACCACGAGATGAGGATCATAAAAAAAACGGCACCGGGATCGCTCCTCGGTGCCGTTTTCATGTGCGTCTAAGCTAGATTACGCTTCGTCGCTGTGCTGTGCCGCCGTGTTGTCTTCCATGGCTTGCAGCTCGGTCGCCATGTTGGCTTTTTCAGCATCCAACAGCGCCTTGCGCTCTTCCACTTCCCACGCCTCTTTCTCTTTCTTGGCGCGGTGGAAGGCCAGACCGGTACCGCCAGGAATCAGGCGGCCGACGATGACGTTCTCTTTCAGGCCGCGCAGCGAATCGCGCTTGCCCATGATCGCCGCTTCGGTCAGCACGCGGGTGGTTTCCTGGAACGATGCGGCCGAGATGAACGAATCGGTCGACAGCGATGCCTTGGTAATACCCAGCAACACGTTTTCGTAGGTCGCAGGGATCTTGCCAGCGGCGATCACGCGATCGTTTTCGTCCAGCAGCTCCGAACGCTCGACCTGTTCGCCAACGATGTAGTTCGCATCGCCCGCTTCCACGATCTGCACGCGGCGCAGCATCTGGCGCACGATCACTTCGATGTGCTTGTCGTTAATCTTCACGCCTTGCAGACGGTACACGTCCTGCACTTCGTCAACGATGTAACGCGCCAGCGCTTCGATACCCAGCAGACGCAGGATGTCTTGCGGATCGGCCGGGCCGTCCACGATCATCTCGCCCTTGTTCACTACCTGGCCGTCGTGTACCAGCACTTGCTTGTCCTTGGTGATCAGGAACTCGTGCTTGTTGCAGTCCATGTCCGTGATTTCCAGACGCTGCTTGCCCTTGGTTTCTTTACCAAACGCAACCGTACCCGTGACTTCCGCCAGCATGCCGGCGTCTTTCGGCGAACGCGCTTCGAACAGCTCGGCAACCCGTGGCAGACCACCGGTAATGTCGCGCGTTTTTTGCGATTCGGTCGGGATACGTGCCAGCACTTCGCCGACCGATACCGATTGACCGTCCTTGACCATGATCAGCGCGCCGACCTGGAAGCCGATCGCCACCGAGTGTTCGGTACCGGCAATCTTGACTTCTTCGTTGACGTCGTTGAGCAGTTTCACTTGCGGACGCAGCGTTTTGGTCAGCGAACCGCGACGTTTCGCATCGATCGCCACCAGGGTTGCCAGACCGGTCACATCATCAACCTGACGTGCAACGGTGACGCCTTCTTCGACGTTCTCGAAGCGGACGGTACCGGCGTACTCGGTAATGATCGGACGGGTCAGCGGATCCCAGGTTGCCAGGGCCGTACCGGCCTTGATGACCATGCCATCCTTGACGATCAGGGTCGCGCCGTACGGCACTTTATGACGCTCGCGCTCACGGCCGTGGTCGTCCGTGATCAGCACTTCGCCGGAACGGGAAATGACGATCTGGGCGCCCTTGCCATTGGTAACGTAACGCATGGTCGCGGTGAAACGGATGGTACCGTTCGACTTCGCTTCCACCGACGAGGCCACTGCCGCACGCGATGCCGCACCACCAATGTGGAAGGTACGCATGGTCAGCTGGGTACCCGGCTCACCAATCGACTGCGCAGCGACAACACCGACCGCTTCGCCGGCGTTGACCATCATGCCGCGGCCCAGGTCGCGGCCATAGCACTTGGCGCACAGGCCGAAGCGCGTTTCGCAAGTGAGCGGCGTGCGCACCTTGACTTCGTCGATCGACAGGCGTTCGATTTCTTCGACCATGTCTTCGTCGAGCAGGGAACCGGCTTCGTACAAGGTTTCCTGGGTTTCAGGATTGACGACGTCATGCACGTTGACACGGCCGAGGATACGGTCGCGCAGCGGCTCGATGACTTCACCGCCTTCGACCATCGCCTTCATCAGCGCGCCGTTGGTGGTGCCGCAATCGTCCTCGATCACAACCAGATCCTGGGTCACGTCGACCAGACGGCGGGTCAGGTAACCCGAGTTCGCCGTTTTCAGTGCCGTATCGGCCAGACCTTTACGAGCGCCGTGGGTCGAAATGAAGTACTGCAACACGTTCAGGCCTTCGCGGAAGTTCGCGGTAATCGGCGTTTCGATAATCGAACCATCCGGCTTGGCCATCAGGCCTCGCATACCAGCCAACTGGCGAATCTGGGCTGCCGAACCGCGCGCGCCGGAGTCGGCCATCATGTAAATCGCGTTGAACGATTCCTGCGTTGATTTCGTTCCGTCGCGCTTGATGACATCTTCTACTTTGAGCTGGTCCATCATGGCCTTGCCGACTTCGTCCGAGGTCTTGCCCCAGATGTCGACCACCTTGTTGTAACGCTCGCCCGCGGTGACCAGACCGGAAGCGTACTGCTGCTCGATCTGTTTGACTTCCTGCTCTGCAGCGGAAATCAGGGTGACTTTTTGTGGTGGTACCAGCATGTCGTCGACGCAGATCGAAATACCGGCGCGCGTCGCGAGACGGAAACCGGACTGCATCAGCTTGTCGGCGAACACGACCGTGGCACGCAGGCCGCACTTGCGGAACGACGTGTTGATCAGCTTCGAAATCTCTTTCTTCTTCAGGGCGCGGTTCAGTACGGAGAACGGCAAGCCCTTCGGCAGGATTTCGGACAGGATCGCGCGGCCGACCGTGGTTTCGTAGCGCGTGACGGTGCGCACGAATTCGTCGGTCTCGACATCCTTCGGGTTCTCGACGATACGCACGGTAATGCGGGTCGTCAGTTCGACTTCCTTGTTGTCGTAGGCGCGGATCACTTCCGAGACGTCGGTAAACAGCATACCTTCGTTCTTGGCGTTGATCGCTTCACGCGTCGCGTAGTACAGACCGAGCACGATATCCTGGGACGGCACGATCGACGGTTCGCCGTTCGACGGGAACAGGATGTTGTTCGACGCCAGCATCAGCGTACGCGCTTCCATCTGCGCTTCGATCGACAGTGGGACGTGGACCGCCATCTGGTCACCGTCGAAGTCGGCGTTGAACGCGGCGCAGACGAGTGGGTGCAGCTGGATGGCCTTGCCTTCAATCAGGACTGGCTCGAACGCCTGGATACCCAGGCGGTGCAGCGTCGGTGCGCGGTTGAGCATGACCGGATGTTCGCGGATCACGTCTTCCAGGATGTCCCACACCACCGGCTCTTGAATCTCGACCAGCTTTTTGGCGGCCTTGATCGTCGTTGCCAGACCCATCAGTTCGAGCTTGTTGAAAATGAATGGCTTGAACAGTTCCAGGGCCATCAGTTTCGGCAAGCCGCACTGGTGCAGTTTGAGCTGGGGACCGACCACGATGACCGAACGGCCCGAATAGTCGACGCGCTTGCCCAGCAAGTTCTGACGGAAACGGCCGCCTTTACCCTTGATCATTTCAGCCAGCGACTTCAGCGGACGCTTGTTGGCGCCGGTCATCGCTTTGCCGCGACGGCCGTTATCCAGCAGCGAATCGACCGCTTCTTGCAGCATGCGCTTTTCGTTACGCGTAATGATTTCCGGAGCGCGCAATTCCATCAGGCGCTTCAGGCGGTTATTACGGTTGATGACGCGGCGATACAGGTCGTTCAGGTCGGAGGTCGCAAAGCGGCCGCCGTCCAGCGGTACCAGCGGACGCAGTTCCGGCGGCAGCACTGGCAGCACTTCCATGATCATCCAGTCCGGCTTGATGCCCGAACGCTGGAATGCCTCGAGCACCTTGAGGCGCTTGGCGTATTTCTTGATCTTCGCTTCGGACTTCGATTCCTTCAGTTCCACGCGCAGGGCTTCGGCATCGCGGTGGATGTCGATCGAGCGCAGCAGTTCACGGATACCTTCGGCGCCCATGAAGGCGGTGAAGTCGTCGCCGTACTCTTCGTACTTGGCGGCGTAGTCGTCTTCCGACATGATCTGGCACTTCTTCAGCGGGGTCATGCCGGGATCGGTGACCACATATGCTTCGAAGTACAGAACGCGTTCGATATCGCGCAAGGTCATGTCCAGGACCATGCCCAGACGCGACGGCAAGGACTTCAGGAACCAGATGTGCGCGGTTGGCGAAGCGAGCTCGATGTGGCCCATGCGCTCACGGCGCACCTTGGCCAGCGTGACTTCGACGCCGCACTTTTCGCAGATCACACCGCGGTGTTTCAAGCGCTTGTACTTACCGCACAGGCACTCGTAGTCCTTGATAGGACCAAAAATTTTGGCGCAGAACAGACCGTCGCGTTCTGGCTTGAAGGTACGGTAGTTGATGGTTTCCGGCTTTTTTACTTCGCCGTAGGACCACGAACGGATTTTTTCAGGCGACGCCAGACCAATCTTGATCGCGTCGAACGTTTCGTTTTGCTGAACTTGCTTGAATAGATCGAGCAGTGCTTTCATGTATCACTCCAGGTGATTGAATTTCTATGTTGCAACTTCTGCCGTCGCCCCCGGACCAAGGGCCGGGGATGACGGGCGCTGGCGGGGACGACGGGCGCCGGCGGTCTTAGTTACGTTCCAGGTCGATATCGATACCCAGCGAACGAATCTCTTTCACCAGCACGTTGAACGATTCCGGCATACCCGCGTCGATCACATGGTCGCCTTTGACCAGGTTTTCGTACACTTTGGTACGGCCGTTCACGTCATCCGACTTGACGGTCAGCATTTCTTGCAGCACATACGATGCGCCGTATGCTTCCAGTGCCCAGACTTCCATCTCACCGAAACGCTGGCCACCGAACTGGGCTTTACCGCCCAGTGGCTGCTGCGTCACCAGCGAGTAAGGACCGGTCGAACGCGCGTGCATCTTGTCGTCGACCAAGTGGTGCAGCTTCAGTACGTGCATGTAGCCAACAGTTACCTTGCGCTCGAACGCTTCGCCGGTGCGGCCGTCGTACATCGTGACCTGGTTCTTCGACGGTGTCATGCCGAGTTTGGTCGCGATATGGTCAGGATACGCCAGGTCCAGCATGCGATGGATTTCCGTCTCGTGCGCACCGTCGAACACGGGCGTCGCGAATGGCACGCCGTTCTTCAGGTTTTGCGACAAGGTCATGATCTCGTCGTCGCTGAAGTTGTCCAGGTCTTCCGTCTTGCCGGTTTCGTTGTAGATCAGGTTCAGGAACTTGCGCATGTCCTGGACCTTGGCTTGCGCTTTCAGCATTTCGCCGATGCGCAGGCCCAGGCCCTTGGCTGCCCAACCCAAGTGGGTTTCCAGAATCTGACCGACGTTCATCCGTGACGGCACGCCCAGCGGGTTCAGCACGATGTCGGCCGGGGTACCGTCCGCCATGTACGGCATGTCTTCGACTGGCACGATACGGGAAACCACACCCTTGTTACCGTGACGGCCGGCCATCTTGTCGCCCGACTGCAGGCGGCGCTTGACGGCCAGGTAGACCTTGACCATCTTTTGCACGCCAGGTTGCAGCTCATCACCCTGGGTCAACTTCTTGCGCTTCTCTTCGAAGGCCAGGTCGAACTGGTGACGCTTCTCGGCGATCGATTCCTTGATCGCTTCGAGGGCGGTGGCGGCATCGTCGTCAGCTGGACGGATATCGAACCAGTGGTACTTGTCGAGGTCGTCGAGGTACTCTTTGGTGATCTTCACGCCCTTGGCCAGCTTTTTAGGGCCGCCATTGACTACTTTGCCAATCAGCATTTTTTCCAGACGCTGGAAGGCATCGCCTTCCACAATACGCATCTGGTCGTTCAGGTCGAGGCGGAAACGCTTCAGCTCATCATCGATGATCTGCTGGGCGCGCTTGTCGCGGACGATACCTTCACGGGTAAACACTTGGACGTCGATCACGGTACCGACCATGCCCGAAGGCACGCGCAGCGAGGTGTCTTTGACGTCCGACGCCTTTTCGCCGAAAATCGCGCGCAGCAGCTTCTCTTCCGGGGTCAGCTGGGTTTCGCCTTTTGGCGTCACTTTACCGACCAGGGTGTCGCCCGCTTGCACTTCAGCACCGATGTAGACGATGCCGGACTCATCCAGACGAGCCAGCTGGTTTTCCGCCAGGTTCGAGATGTCGCGCGTAATTTCTTCAGCGCCCAGCTTGGTATCGCGTGCAACTACCGACAACTCTTCGATGTGAATCGAGGTGTAGCGGTCGTCTTTCACGACGTTTTCCGAGATCAGGATCGAATCCTCGAAGTTCAGACCGTTCCATGGCATAAATGCCACCAGCATATTCTGACCCAGAGCCAGTTCGCCCAGGTCGGTCGAGGCGCCATCGGCGATCACGTCGCGCTTGGCGACACGGTCGCCGACTTGCACGATCGGACGCTGGTTGATGTTGGTGTTCTGGTTGGAACGGGTGTACTTGATCAGGTTGTAGATGTCCACACCGACTTCGCCCGCCAGTGCTTCGTCGTCGTTGACGCGAATCACCACACGGCCTGCATCGATGTAATCGACCACGCCGCCACGCAGCGCTTGCACGGTGGTGCCGGAGTCGACTGCCACGGTGCGTTCGATACCGGTACCGACGAAGGCTTTTTCAGGGCGCAGGCAAGGAACGGCCTGGCGCTGCATGTTGGCACCCATCAATGCGCGGTTCGCATCATCGTGTTCGAGGAACGGAATCAGCGAGGCGGCGACCGAGACGATCTGGCCAGGAGCCACGTCCATGTACTGGATGCGCTCTGGCGAGACCAGGATCGTTTCGCCGGCTTCACGTGCGGACACCAGTTCATCCGACAAGGTGCCTTCGGACGAGATGGTCGCATTCGCCTGGGCGATGATGTAGCGGCCTTCTTCGATCGCGGACAGATAGTCGATCTTGTCGGTGACCATGCTGTTTTCGACCTTGCGGTACGGCGTCTCGAGGAAGCCGTATTCGTTCAGGCGGGCAAACAGCGCCAGCGAGTTGATCAGACCAATGTTCGGGCCCTCTGGCGTTTCGATCGGGCACACGCGGCCATAGTGGGTCGGGTGCACGTCGCGCACTTCGAAGCCGGCGCGTTCGCGGGTCAGACCACCAGGTCCGAGCGCGGAAACGCGGCGCTTGTGGGTGATTTCCGACAGCGGGTTGGTCTGGTCCATGAACTGCGACAGCTGGGACGAACCGAAGAACTCGCGAATCGCGGCCGAAATCGGCTTCGAGTTGATCAGGTCGTGCGGCATCAGGTTGTCCGCTTCGGCCTGGCCGAGGCGTTCCTTGACGGCGCGCTCGACGCGCACCAGGCCGGCACGGAATTGATTCTCCGCCAGTTCGCCGACGCAACGTACGCGACGGTTACCCAGGTGATCGATATCGTCGACTTCGCCGCGGCCATTGCGCAGTTCCACCAGGATCTTGATCACAGCCAGCACGTCGTCGTTCGACAGGGTCATCATGCCGGTCAGTTCATCGCGGCCGATGCGGCGGTTGAACTTCATGCGGCCGACGGCCGACAGGTCGTAGCGCTCAGGGCTGTAGAACAGGCCGTTGAACAGCGCTTCGACCGAATCTTCGGTTGGCGGCTCGCCTGGACGCATCATGCGGTAGATCGCCACTTTCGCAGCCATCTGGTCGGCGGTGTCGTCGATACGCAGGGTTTGCGAGATGTAGCCACCCTGGTCGAGGTCATTCGTGTACAGGGTCTGGATTTCGCTGATGTGGGCTTCGCGCAGGCGGCCGAGCACGTCTTCGGTCAACTCGTCGTTGGCCGAGGCGACCACTTCGCCGGTGTCGGCGTCGACGATGTTCTTGGCCAGCACACGGCCGAGCAGGTAGTCTTCAGGCACGGAAATGTGCTTGATGCCGGCTGCTTCGATATCGCGCACGTGCTTGGCGTTGATACGCTTGTCTTTCAGCACCAGTGCTTTACCGGATTTGTCCACGATATCGAAACGCGCGACTTCGCCACGCAGGCGTTCGGCGACGAATTCCATCTCGGCGCCTTCGGAGCGCAGGTTGAAATTATCGAATACGAAGAAGTTCGCCAGGATCTGTTCGTGCGACATCCCGATGGCCTTCAGCAGGATCGTCACAGGCATCTTGCGGCGGCGGTCGACGCGGAAGAACAGGATGTCCTTCGGATCGAACTCGAAGTCCAGCCACGAGCCGCGGTAAGGAATGATCCGTGCCGAGAACAACAGCTTGCCCGACGAGTGGGTCTTGCCGCGGTCGTGTTCGAAGAACACGCCAGGCGAACGGTGCAGCTGCGAGACGATCACGCGCTCGGTACCGTTGATGACGAACGAGCCGGTGGTCGTCATGAGCGGCAATTCGCCCATGTAAACTTCTTGCTCTTTCATTTCCTTAACCACAGGCTTGGTCGGCGATTCTTTATCCAGAATCACCAGACGCACCTTGGCGCGCAGCGGCGACGCGAACGTCAGGCCACGCTGTTGGCATTCCTTGACGTCGAAGGCCGGGTCACCCAGGACATACGACAGGAATTCGAGACGCGCAAAACCATTGTGCGACACGATAGGGAAAATCGAGGTGAAAGCCGACTGCAGGCCGTCGTTCTTGCGGGTCGACGGGATGGTATCCGCTTGCAAGAAATTCTCGTAGGATTCAAGCTGTGTAGCCAGAAGGAAGGGAACGTTGTGAACGTTGGCGCGCTTCGCGAATGACTTGCGAATGCGTTTCTTCTCAGTAAATGAGTAGTGCATGGACACTCCGTGAGTGACAGAAAGGATGAGAATTCAGGAATTTCCAGGGCCGGGCGCGCACTAGAAAGGCCTCAAGTCTCGAACTTTTTGCCAGGTGATAAGAAGATAATACGAATGCTACCGGGTACTGCTTAAGCATTACTTATACGACAGGGACGACAAAAGAGCCAAAGCCGCATCCTCCCCCTTTCGGGAGAGGACCGCAAGCTTTGACTCCGGCGCAGAACTGAACGCCAAATAAGGCTTTGTTGCTATTACTTGATTTCGGCTTTCGCGCCAGCTTCTTCCAGCTTTTTCTTGCCGGCTTCAGCGTCAGCTTTCGAGATCGCTTCTTTAACCGTTTTTGGTGCGCCATCGACCAGGTCTTTAGCTTCTTTCAAGCCCAGGCCGGTGATTTCGCGAACTGCTTTAATAACGCCAACTTTGTTCGCGCCGAAATCAGCCAGGATCAGGTTGAATTCGGTCTGCTCTTCAACAGCAACTGCTGGACCGCCAACTGCCGGGCCGCTAGCAACAGCAGCTGCCGATACGCCGAATTTTTCTTCGAATGCCTTGACCAGGTCGTTCAGGTCCATTACGGACATTTCGCCAACTGCTGCCAGGATGTCGTCTTTGCTGATTGCCATTTGAAACTCCATTTATTTTGTGGAGGACAGAGCCGCTTTGCAGCGATGTCCTCTAATACGTTGTATAGATTGGTATTGACTAAAAAAAGCGCAAGTAATCGCGGACGATTACGCTGCTGCTGGGGCTTCTTCTGCTGCTGCAGTTTCTTCTGCAGGAGCGGCGCCTTCGCCTTTTTTCGCTGCCAGGGCAGCCAGACCACGTGCAAAGCTCGACACCGGCGTCAGCATCAGACCCAGGATCTGGGAGATGAGGACTTCACGGCTAGGAATGCTTGCCAACGCGACAACAGCTGCTTTATCCAGCTGCTTGCCTGCGTAGTTACCTGCGGTAATAACCAGTTTGTCGTTGGTTTTAGCAAAGTCAGCGATGACTTTAGCTGCAGCAACGGCATCATCCGAGATCGAGTAGATCAGCGGACCGACCATCGAGTCGGCCAGGTTAGCAAACTGCGTACCTTCAACGGATTTGCGAGCCAGCGTGTTCTTCAGAACACGCAGGTACACACCCTGGGTACGCGCTTTGGCACGAAGTTGCGTCAAGTGACCAACCTGGATGCCACGATATTCGGCCACGACGATGGTTTGCGCAGTTGCTACTTTTGCGGAAACTTCGGCGACGACGGCCTTTTTGTCATTCAGATTGAGACCCACGGTCAACCTCCTAAAATGATGCGCGGCAAATGCCTTGCATCGGTTCGAACAACGGCGTCCGACGTTTAGAAGTACAACTGAGCGGATGAATTCACGCAGCGGGACTAACAAAACTTGCTCGGGTGCACCATCTGCGTTGGGTGATCTATTAACCTCCAGCCTGCCTGCTGCCTTCAGCCCAACGGTCTTTGATTGTCTGCCCGGGCTTGCGCCCGGACATCCCAAAGAGTCGCCACGGTTTGCACCGTGGACTTAATTTTGTACTTGAAGCCGAAACTTAAGCAGCCAGGGAACCCTGGTCGACGCGAACGCCGGCGCCCATGGTCGACGACAGGGCTACCTTGCGCAGGTAAACACCTTTCGACGAGGCTGGCTTAGCCTTGTTCAGTGCATCGATCAGCGCAACCAGGTTGGCTTTCAGGTCAGCGTCAGCGAACGATTTACGGCCGATCGTTGCGTGGATGATACCTGCCTTGTCGGTACGGTACTGAACCTGGCCGGCTTTCGCGTTTTTCACGGCGGTAGCGACGTCAGGAGTAACAGTGCCGACTTTCGGGTTAGGCATCAGGCCGCGTGGTCCCAGGATCTGGCCCAGGGTACCAACGATACGCATGGTATCTGGCGAAGCGATGACGATATCGAAAGGCATGTTGCCGGCTTTAACCATCTCAGCCAGGTCTTCCATACCAACGATGTCGGCGCCGGCAGCTTTTGCCTGCTCGGCTTTTTCGCCGGTTGCAAATACTGCAACGCGAACGGTCTTGCCGGTGCCTGCTGGCAGAACGACGGAGCCGCGCACGACTTGATCCGACTTCTTGGGATCCACGCCCAGCTGAACCGATACGTCGATCGATTCGTTGAACTTGGCGGTGGCGAATTCTTTCACCAGAGCGACTGCATTGTCGAAGCCGTAGGACTTGTTACGGTCGACTTTGGCTTTGATTGCTTTAACGCGTTTGGACAGCTTAGCCATTACAGACCCTCCACCGTGATGCCGATCGAACGAGCGGAACCGGCGATGATGCGCACTGCGGCATCCATGTCGGCAGCGGTCAGATCCGGCTGTTTGATTTTAGCGATTTCTTCAGCTTGAGCGCGGGTCAGCTTGCCTACCTTGGTGGTATGTGGCGTTGGCGAACCTTTGGTGATGCCGGCGAATTTCTTGATCAGGTAAGTCGCTGGAGGGGTCTTCATCACGAAAGTGAAGGACTTGTCCGCGAACGCCGTGATCACGACGGGAATTGGCATACCTGGCTCTTGACCCTGGGTCTGGGCGTTGAACGCCTTGCAGAATTCCATGATGTTCAGGCCGCGCTGACCCAGTGCTGGGCCGATCGGTGGGGATGGGTTTGCTTTACCAGCTGGCACTTGCAGCTTGATAAAACCAATGATTTTCTTTGCCATGATGGCTCCTATCTTGGATTGAGTAGTAGCGCCCCGCCGGTACAATCATGGCAGGGCTCCTCTTACCGGATTTCGCTAAACGACCGCGGCGCTCCGATTAGGCGCTCGTCGCCCCCGCGAAGGCGGGAGCGACGGATTAGACTTTTTCGACCTGGCCGAACTCGAGTTCGACTGGCGTTGCACGACCGAAGATGGTAACCGAGACGCGCACTTTGGATTTCTCGTAATTGACTTCTTCGACGTTGCCGTTGAAGTCGGTGAACGGACCATCCTTGATACGCACTTGCTCGCCCACTTCGTACAGCACTTTCGGGCGTGGCTTCTCGATGCCTTCTTGCATCTGCTGCATGATCTTGTCGATTTCGCGCGCGGGAATCGGCGTCGGCTTGTTCGACTTACCGCCAATAAAGCCGGTGACCTTGCTGGTGTTCTTGACCAAGTGCCAGGTTTCGTCCGTCATTTCCATTTCAACCAGCACATAGCCTGGGAAGAAACGACGTTCGGTGACCGACTTCTGGCCATTCTTGACTTCAACTACTTCTTCGACCGGCACCAGGATGCGGCCGAACTGATCTTGCATACCAGCGCGCTCGACGCGCTCGGTCAGTGCACGCATGACACTTTTTTCCATGCCGGAATAAGCATGCACAACGTACCAGCGCTTATTGCTAACTGGCACGCTCAGTGCTGCGCCAGCGTCTTGTGCCGGAGCGTCTACGCCCGGCACCAAAGCGTCGGCCGCCGGAGCGTCAACCGCTGGTTCGCCGGCCGCATCATCTTGCACATTTTCGCTCATGTTATTTCCAACCCAGGATCACGTCGTACAACAAAAATTCAAGCATCTTGTCCGTGCCCCACAGGAACAGCGCCATGACGGTAACAAACGCAAACACGATACCCGTGATCTGCATAGCTTCTTTGGGAGCGGGCCAAACGACTTTCTTGCTCTCGCGCACAGACTCTTTGGCGAAATTCAAGAAATCACGACCACTGGAAGAGGTCCACAAAAGCAGGACGGCAAAAACTAAACCAGCCGCGAGTGCGGCACCGCACATCCAAGCTGGTTTACTTTGGCCCTTCAGGTAAAAGAACCCGATCACCCCTGCAATCGCGGCAACCACTGCCAGCGCGACTTTCAACTTGTCGTTCGACGTGCTGACGGTTTGCACGGATTGATTAGACATACGTTTTTACTTTCGGTGCCCTGCACCAGAACGGTGGCAGGGACGGAGGGCATCGAACCCCCAACCTTCGGTTTTGGAGACCGACGCTCTGCCAATTGAGCTACGTCCCTACGTAAAACTTCAGTGGAATCAGCAATTATACCATCGTCCGGCCGCTGATGGCAAGCTGCTGATTTCGGCGGAGCGCCGGACGGAGAGTCCGGGCTCGCCCTAACTAATTACTTACCAGCGACTTCGCTGAGAATCTTTGCAACAACACCTGCGCCAACGGTACGGCCACCTTCGCGGATGGCGAAACGCAGGCCTTCTTCCATCGCGATCGGGTTGATCAGCTTGACGGTGATCGACACGTTATCGCCTGGCATAACCATTTCTTTGTCCGCTGGCAACTCGATCGAACCAGTCACGTCCGTCGTACGGAAGTAGAACTGTGGACGATAGTTGTTGAAGAACGGGGTGTGACGGCCGCCTTCGTCTTTCGACAGGACATAGATCTCGCCGGTGAAGTGATTGTGCGGCTTGATCGAGTTCGGCTTGGCCAGAACCTGACCACGCTGTACGTCTTCACGCTTGGTGCCGCGCAGCAGCAGACCGACGTTATCGCCAGCTTGACCCTGGTCCAGCAGCTTGCGGAACATTTCCACGCCGGTGCAAGTGGTCTTGACGGTGTCGGAGATGCCGACGATTTCGATTTCTTCGCCAACTTTAACAACACCGCGCTCGATACGGCCGGTCACAACGGTGCCGCGACCCGAGATCGAGAACACGTCTTCCACAGGCATCAGGAAGGCGCCGTCGATTGCGCGCTCTGGCGTTGGGATGTAGGTGTCGAGTGCGTCGGCCAAAGCCATGATCGCCACTTCGCCCATTTCGCCGGTATTGCCTTCGAGGGCCATACGTGCCGAACCCTTGATGATTGGCAGGTCGTCGCCTGGGAACTCGTATTTCGACAAGAGCTCACGGACTTCCATTTCAACCAGTTCCAGCAGTTCTGCGTCGTCGACCAGGTCGCACTTGTTCAGGAACACGATGATGTAAGGAACGCCAACCTGGCGTGCCAGCAGGATGTGCTCGCGGGTCTGTGGCATTGGGCCGTCAGCTGCGGAGCAAACCAGGATCGCGCCGTCCATCTGTGCTGCGCCGGTGATCATGTTCTTGATGTAATCGGCGTGGCCTGGGCAGTCAACGTGAGCGTAGTGGCGGTTAGCCGTTTCGTACTCGACGTGAGCGGTGTTGATGGTGATGCCGCGCGCTTTTTCTTCTGGTGCTGCATCGATCTGGTCGTATGCTTTTGCTTCGCCGCCGAATTTCTTCGACAGAACGGTTGCGATAGCTGCCGTCAGGGTGGTCTTGCCGTGATCAACGTGTCCGATGGTACCGACGTTGACGTGCGGCTTGGTCCGTTCGAATTTACCTTTTGCCATTTTAGACTCCTAACGATTTTGAGTGTGACCAGGCACGCGCCTGACTAACTATTGAATACTGCGACTGTTGCGTATGCCGTGAAGCATTGAATTCTGGTGCCCTTTACGTGGATTGAACACGTGGCCTCTCCCTTACCAAGGGAGTGCTCTACCACTGAGCTAAAAGGGCGATTATGTATTACGATTTTGCGATCTTGCTGCCACCGATCGCGCATTGCATGAAGCACTGGAGCGGGTGAAGGGAATCGAACCCTCGTCGTAAGCTTGGAAGGCTTCTGCTCTACCATTGAGCTACACCCGCGAGTTACTACTTCACCGACTACAACATCTTCTGCAACAACTTGGTGGAGGGGGCTGGATTCGAACCAGCGTACTCATAGAGAACAGATTTACAGTCTGTCGCCTTTAACCACTCGGCCACCCCTCCGCGAGGAACCGCAGAGTATGAAGCAAGATCAACATGCTGTCAATTATATTTGCAGGGTGCTTTCTGCTATCTCACTGACGTCTTGCTTCGGGGCGTGATTGTAACGGGAAGAAGTCGGGATGTGCAAGGGCTGGACGAAAAAATGTGAAATCTTTTTTTGGATGCCTGTGGAGTGACCCCGATAACTTGTGATCCGTCATTCCTGCCATTGGCAGAAATGACGGTCTTGCGGTTTGAGGGGGGGGAGCCTCCGACCGTAGCGGCACCCAGGCTTGCGTATTGACGCTTGATTACTACGGCGCCAGCGCCAGCAGCACCTGCCCTTTCAAGGCCTTGATCAGGGCCGTTTCGTCGGGCGGCACGCCCTCCGGCGCGAGCTCGGCGCGGTCGGCATAGAACAGGCCCACCTGCACCTTGCTCACCACCAGCGGCAGCACGATGAAGCTCTTGGCGTCCGGCAGCAGGGCCCGGTGCCAGCCCGGCAGCAGGTCGCGGATCTTCTGGCTGGTGGCGTCCGCGATCATCAGGTCGGCATCGTTTTCCATGGCCAGGTGAAACAGGTCGCGCGCCGCGCCCATGGGAAAGGCAAAGCCGGCCTGGCGCCGCGCATGGTCTTCGCCAAACGCCAGGCGCGCCCGGTACTGGCCGCTACGCGCATCCTTCAGGCAGACCGTGGCGAAACGGAATCCCATGCTCTTGTACAAGGTTTCCAGCACCGCCAGGATGACATCGTTGACCTTGGCGTCGCCCGCGGCGCGCATCTGCGTCACATCCTGCACCCCGGCCAGCAGCAGCGCGCGCGCATTGTGCGGCTTGCCGCTCGGATGGGACCCGCCCGCCGCGTCCCCGCCGGCGTCCATGGTGGCCAGCAGCAGCACATTCGGCAGCCCGCCACCGTCCGCCGTTTCCTCGTCGCGCGGCTGCGGCTCCATGTTCATGCTGCGCATCAGCGTCGTCATTTCATTCTGGACCGTCTCGAACAAGGCCTTCATCTGGTCGGCGGTCAGGTTCAGCGCCACGCCGTAGCGCAGCTGCAGTGCCTGGAATTCCTTGCTCTCGGCCGGACTGGCGGAGCGCCCCAGCAGGAGCGAGACCTCCATCGAGAACGAGGCCACCTGGCGCATCCACTCGCCACGGTTGATGGCCACCTTCTGCGCCCCCGCCTGCAGCGGGCTGAGCGAGCGGACGATCACGTCCGGAATCTTCCACTCCGCCATCACCGCCTGCGACAGCGCGTCGTAGCTCGCTCCCAGGATCATTTGCGAGGCCTGGCCCACGCTGTGGGTGCCGCCCTTGACCAGCGCGTTGATCTCGCGGTAGCGGTCGTGCTCGTGCGAGGCCACCAGCAGCGGCCCCAGGTTCTTGAACAGCGCCCCGATCGAGGCTTCCTCGGCGCCCTGGTAAAAGCTGTGGCGCGCCATTTCGCGCCCCACCAGGCTGGCGCACAGGGCCGCTTCGAGCTCGATCCGCACGCTGGTGGCGTGGGCGCTGTTGGACAGGGCATCGACCAGCAGCATCGCCAGCGCCGTGGTGCGCACATTGTCGAAGCCGAGCAGCGAGATGGCGCGCGAGATGGTGGTCACCGTGGTGCCCGACTTGGTGCGGTAGGTCGGCGTGTTCGACAGGCGCAGGATGCGCTGGGTCAGGGCCACGTCCGACAGCACGTAATAGGCCAGGTCGTGCGTGCCCTCGTCGTCGGACGACGCCATCTCGACCACGCGCGCCACCGAGGCGCCCAGCGCGAACATGTCTTCGTCGCCGCACACCTTGTGGATCAGGGAGGCGCGCACGCGCCGGGTATCGCCATCGGCGTGGGAAGGAGAAGCGGAAGGAGGAGAAGCGCTGGACATGAGGTAGGCTTAAGCGGGCGCGCCGGCTTTCCTGCGCGCGCCCTTGTCGTATTTGGTCAGGATCTGCTGATGCAGGCCGGCCAAGGCCGGCAATTTGGGATTGACGGGGTCGAGCCGGCGCACATTGTCGATCAGCGCCAGCGCGTCCCGGGCCAGCGGCTCGTCCCAGCCGACGTTTTCCAGGCACTTGAGCACGGCGACGGCGGCATTGAACACCACTTGCGGATTGTCCGGCAGCTTGCCGACCGCTTCCAGCATCAGCTCGACCGAACCGCGGTAGTCGCCCTGGTTGGCCTTGGCCGCGCCGGCCGCCACCAGGTCGACCACGGCCTGGCGGCTCTCGTGCGCCACCGTCAGGGCCAGGTCGGTGCGCCCGGCCTGCTCGAACACCGCCATCGCCTTGGCCATGACGGCGCCGTTGGCGGCGTTGCGCATCACGTCGCTCATGACTTCGGCCGCGCCCTGCTCCATATTGTTGTGCAAACAGTTGCGGGCGAGCTCCATCTTGACTTCGGGCGACAGCCCGCTGGTGATGCGGCAAGCTTCCAGCGCGGCCGTGAGCGACTCTTCCAGGCGCGCATCGTTACCGGTGTACTCATGCACCATGGCCGAGGAAATGGCGCTGCAGACGGCCGTGTTCTTCTGCCCGCCCAGCGACTTGTCGAGGTCGCGGATCACGGCCGCCGCCTGCACCGGGTCGCCCTTCTTGACCAGGGTCTGGACCAGCTTGAGGTGGTCTTCCGGATCGCGGAAGGTCGAATACTTGGCCTTGCTCACCACTTGCTTGAGCACTTTTTCGGCCGTGTCGGTGTCGCCCGCTTCCAGCGCCACCTCGCCCAGCTTGCGCAGGCGCCGCACCGCATGCGGCGAGACCGCCACCGCGTCGCTCAGGACCGCTTGCGACTGGTCCAGCTCGCCCACGGCGGCATGGGTGCGCGCCAGCCAGTCGTAGGCGTCGACAAATTTCTTGTTGCTATCGACCAGCGAGGTCAGGATGTCCCTGGCTTCCTCGAAGCGCTCGCGCATGAACAGGGTCTTGGCCAGTCCCAGCCGGGCCCAGGCGATCGCCTTGGCATCGAACAATTGCTGGTAGATCGGCTCGGCCAGCTCCGGCTCGCCCAGGAACATGTGCAGCTCGGCGCGCAGGCGCAGGAAATCGACCGCATAGCGCGGGTGCAGGCGCATGCCCTCGGCGCAAGCCTCGATGGCGTCGCGCTGATGGCCCGAATCCATCAGTTGATAGACCGGCATGAACACATTGCGTTTCTCGAGCGCGCGCCCGATGCGTTCGAGCAGCAGGTCGGCGGTAAACGGCTTGAGGATGTAATCGGTGGGCGCCAGTTCGGCCGCGCTGACCACCTTGCTGTAATTGCCTTCGGCGGTGACCATGATGAACATGGTCGACATGGTCATCAGCTTATGGTGGCGCAAGTCTTCCAGCAATTGCTGGCCATCCTGGCCGCCGTCGAGGTCGTACTCGCAGAGCACCACGTCGAAGGTTTTCAGACCCAGGTGCTTGATGGCGGCGTTGGAACTGCCGGCGTGGTCGATCCTGGTCAGCCCGCACAGGGTCAGCATGTTGTGGATGCTCGCGCGCATGCCCGCATGCGGCTCGACAATCAACGCGGTCAGTCCCTCGAGTTCGTTCATCTCTTGTTTTTCCGATCAGCCTGTGGCGGGCAGAGTTCCGCGACGTACGTCGGCACGCTGGGTCTGAGTATATTACGGCAGAGGAACGAAATAGTTGAATTCCGCCGTAAGGAACGGCGAAGCCGATGCAGGAATGCCACAGCCGCCCGGCGCTGCGGATCGCCTCAATCGTCGTCGTCACCGATCGGTTCGGGCGGACTGGTGCGGATGATGTCGAGCAGCGCCGTCACCACCTCGGGATCGAACTGGCTCCCGCTGCGCTCGGCGATGTAGGCCACCACGTCCGGATACGGCCACGGTTCCTTGTACGGGCGCCGGTGCAGCAGCGCATCGAACACGTCGACCACCGCCACGATGCGCGCCGCCAGCGGAATGGCGCGTCCGTTCAAGCCCTCGGGATAGCCGCCGCCATCGAAATGCTCATGGTGGGCGCCGGCGATCTGGGCGCCGTAGGTCAGGTAGCTGACCCCGTCGACCATGCTGGCGGCGCGCTCCAGGATCGAGCGCCCGATTTCGGCATGGGTCTGCATCACGCGCCGCTCCTCGGGCGTGTGCGCGGCCGGCTTGAGCAAGACCTGGTCGGGCGTGGACACCTTGCCCACGTCGTGCAGGATGCTGGCCAGGCCGATCATTTCCAGCAATTGCGGGGTCAGGGCCGGATCGTCCACCCCGCCCTGCTTCATGCGCTGCGCGATGCGGGTCGACATGTCCTGCACGCGCCGCACATGGCCGCCGGTGCCGTGGTCGCGGAACTCGGCCAGGTCGGCCAGCGCCACCACGGTCGCTTCCTGCGCCTTGCGCAGCTGGCCGAACATGTACAGATTGTCGAAGGCGGCCGCGATGCGCTGGCAAAACACTTCGAGCAGGTCGCGCTGGATCGGGGCCAGCGGCCACGGCGGCGTGACCGAAATGCACAGCTGGCGCTCTTCCTGGGTGTGGATGTACAACACATTGACCGGATGCTCGAACTGGCTCTGCCTTTCGCGGAAGGCCTTGGCGATGGCCGGCATCAGCGGATGGTCGGGCGGCAGCGCTTCGCTGTCGGCCAGCGAGGTATAGCTGCCGGTGGCGGCCACCACGGTCGGCCCGCCGGTGACGGCCGACATCACGCACAGCACGCCGTCGGCACCGACGTCGAGGATGGCGCTGACCTGGTTCAGCACGCCCGAGGCGAACTCGCGCAGCGAATGGATCTGGTACAGATTGGTGGCGCCGGCCAGGATCTTGCCCAGGCCGATGCGGCTGCGTTCGAGCATCATCAGGCTCTCGTAGGCGCGCAGCGCCGAGATGACGGTGGTAAACAGCTTTTGCGTGGTCAGCTCGGTCTTGGCCTTGTAATCGTTGATGTCGTATTCGATGATCACGCGCTGCTCGGGCGCCTGGCCCGGCTGGCCGGTGCGCAGCACCACGCGCACGATCTGGTTGTTGAGTTCCTCGCGGATGCGGCGCGCCAGGATCAGGCCGGCATCATCGGTTTCCATGACCACGTCGAGCAGCACCAGGGCGATGTCGGGCGTGTCGCGCAGGATGCGGTAACCCTCGGCCCCGCTGTAGGCGGAAAACAGTTCCAGCTCGCGGCCCTTGAAGGCCACGTTGCGCAGCGCCAGCCGGGTGACCGCGTGCACGTCGACATCGTCGTCGACGATCAGCACGCGCCACAGGCGCTGGTCGAGCGCGGCGGCACTGGCGCCCCCGCCGCTCTCGTCATCTTCGTCGAGCAGCCAGTTATCGTCCGATGCATCGGTGGGGTCGGTCATACAGGCTCCATAAGGGCCCCTGTCAAACGGGGGTCATACATGATGCAAATCAAAACAGCGCGTTCCAGCCCGACCGTAACTATAAGCAAACAGTGCAACTGTGACATGGCAGTGTCCGCTTTTTACCAATCAAATTATAAACAATGTTTTGTCCCAGGCGAGCACCGCTGCATTCATATTTTGCGAACCGGCAACAGCACCGCTCGTCATTTGGCGCGTCATCTGCTACTCTTTGAGAGCACAGGCGTCCGCCGCGGCGCCGCTTTGACAAGGAGACACCATGCAAGTTCCTTCTTCGACTGTAGCTGGTGGCGGGCCATCCGGCAAGGATATCGCGGGCCACGAGTTCCTGGCGTTCACGCTTGGCTCGGAAGAGTACGGGATCGACATCCTCAAGGTACAGGAAATCCGCGGCTATGAGGCGGTAACGCGGATTGCCAACGCACCCGAATTCATCAAGGGCGTGATCAACCTGCGCGGCATCATCATTCCGGTGGTCGACATGCGCATCAAGTTCAATCTGGGCACGCCGGTGTACGACCAGTTCACGGTGGTCATCATCCTTAATATTTCCGGACGGGTGATGGGGATGGTGGTCGACAGCGTGAGCGATGTGACCACATTGACACCCGAGCAAGTCAAGCCGGCGCCGGAGATGGGCACCGCGTTCGGCAGCGACTACCTGATCGGGCTGGGCACGATCGACGAGCGCATGCTGATTTTGGTCGATATCGACAAGCTGATGTCGTCGAGCGACATGGGGCTGATCGAGTCCTTGGCCAGCTGAGCGCGGGGAAATCTAGATTGGTCCGTGTACGTCTGGTGGGAGCGACCTCATTGCCCTGGCTTCGTGAATTTCATGCGCTGCTAAAACTTGATCAGAGGGGTTAACGATGAACTCGAACAGCGAATCCCTATTATCATAGTCATCCAGATTCCAGGGATTAGTAAGATTCCTGTACACATCGTCTGGCGATGTCATCAAATCAATGCGATCTTGCTCGGATATCGCTGCCAACCGATGCGTAAGGGTGGCAATGTTTTTGACAGAGAAATTCCTGTTTTTCCAATATAGCTCACGCAAATTCGACTCAGACAAGTGACCGTTCGCTCGCAGCTTTTGCAACTTCACGAGGATGCTCGTTAGCTCATCATTGAACTTCCTGTAGTCAACTAGCAGGCTCCGCAATTCCAACCGCCCCCATTCGGCAGGGGGCCGTGGAAAACTGGCAACATACTCGTCCAAGGTCGCTGCGAGAGAACGGCAGGCCTGTTCTGGAGTGGCGCCGGATTTTTGGACACCGCCGATTTGCTCTCCTGAATCGCGTCGCTCTACTGTCGCCCTGGCGAAATGAAAATTTGTCTGGACCTCACGTACGTGCAAGACGATTCGGTGAAACCCGTCACTCCACCCATCGTGATACTTGCCAATTTTCCATTTCGTTATGAGCATGCGTTGCAGTTCCAGACGTTCTAGTTGGGTTGAAAATAGGAGAATGGGGCGCAGTTCCCACCGTCGCCGGCTTCAGGTTCCATGCAGGTCGAAGTAGGCGGCCCAAGTGATAGCCGACGGTTGCAGTTTGGCCGCAGCCCCGAACAACGCCAGCGCCTGCCTGCGCGTGCCGGTATTGAACACCGCCACCGCCAGATTGAAGGTGGTGTGGCGATCAAGCGATCCCCGCGCCAGCGCTTCGCGCAGCACTGTTTCGGCCTCGCGGTACAGCGCGCGGTCGCACAGCAGTGCGCCGAGGCAGGTCAGCACTTGCGGATCATGCGGATGGTCGGCACGGGCTTGCTCGAGCAGCGCCTGGGCTGCGGCAATGTTGCTGTCCCAGTGCTCCAGGCGCTGCCAAGCCTGATCGACCAACTTCCGCGCTTCGGTGATCTCATTCATGGTCAGGCGATACAAGAAGCGCTACTGCGTTTAAAAATTGGACGTCCCGCGTGGCGCTTGCAATCGCCTGTCATGTCAGGATAATTCTCAAGAGTGAACGCACGCAAAGCAAGGAGCCTATCATGGAGGGCAATACAACCAACCGCGCCGCTGCGAGTAAAGATGTGCATGCCGCTGACGCTTATAGCGCGTGGCTCACGGCCGAGGTGCAGGCGTCGATTGACGATCCCAGCCAGGGCGTTCCGCACGACGAGGCAATGCGCCAGATTCGCGCCGCGCTTGCGCTTGCGTACCAACCGGAAGATTGACCAGCATCGCTCACCGAACGCGCGCCAGTTCCTCCAGCTCGGCCGCCCGTGCCGCGCGCGCGCTGATCGCGCATTCACTGGCGGCCAGGCGCGCTGACGTGCCGCCATCGGGATCGTTATAAAACCCGCAGTTCGCCTCGGTGTATTTCAGCCACAACCGCTGGGCTTCCTGGAGCTGGTTCTTGCGTGCGCCTTGCTGACGCGCCAACAGCGCCCGGTACGCGATATTCAGGCGCTTGTCCTCCAGCACGTACTGCGCCGACATGCACTCCTGCATATCAACATTACTGACCGCTTTTTCCATGCAGCGCTGGTACTGCTTGCCGCGCGCGGTAGCCGACGCGGTAGCCGGCGCGGTAGCCGGCGCGGTAGCCGGCGCGGTAGCCGGCGCGGTAGCCGGCGCGACATCCGGCGCGGCGGCGCTGGCGGTGGCTACAGCGCCGGCGGCCAGCGCCAGCAACAACATCGTTCGGCATACGGTCATGGGTAAAATCCAGGCAAGTCCGGGCGCACCCGGGATGAAAAAAATCCGGCTCAACCCGGATCGAGAGAACGCGCCGCGGCAGCCTGCTTGCGCCGCCCCACGCATTCGGCCTGGCTGCCGCCCACATCCACATTCTGGTAGCGCACCTCGTACTTGCCGGCCGCCAGGCGGTCGGCCACGAAGGTGTCGCGCGCCTGCACGTACACATGGCGCACGTTCGAGCGCCGGTCGAGGTCGAAAATCTTGACCAGCACCGGCGAACCGTTGCGCGTGTTGTCGATGCTGATCTGCGTCTCCGGCCCCTGGTTGCCGATCGGGAAACCGTCCACATAGCCGGACTGCGCCGGCCACGGCTCGCCGTTGGGCGCGATCAAGGAATGCAGTTCGCTTTCGCAGTCGGCCACCCGCGCCGGCACCACCAGTTCGGTCACGCCCAGCGTGCGGATATCGGGCGGGCGGGAGCCGGTGTCGGCCACGTGCGGCTTGGCCACCGCCCAGCTGTCGGCGCGCGCCTCGGCCGCCTTGCCGGCCGGCGCGGACGGCTCCGTGCGCGGCGTTTCCAGCGCCGACGCCAACACCACCGGCACTGGCAGCGCCCGCTCCTGCCCCAGGAAAAAGGCGCCAGCCGCGCACCCCAGGCCGAAACACAGCATCAGCCCGAACCACCAGCGCGGGTCGCGCACGGCCCGGTACGGCGGCGCCAGCGCGACCGGCGCCGCATCCCATGCCGGCGCCGCGTCATGGCGCGGCTTGTCGCGCCCCTCGTCGGTACGGGTGCTTTCCAGCCATTCGATTTCCCATTCCTCGGCCGCGATCCACTCGTCGTGCTCCTTGCGCCGCACCGGGTCGGACAAGGTGCCGTAAGCGCTGTTGAGGATCGCCATGATGCGCGCGGCCTTTTCGTCGCCAGGATTCTTGTCGGGATGGTATTTCTGGCTCAAGGCCTTGTAGGCGGCACGAATGACTTCCTGCGGCGCCAGGCGCGCCACCTTCAGGTTGTCATAATGTGTGTGGATCTTGGCCATTGTCGTCGGGTAGGAGAAGCGGGCAGTCGTCCATGATAGCCGATGTCGTCACGCCGGCATGCCCGCCCGGCGTCACACTGTCATCGTCATTGTAGCGGCAAGGCAAGTTGCCAGATGCGCTACAGGCGGTGGCTGCGGTCGGCCCGCGCCAGCGCGTCGGGCAGGGCCACGCCGCTGCCGACCACCAGCACCTTGAACAGTTCCCCCATTTCGGCGGGGGAAACGAGTTTTTGCACGGCCTTGGACAGCGGCAGGTAGCGCAGCGGATCGGCCGGGTCGTGCCGCAGCAGCAGTTCGCCGATACCGGCGCCCAGCAGGAACGAGGCCTGGTTCATATAGGCCAGCACGTCGAGCCCGGCATCCTGGGCGGCCAGCGCCATGGCGGTGAAGTCGACGTGGGCGGTGATGTCCTGCAAACCGGGCAGGTAGAACGGTTCCGGATGGGCATGGTGGCGGTAGTGGCACATCAACGTGCCACCCATGCGCTGGTCGAGATAGAACTCGTGCGCCGGAAAACCATAATCGAGCAGGATGGCGGCGCCCTTGCCGGCGCCGAACATGCGCGCCAGCGACCCCATGAAGCCGCAGGCCACGGGATGGATCTCGGTCAGGTAGCCGTCCGGCAGCTGGTCGGCATCGGGAATCTGGCGCGCGATCTGGGCCGCCAGCGCGGCGTCGGGCAGGCGCGGCACATAGGCGAACTCGCCCTCCTCCACCGTGACCGCCAGCTCGCGCCACAGCCCCGCATCCTTGCGCACCAGCGCCACCGGCATGGCGTCGAGCACTTCGTTGGCCAGCACCACGCCGTCGAACGCGGCCGGGAAGTCGTCCAGCCAGCGTACCTGGGGGAAGTCTTTCAGCGCTTCCTGCTGGCGCGCGCGCAGTTCGCCCGACAGTTCCATGATTGCGTAGCTCGCGACCGGCACGCCGTCGGCCGCCAGCGCGCTGAGCACGTCGCGCGCCAGCTTGCCGGTACCGGCCCCGAATTCCAGGATCGCCGGCGCGCTCTGCGCCATCAGCGGCGCGGCCACCCGCGCCAGCGCGGCCCCGAACAGGGAACTGATTTCGGGCGCGGTGACAAAGTCGCCGGCCGCGCCCAGCTTGGCGGCGCCGCCGGTGTAGTAGCCCAGGTCCGGCGCATACAGCGCCAGTTCCATGAAGCGGGCAAAGGAAATCGCGCCGTCATGCCGCGCGATCTCGGCGGCAATCAGGTTTTGCAGGGCGTGGGACGCGGCCAGCGCGTCGCTATCGGGGACAGGAAGGGACATCCGGGCATTGTAGCGACAACGGCCGCCGTCAACAATCCGTTCAGCCGGCGCCCCCGACCGCGGACGCATTGGGCAGCACCAGGGTGGCGCAAAAGCCGCCGCCCTCGGCGTTTTGCAGCAGCAGCTGGCCGCCGTGGGCCTGGGCGATGCCGCGCGCGATACCCAGTCCCAGCCCCATGCCGCTGCTGTTTTGCTTGCGCCCGTGTTCGAGGCGGACATACGGCTCGAACAACTGGGCCAGGGCGTCTTCCGGCACGCCGGGACCATGGTCGCGCACGGCGATGCGGATGCTGGTCCCGACCGCGCGCACGGCGATCTGGGCCCGTTCGCCGTAATGCAGCGCATTTTCCAGCAGGTTGCCGATGGCGCGCTTGAGCGCGAGCGGCTTGGCCGTCACCGACAGGCCGGTCGGGCTGAACGACACTTCGTGCCCGGCCAGTTGGGCGCCGCGCACCATGCGCGCCAAAAAGGCGTCGAGCCGGATTTCGGTCGGGGTTTCGTGGATGTCGCTGTCTTTCACGCACTGGAGCGCGCCCTTGACCATCATTTCCAGCTCGTCGATATCTTCGTGAAATTCGGCGCGCAAGGTGTCGTCGTCGAGCAGTTCGGCACGCAGCTTGAGGCGCATGATGGGCGTGCGCAAGTCGTGCGAGATGGACACGAACAGGCGCTCGCGGTCATCGATGTAGCGCCCGATGCGCTCGCGCATGGCGCCGAAGGCGCGCGCGGTGTTGACGAATTCGCGGCTGCCGGTTTCCGGCAGGGCCGGCATGCGCTCGCCGTTGCCGAAGGCGGTGGCCGCTTCCGACAGCGCCGCCAGCGGACGCGTGGTCCAGCGCACCACGGGAATCGACAGCATCACCACCGCCAGCAGCGACAGCGCATGCAGCAGCAGGTGGTCGCGCGTAAACAGCTTGCCGCTGTCGAGAAAATACGGGCTCGGCATCAGGGTGGCCAGGTATAGCCAGTGGCCCGGCTCCATTTCCACCTGCATCAGCAGCACCGGGGCCGGCTTGGCCAGCACGATCTGGCGCACCCGGCTCTCGGGCAGGGCCGACAGGCGGGTGCCGTCGTCGGCCACCACCAGCTGCTCGGGCCAGACAAAAGCGACGCGCACATTGCGGTTATTCGGCAAATCGGCGTGCAGGGTGGACTGGACGGTGCCGAGCGCGATATCGGCCAGCGGCTGCGGCCCGATGCTCTCGGCCGCCACCGGCGCGCGGTTCAGGCTGACGAAAAAGCGGGTGCCGCCCATTTCGCCGAATTGCTGGATGATCAGGGGCCGGTAATTCGGCGGCAGGCTCAAAAAGAAGCGCACGGCGCTGGCGGCACTGTGGCCGAGCTGCTGGGCCGCGTTGGCGACCTCGACCTCGGATTCGGCGCGGCGCTGGCTGGCCCAGATGTAATTGCCGGCCAGCTGGGTCAGCATCACGCCGGCCACCATCAGCAGGGTCAATCGTCCCAGCAGCGACTGCGGCAGGCAGCGCTCCCAGCCGCGCGGACGCTTACTCATGGCTGCTGATGACGCTGGCGGCAAAGACATAGCCGGCGCCGCGCACGGTCTTGATCAGCCACGGCTGCTTGCCGCAATCGTTGAAACGCAGCCGCAGGCGGCTGATCTGGACATCGAGGAAGCGGTCGAACGGCCCGGCGTCGCGCCCGCGCGTGGCTTCGCACAGCACGCTGCGGTCGAGGATTTCGCCGGCGTGGTCGATGAAATACTTGAGCAACTGGAAATCGAGCCCCGACAGCGGCACCGGCGTGCCGAGATGGTCGACCACGCTGCGCTCGACGGTGTCGATGGTAAAGCCGCCGAAACGGTGATAGCGCGGCGGCGTCGCCGCTTCCATGCCAGTGCGGCGGTGGATCGCCTTGATACGGGCCAGCAATTCGCGCGGGCTGTGCGGCTTGGAAATATAGTCGTCGGCCCCGAGTTCCAGCCCGACCACGCGGTCGGCTTCGTCGGAACTGGCGGTGAGCATGATGATCGGCACGTTCGAGCGGCGCCGCACCGCCTGGCACAGGGCAAAGCCGTCGGTGTCGGGCAGCATGACGTCGAGGATCACCAGCGACAGGGTATCGACGCTGCGGTTGAACTCAGTAAAAAAGGACGCGCCGTTGTGGGCCAGGGTGACCGAATACTGGTTCTTTTCCAGGTAAGTCTTGAGCAGGGTCCTGATCTTCTGGTCATCGTCGACGATAAGGATATTTCGCATTGTGTCAGTCTGTTACCTGTCTTGCGGGCGGCGGCCGATCACGCCCAAACGGCGTTGGGTATCGGCAACGCTTACCCTTTCGTTAAGAAAAAAGCGGTGCAGCTCGGCCACCATGGCGTCGCGTGCGGTTTCATCGGTGGCCATGCGGTGCACCATGCTGGGCACCTGCCCGGCCGGGGAGGTGGCGAACAGGGTCCAGGAGGCGCGCGCGCAGGCATCCATGGAGGCCAGGTCGGGCGCGCGCAGCACCGGCACCGAGCCCTTGACGCGGCTGTAGTCGCGCTGCAGGGCCGGCTGCATGACCATGGCCGCCAGCGTTTCCTGGGAGGCGCGCTGGGTCGGGCGCTCGGCCAGCATGCTGAGCATGTCGACGTTATACAGGTGGAAGGCGGCCGTGCCGGGCACGGCACCGCAGCCGATATCGCGGTCGCTGTGCAATCCCATGGCGTTGAGCTCGCCCTTGGCCCAGTCGCCCATGACCAGCATGCCGGCGCTGCCGTCGGCCAGCTGGCGCACTTCCTCCGCCCAGCTCAGCTCGCGCACGGGCGCACCCATCCACTTCTTCAGGCCGCGCAAATGCGTCAGCGCGCGGCCCAGGCGCGGATCGGCGAAGGCGGCCGGCTCGCGCTGCTGGAACAGCTGGCGGAAATACGCCGCCCCGCCCTCGGCCAGCACCAGGGTCTCGAACAGGGTGGCGACCTGCCACGGTTCGCTGCTTTGCGCCAGCGGCGTGACGCCGGCGCGCGCAAGCACGGCAGCGGCGCGCTCGAAATCGGGCCAGGTAACCGGCGCGCTCAAGCCATGACGGGCGAACAGGGCGCGATTGTGAAACAGGATATTGATGCGGTGAATGCCGAGCGGGGCCGCCACCACATGCTGGCCCGGGCGGATCAGGGCCGCAATACCGGGCAACAACTGGCGCTCCCAGTCGCCGCGCGCCGCCACCTGGTCCAGATCGGCCAGCAGGCCGAGGTTGGCCCAGTCGCGGATCACGATTCCGTTGAGCTGGGCGACTTCCGGCGCATCCTTGGCCAGCACCCGGCTGCGCAGGACGATGCCGGCGCCGATGCCCGAGCCGCCCGGCACCATGGCGTCGCGCCACTGCACGTGCTGCTGGCCCAGGCGCTCGGCCAGCAGGTCGACCGCGCGCCGCTCGCTGGCCGACTGCCACCAGTGCAGCACTTGCAGCGACTCGGTCACGGGTTTGGCCTCGGCCTTGGCCTTGGCCTCGGCCTCGGCCTTGGCCTTGGCATCAGGCCCCGATGCCGCAACCGGCAGCGCCAGCACGGCGAGCGCCAGCGCGGCCAGCAAGCGCCCGCCGCGCGCGCTTGTCTCCCGGGGCACGTTGCCCGTTGTCGCTTTCGCCACGATCACGCCCTCCTGTTTGCGGGACAGTGTATAACGAAAAAACTGCGCAAAAAATGTAATTTTACTACAGCGATTTGCAAAGTTATTTTGCGAATTGTTTCGTTTTGTTGCAGGCCGCGCCATCCTGTTTCAGCCGCGTTTCCAGCGCCGCCTCATAGTGAACGCGGCACTTTTTGCGCCGGGCGCGAATGTAAAGATATGTTGCAAGCTCATCGGCCACAAAACGGCGTTTTCCTTATAAATCAGGCACTTGGAATGTTACAAGGGCCGATTTCCTGGCAATGGCACTTTTTTGCACGCCGATGCTACTGTCGCCCACGTTGTCGCTTGAACACGCTTTAAGGTGGCCGGGATGTCGACGCAACAGTGCCGCAAGCGTGCTGACCAAGGTAGCGCCACTCGCCCCGCTACTTTACATACTAATAAGGAGACTAAATGAAACGCATTACTTTGAGTACATTAGCAACTGCATTGCTGCTCGCTTTCGCCAGCAGCGCCGCCGTCGCCGGGGACCATGATACCGAGGGCTTCCACGGTTACCTGCGCGCCGGCGTTGGCTCGTCGAGCGCCGGCGGCTCGCAAAGCTGCTACGGCCTGGGCGGCATCACCATGTCCTACCGCCTCGGCAACGAGTGCGACAGCTTCACCGAATTCGGCTACACCCACACCCTGGCCAAAGCCAGCAATGGCGCCACGTTTGTCGGCACCATCTGGGCCGACGCTTACAAGAACAGCTCGGACTTCGGCGACGCCAAACTGGCCGTCTCGAAAGCCTATGTCGAAGCGAAAAACCTGCCATTCATGAACGGCGGCGTCATCTGGGCCGGTAAGCGTCACTACTACCGTCCCGACATCCACATGCTGGACATGCAGTTCATCAACATGAACGGTACCGGCGGCGGTGTCGACGGCTACCCTGTCGGCCCTGGCAAGATCAGCTACGCCGTATTCAAGGATAACGACGAGAACATCTACTCCACCGATGCGGTCACGGGCGTGCGCACCCTGCGCAGCACCAATGCCGCGCTGCGCCAGAACATCGTCTACGAAGGCTTGCCGGTCAACCCGAACGGCACCCTCGATTTCGCCGTCAGCCTGATCCATGCCCAGAACGACAACAAAAGCATCAACACCCATGACGGCTACCAGGTCTCGATGTTCCACCGCCAGGCCAAGCTGCTCGGCGGCGGCAACACCTTCGGCGTGCAGTATGGCGTCGGCCCGGGCACCGGCATCAATGGCCCGTGCTGCGCGCGTATCGGCCCGTCCGGCAGCACCCTGCTCGGTTCGGACGTGACGCGCGTGCGCGTCTTCAACGATATCGTGATCCAGCCGACGCGCGACTTCAGCATGGAATTCGTGGCCCTGTACCAGCGCGACAAATCGGACCTGGGCGGCAGCAGCACCTGGACCACCGTCGGCGCGCGCCCTGTGTACGCCCTGGCCGAAAACTTCAAGATGCAGGCTGAACTGGGCGTGAGCCGCCTGAAAGACAAGATGAACCCGACGGCCCAGCGCCTGACCAAGCTGACCCTGGCGCCGACCATCACCCTGGGGCGCGATTACTTCGCCCGTCCGGAACTGCGCGCCTTTGTCAGCTACGGCAAGTGGAACGACGCCGCCAAGGGCGCCGTGAACGCCTTCAACAATGGCGGCCCGGTGTATGGCGACAAGACCAGCGGCACCTCGTACGGCGTACACCTGGAAGCCTGGTGGTAACAGCAAGGCGGTAGAACGACTCACGCAGCAACGGTGCGCGGTGAACGCCGCGCACCCGCATCGACGCACGCACACCCGCAGTCAAACCAAAAATCGTTGGAGACAAATCCCATGAAAATCAAACACCTCAAATCGCTCCTGGCCGCGGCCGGCCTGGTCACCCTGGCCGGCGTGGCGCAAGCCGCACCGCAAGTCGAAGTGCTGCACTACTGGACCTCCGGCGGCGAAGCCAAATCGATCGCCGAACTGAAGAAAATGATGGAAGCGAAGGGCGTGGTCTGGAAAGACTTCGCGGTCGCTGGCGGCGCCGGCGAAAACGCCACCACCGCCCTCAAAGCGCGCGTGATCGCCAACAGCCCGCCGACCGCGGCCCAGATCAAGGGCCCGGCGATCCAGGAATGGGGCAATGAAGGCGTGCTGGCCAATATCGATAGCGCCGCCAGCGCCGGCAAATGGGATAGCCTGCTGCCGCCAGTCATCTCCAACGTGATGAAATACAAGGGCCACTACGTGGCCGCGCCGGTCAACGTGCACCGCGTCAACTGGCTGTGGATCAACCCTGCGGTACTGGCCAAGGCCGGCGCCAAGACCCCGACCAGCTTCGACGAATTCTTCGCCGCGGCCGACAAGATCAAGAAAGCCGGCCTAGTGGCGATCGCCCACGGCGGCCAGCCATGGCAGGACACCACCATCTTTGAAACGGTGGTACTGGGCGTCGGCGGCGCCGACTTCTACAACAAGTCGCTGGTCAAGCTCGACCAGGCCAGCCTGACCAGCCCGACCATGATCAAGTCGTTCGAGACGCTGGCCAAAATCAAGACCTACATCGACAAGGATGCCGCCGGCCGCGACTGGAACCTGGCTACCGCCATGGTCATCAACGGCAAGGCCGGCATGCAGTTCATGGGCGACTGGGCCAAGGGCGAGTTCACCGCCGCCGGCAAGGTAGCGGGCAAGGACTTCCTGTGCGTGGCCGCTCCGGGCACCGAGAAATCGTTCACCTTCAACATCGATTCGCTGGCCATGTTCACGGTCAAGAATCCGGAAGAGCAGAAAGCCCAGCTGACCCTGGCGTCGGCCGTGATGAGCCCGGAATTCCAGGAAGTGTTCAACCTGAACAAGGGTTCGATCCCGGCGCGCGCCAACATCGCCCGCACCAAGTTCGACAGCTGCGCCACCAAGTCGATGGATGACATGGCTACCAGCAACAAGGGCAACGCCCTGCTGCCAAGCCTGGCCCACGGCATGGCGCTCGATTCGGCCAAGGCCGGCGCGATCCAGGACGTTGTTGCCAAGTTCATGAACTCCACCATGACAGCGCAGGCAGCGGTACAAGCACTGGCCAAAGCGGCAAAAACGCAATAAGCTTCCCCTAGCACCTCCGCGCGGCCCACGGCCGCGCGCGTACCTGCCAGGCGGGCGCGCTCGATGGCGCCCGCCCGCATCCGTCTTTTGGAGATCTATTCATGTCCGCTTCCTCCCTGACTTCCAGTCCGGGGCCGCAGGCGCGCACGCGCGCCCCCGCGGTTCCGAGCCGCTGGGCCGCCCGCATCGATGCCTGGATGGCGCGCCTGGTACTGGCGCCCACCATCCTGATGTCGCTGGTGTTCGTGTACGGCTTCATCGTGCTGACCGCCTTCCTGTCGCTGACCGAATCGCGCATGATGCCGCGCTTCGAGTATGCCGGCTTCGGCCAGTACACCACCCTGTTCGGCCTGGACCGCTGGTGGACCGCGGCCGCCAACCTGGGCATCTTCGGCGGCCTGTTCATCTTGCTGTGCCTCGTCATCGGCCTGTCGATCGCGATCCTGCTCGACCAGCGCATCCGCGCCGAGGGCGCCCTGCGCGCGATCTACCTGTACCCGATGGCGCTGTCCTTCATCGTCACCGGCGCGGCGTGGAAGTGGATTCTCAATCCCGGCCTCGGGCTGGAAAAAATGCTGCACGACTGGGGTTTCGTCAATGCCCGCCTGGACTGGCTGGTCGACTCCGACATGGCGATCTACACGGTGGTCATCGCCGGGGTGTGGCAGTCGTCGGGGTTTGTGATGGCGCTGTTCCTGGCCGGTTTGCGCGGCGTGGATGACGCCATCATCAAGGCCGCCATGGTCGATGGCGCCAGCCTGCCCACGATCTACCTGCGCATCGTCATTCCGGCGCTGCGGCCGGTGTTCTTCAGCGTGCTGCTGGTGCTCTCGCACATCGCCATCAAGAGTTTCGATTTGGTGATGGCGCTGACCGCCGGCGGACCGGGCACCTCGTCCGACGTTCCAGCCATTTTCATGTACCAGTTCTCGTTCACGCGCGGCCAGCTTGGCCTGGGCGCGGCGTCGGCCATGATGATGCTGGCCACCGTGCTGGCGGTGCTGGTGCCACTCATGTACCTCGAAACCAAAGGAGCGCGCCATGGACGCTGATCAGAAGCAGCTCACCGCGGGACGTATTTTCATCTACGTGCTGCTGACCCTGGTGGCGCTGTACTACCTGGCGCCGCTGTACGTGATGCTCACCACCTCGTTCAAGTCGCTCGAGCAGATCCGCACCGGCACCATCCTCGACCTGCCGCTGGCCCCGACCACCGAAGCCTGGACGCGCGCCTGGAGCGGCGCCTGCACCGGCGTGCGCTGCGAAGGCCTGGCCCCCTACTTCTGGAACTCGGTCAGCATGACGATACCGGCGGTGCTCGTTTCGAGCCTGATCGGCTCCCTGAACGGCTACGTGCTGGCGCACTGGCGCTTTCGCGGCTCGAACGTGGTGTTCACGGCCCTGATGGTCGGCTGCTTCATTCCGTTCCAGGTGGTGATCTTGCCGATGGCGCGCCTGCTCGGCATGGCCGGACTGGCCAACACCACCACCGGCCTGGTCATCGTGCACATCATCTACGGGGTGGCGTTTACCACGCTGTTCTTCCGTAACTACTACGTCACCGTGCCGGAAGAACTGGTGAACGCGGCGCGCATCGACGGCGCCGGCTTTTTCACCATCTACCGCCGCGTGATCTTCCCGCTGTCGCTGCCGATCTTCATGGTGTGCTTCATCTGGCAGTTCACCCAGATCTGGAACGACTTCCTGTTCGGCGTGGTGTTCGGCGGCGCCGATGCGCAACCGGTCACGGTGGCACTGAATAACCTGGTCAACACATCGACCGGCGTCACCGAATACAACGTCAACATGGCCGCCGCCATCATCGCCGCGTTGCCGACCCTGGGGCTGTACCTGGTGGCTGGCAAATACTTCGTGCGCGGGCTGACCGCCGGCGCGGTCAAGGGCTGATTTCAACTTATTCAAGGCAGGAGAACCACAACGATGGCCAGTTTATCGATCCGCAATGTGCGCAAGGTGTACCCGAACGGCGCTGAAATCTTAAAAGGCATTAACCTCGAAATCGAGGATGGGCAGTTCCTGATCCTGGTCGGCGGCTCCGGCTGCGGCAAGTCGACCCTGCTGAACATGATCGCCGGCCTGGAAACGGTGTCCGAAGGCGAAATCCTGATTGGCGAGCGCGTCGTCAACGACGTGCCGCCCAAGTCGCGCGACATCGCCATGGTGTTCCAGTCGTACGCGCTGTATCCGACCATGACGGTGCGCGAGAATATCTCGTTCGGCCTGGGCATCCGCAAGGTGCCCAAGGCGGAACAGGAAAAGATCGTGGCGCGCGTGGCGGAAACGCTGCAGATGACCCACCTGCTCGACCGCAAACCCGCCTTGCTGTCCGGCGGCCAGCGCCAGCGCGTGGCCATGGGGCGTGCCATTGCGCGCGACCCGTCGCTGTTCCTGTTCGACGAACCGCTGTCGAACCTGGACGCCAAGCTGCGCGTGGAAATGCGCGCCGAGATCAAACTGATGCACCAGCGCCTGGGCACCACCATCGTCTACGTCACCCACGACCAGATCGAGGCGATGACCCTGGGCGACAAGATCGCCGTCATGCGCGACGGCGTGGTGCAGCAGTACGGCAGCCCGCAAGAAATCTACGACCGCCCGGACAACCTGTACGTGGCCGGTTTCATCGGCTCGCCGTCGATGAATTTCTTGAAGGGCAAACTGGTACAGCACAACGGCGGCACCGCCTTCACGCTCGACGTGGATGGCGAGATCGCCCTGCTGCCGCTGCCGGATGGCGGCAGCCAATACGGCGCCTGGCACGAGCGCGAAGTCATTCTCGGCATCCGTCCCGAACACGTGACCGATGCCTTGAGCGCGCGCCAGTCGGGTGCCCACGAAGGCTACGCGCCGACCGAAGTCACCTGCCTGGTCGAGATGACCGAGCCGACCGGCCCCGATACGCTGGTGTTCACGTGGGTGGGCGGCGTACGCGCCACCTGCCGCACCCACCCGCGCGCGCACGCCATGCCGGGTGAGCGCATCAACCTCGCCTTCGACCTGTCGCATGCGATCCTGTTCGACCCGGCCACGGAACAACGGTTGGGAGCATAAGGCAGCCGAAACCGGAGCGGTTTGGGTAGCTTGAGCAAACTTTAGGCGATAATAGCGGCTCGCGCCGGCGCGGCGCCCGATCCGCCTGTTTTTCTGCTTATTAGTCTGCTCATTTATGCAACAACCCGCATCCACTGTACGCCAGCCGGTCGCCCTCGTGACCGGCGCCGGACGCCGCATCGGCCGCGCCATCGCGCTCGGCCTGGCGCGCGCCGGCTGGGACGTGGCGCTGCACTACCGCAGCTCGGAAGCGGACGCGCGCGCGGTGGCCGCCGCCATCGGCGCGCTGGGACGCCGGGCCGCCCTGCTGCAATGCGACCTGGCCGACGAAGCCGGCGTGCGCGCGCTGCTGGCGCGCGCGGCGGCCGAACTGGGGCCGGTCGGCTGCGTCGTCAACAACGCTTCCCAGTTCGACTACGACAGCGCGGCCGACTTTTCGCCGGCGCTGCTGGCGCGGCACATGCAGGCCAACGTGGCCGCGCCCATCCTGCTGGCCCAGGCCCTGCACGCGGCCACGCCGGCCGGCGAGCAGGCGGTGGTCATCAACCTGCTCGACCAGAAGCTGTACAACCTCAATCCCGATTTTCTGTCGTACACCCTGTCCAAGGCCGCCCTGCACACCGCCACCAGCATGCTCGCGCAAGCGCTCGCGCCGACGGTGCGCGTGGTCGGCGTGGCGCCCGGGATCACCATGCAGTCGGGCGAACAGACCGAGGCCGGCTTCGCCCAGGCCCACCAGGCCACGCCGCTGGGGCAATCGAGCACGCCCGACGACATCGTGGCCGCGGTGTGCTACCTGGCGGGCGCGCGCGCCGTCACCGGCACCACCCTGGTGGTCGACGGCGGCCAGCACCTGATGCCGCTGGCGCGCGACGTGATGTTCCTTACCAAATAAAACAACCTGAAAGACTCCCTATGCTGTCCGCCCTGTCCCACCCCAAGCTGAGCGCCTGCCGCCGCCTGTTCCTGCGAAATTACGAAGTGATGATCAACATCGGCGTGCACGACTTCGAGAAAAAGGGCGAGCAGCGCGTCCTGATCAACGTCGACCTGTACATCCCGCTGGCGCTGTCCACCCCCAAGGACGACCATCTGGGCGAAGTGGTCGACTACGACTTCATGCGCGAAACCATCGCGCGCCGCATGGCGCAGGGCCACGTGCATTTGCAGGAGACCCTGTGCGACGACGTGGTGCGCGCGATGCTGGCGCACCCGAACGTGCACGCGGTGTGCGTGTCGACCATGAAGCCGGATGTGTATCCGGACTGCGAAGGCGTCGGCGTGGAAGTATTCCAGATCAAGGAAGCAGCATGAGCGAAGCGGACGTGATCGAGCGCAGCGCCGACAAGGTCGCCCACGAAAACCAGAAGCTGCACAAGCGCCTGTGCCGCCAGGTCGGCCAGGCCATCGGCGACTTCAACATGATCGAAGATGGCGACAAGGTGATGGTGTGCCTGTCGGGCGGCAAGGACAGCTACGCGCTGCTCGATATCCTGTTGACCTTGCGCGAACGCGCGCCGATCCACTTCGAGATCATCGCCGTCAACCTGGACCAGAAGCAGCCGAACTTCCCGGCCGATATCTTGCCGGCCTATCTGACCAAACTGGGCGTGCCGTTCCATATCGAGAACCAGGACACGTACAGCATCGTCAAGCGCCTGATCCCCGAAGGGAAAACCACCTGTTCGCTGTGTTCGCGCCTGCGGCGCGGGATTTTGTACCGCGTGGCCGATGAACTGGGCTGCAACAAGATCGCTCTGGGCCACCACCGCGACGACATCCTCGAGACCTTCTTCCTGAATATGTTCTTCGGCGGGAAGCTCAAGGCCATGCCGGCCAAGCTGGTGTCCGATGACGGCAAGCACATGGTGATCCGCCCGATGGCGTATGTGAAGGAAGCCGATTCGGAGCGCTACGCCGAGGTCAAGCAGTTCCCGATCATCCCGTGCGACCTGTGCGGCTCGCAGGAGAACTTGCAGCGCAAGCAGATCAAGAACCTGATGCGCGAGTGGGAGAAAAAATATCCGGGCCGGGTCGAAAGCATCTTCTCGTCGCTGTCCACCGTGGTGCCGTCGCATCTGATGGACCAGGAGCTGTTCGGGTTCAAGGACATCAAGGCCGATGGCGTGGCCAGCCCGCTGGGCGATATCGCTTTTGACGAAGAACCATGTTCGACGCCGACCATGGGGACGATTCCGCTGCAGCCGATGTGAGGCTCGCGGTTTGAACTGAAAAGCCCGCTGATGCGGGCTTTTTTACGCCGGCGGCGCTCCGGCGTATGATTCTATTCACGAATCTATGCACAAATCTATGCATTTTGGTCAGTCTTCCCTATGACAGAGGGGCAAACGAATCTATTCACTCCAGCGCCGCGTCAACTGGATTCCAGAGCAGACAGCAAGGTGGCACACTGACGCAATAATGTGATGCATACCTTGCGCGGACTTCTTGCTTCCCGCCCCAATTGCACTACAATAGAACTTGTACGATTTATTGTACATGTCAGCTGTACACAAGTATCCTCCAAGTCATACCATTGATGTAACAATCAGATCATCCAAAGGTTCACTATCGCTATACCGGACGAGGAATAAAAAATGAGAATCATTAATTTTTCCGATGCACGCAACAGCCTGAGGACGGTGATTGATCAGGTTGTAGAGGATGCCGATGTCACGGTAATTTCCCGCAGAGATGCGCCTGACGCCGTGGTTATGTCATTCGACCATTACAGTAGCTTAATGGAAACCGTTCATTTACTTAGTTCGCCTGCCAATGCTGCGCACCTGGCGAAATCCATCGAGCAAGCACGTGCTGGTAAAGCGACGCAGCGGAAGCTGATTGACGTGCCCGACGCTGAGGAAATTTCGCATGCGGAACCTACAATTCACGGATGAATGCTGGAACGACTACGTCTATTGGCAAACTCAGGACAAAAAAACGTTGAAGCGCATCAATTTGTTAATCTTGGAAACTCAGCGGAGTCCATTTGAAGGAATTGGCAAACCAGAACCCCTCAAAGGGAATTTGTCGGGATATTGGTCCCGACGAATTGACGATACAAATCGTCTGGTGTACGAAGCTAACAATGAACTTGTTACCTTCATTTCTTGCCGCTATCACTACTGAACAAACAGGGCCAGTCGCAAGGCCCTGTTTTTCGTTCGGAATTGCTTACGGCGCCACCGCCGTGCGCAGCACCGGATACAGGTTCAGGCGCTCGTCATACGAGGCGTGGCGCCTGGCGAAAAACTCCAGGCGCGCATGCGGGTTCTTGGCGAATGCCGGATCGCTGTCGACCTTGGCCTTGAACGCGGCGGCCAGCGCGGGGTCGGCCGCCATCATCTCGCGCGCGACATCCTCGGCCACATAGTCTTCCATGTATTCCTTGCGCTCGAACGCGGTGTTGAACATCCCCCACTGCACCAGCGAATCCGGGCCGGCCGGCTCGAACAGGGCGATCACCAGGCGCGCCTTGGCTTGCGCCACTGGCACGAACAGCGCGCCCTTTTCAAGCGCGCGCGGCTCCGTTTTCCACGCGCCCTGCAAGGTCACGCGCTGGTGCGATTCGAGCGAGGCCGGTGCGTACGTCACCTTCTCGGCGCGGAAGGTCTCCACATCCGCCGTCGGCTGCGCCGCACCCAAGGTACGGTAGCTGATGCCGTGCTGGCCCAGCTTACGCGCCACCATCGCCGCATGCGCGGCCGGCACGATGTAGCCGGCCTTGGGCGCGGTCGCCATCACGTCGGGCAGAATCTCGTCGCGCAGCGGCACGGTCCAGATTTGCGGTTTGGTTTCGTCGTAGCGCGTCATCAGCGCACCCGACACGTCCGACGGCGTGCGCGTGTACGCGTAGCCACGGAAGTCGATCATGCGCACCTTGTCGGTGGCCTTGTAGGTGAGCGGCAGCTCGGTGCCGCCCAGCCGCGCCGCGCGCGCATCGGCTTCGCGCGCCACCGTTTGCCACGCCTTGCCATGCTGCGCCACCTGGTCCAGCACCGACACCACCGAGTTGCGCGTGATGCGCACGCGGGTCGGGTAGTCCTTCCACGAATGGGTCTCGACCAGCATGCAGATCCGGTTGCGCAAGGCAAAATAGCCGGTTGAAAAGCGCGGGTCCGAGACGCCGTCGGCAAAGCCCGAGGCCGGATTGTCATCCTCGGCAAACGACATGTAGAACGGCTGCGGCAGGGAGCCCAGCTTGGCAATATCGGCCAGCACGCCGCTACGCAGCGCCAGCCCGGCCTTGCGGAACTCGGCATCGGCCGAATGCACCGGTTCCACCTGGATCGAAATATCGTGCTCGAACTTGGCGCCGTCGGTCACGTGCAGGTCGACATAGACCAGCGGGTCCCAGGCGTTCACCAGCGCCAGCATGGCCTGCATTTCGATGGAGTCGGCCTTGGCGTAATCGCGGTTCAGGTTGAAGTTCTGGCCGGTGGTGCGCCAGCCCATTTCGACCGGGCCGCGCTGGTTCGGGCGGTTCCACTGCTTGAAGCGCTCGTGGCCGTCGACATTAAAGACCGGGACGAACAGCAGCACCTGCTTGTCCAGCGCACCAGGCGCGGCGCGGTTTTCCAGCACCTCGCGCAGCGCCAGGAAGCCGGCGTCCTTGCCATCGATCTCGCCCGCGTGGATGCCGCCCTGGACCAGCACCACTGGGATGGCGCGCGCCGCCGCGGCCTGCGCCGTCATGGCGCCGGTGCGCGTGACCACCAGTGCCTGCATCGGCCGCCCTTCCGGCGTGCGTCCGAACTCGATGCAGCGCACCTGCTTGGGATAGGCTTTCTGGAACGCGGAGCACAGCGCGATGACTTCGTCGTAGCGGCCGGTTTTCTGGAACTGCGAGCGCTCCGCGACGGTGCTCAGGTCGGGGGCGGCGTGGGACAGGGGTATGGCGGACAGCAGGGCAAGCAGCAGCGCAGAACGAATCATCGGTAAAGCTCCGGCAAAGTTGTCAATACGGGGCGCACGGTGCGCGCGAACCGGAAATTATAGTCGGCTTTGCGCGCCCCGGTATTGGCACTGCCGCCGCAGTGCTTATGCCTTGAAGTACGGCCGCTCCGATATGAACAGCAGGCGCTTGACCGCCACGCGCCATGCGGCTGGCGCCTTCTCGCCCAACAGCACCAGTCCGGCGCTGTAGACTTGGGCGAGCGCCTCCGGATCGCCGGTCTCGAGCCGGCGTTCGGCCACACGCGGGTCCTGGCCGGCGGCGATGCTGTCGAAGAAGGCCAGCATTTTCTCCTGGTAGGGCCCTGCGACAGTGCGCGTCGCTTCACGGTAAGGCCCTGCGTCGTAGCCATGCCTGGTCGCCAGCGCCAGTCCGACCCAGATGGTGCCCGCGTCCATGCCTTGCCCAAACGGCAGTGCCATGGCGCGTTTGATCAAGCCGGCATCGGCGCCGTCCGAGGCTGCCGCCAGGCGCAGGATGTGCATCGCGCGCGCCGGATCGAGCGCGGGCATATCGCTTGCCTCGTTGAGGCGCCCGGTTGACAACACCCGGTATGCCCGCAACGGCGAATCTTGCGCCTGCGCTCCCTTCTCGACCTCCAGCAGGTACTGCAGACGGCGCGACTTGTTTTCCAGTTCGGCCAGATCGGCACCCGGGTCCAGCATGCGCCGCACGCGCGCCAGGTTGATGGCCGCGTCGTCGGCCATGGCAGGAACGGTGCGCACCAGTTGTTCCAGCGCGGGCACCGCGCCGGCGAAGTCCTTGGCCTGCATCTTGTCAAACGCGCTCCAGCGCGCCAGCCACGCGCTCCCGGGCCAGCGCTCGCGCGCCTGCGCCATCTCGCGTTTTACGTTGGCGCCTTTGTCGCGGCAGCGCAGCGCGAGGTATCTGAGATCGCCATCATCAAGCTGCGCAGCCGATTGCGCAGCCAGTTCAGCACACAGGGCAGGCTTGCGCGCGGCGCTGGCTTCGTCCATGTCGATGCGGCGCAGGAGCACGTCGCGTGGAGCGTTTTTCAGGCGTTCCTCCAAAACGGAGCCAAACTCCGGGAACCTGCGCGCATACGCCAGCCAGGTTTCGGCGTCCACCGTAGCCAGGTCGTCCCAGCGCGCGTGCATCATGCCGAGGTGCTTGGCCTGGGCCTCGTCGGTGAGCAGCGCAAGCTGCGCTTGCGGGGCCGCGTCGGCCATGCCGTCCAACACGCTGCGCGCACTCCTGCCGCCCTTGCCGGAGATGGATTGCGGTGGCTTGGCGAACAGGAAGTCGACGTCGGTGTCGATCCAGCGCGGCGCACCGAGTACGGTCTCTGGAACCGGTTTGGCGTGGCCGTAAGTGGCTACCCAGCGCACCAGCGGCGCGGCCGAGGCCACGTTGTAGACCGGATGCCCGCCACGCTGTGAAACGGCATCGAAGATTTCGATCGGGCGCCCGTCGGCGCTACGCGTCTCGACATGGTGCTTGCCCAGCATCGGCACGCTCAGCTCCCGGTGCGCATGCGCCGGCACGCCCATCAGCTTGCCGTCGATATTCACGTTGACCGGCGCACCGAGGCCGTTGTACACCGTGATCACCGGATCGCTGCCGAAGGCCGACACGCCGCCTTTGGTGAACGAGCCGGCGCTCAGGACCGCGATCACGATCGACGCGGCGACCAGCAGGCGCGCGCCACCCGGCACGGCGCCGTCGGCCCGTTGGAAGCGCGCCCACCAGTCGAGTTCCTGTTGGCGCTTACGTTCGGCTCCCACCAGCAGCAAGGGGTACGAGGGCGGCACCTGCGATGGCAGCGGCGCAGCCACCATCGCTTCGTCGCCGCGCGAACAGCGCACGACCATGGTTTCGGTGACCAGCAATTCTTCGAGGGCATCTGCATGCAGCATGTCGAGCCAGCCAGACAGGGCGTTACTCCAGGCTTCGGAGTCGCGCATGAATTCGTTGATGTTCTCCGCGTGGGGCGGCGCCATCGAGTAGCCGCCCAGGGCCCTGCGCCAGTCGGTCTTCAGGCCGAGGCGCTGGCCGAAGCGCGGGTCGATGTGCACAAACGCTGATTCGCGGTGGATCTGGTCCATCACGTTATACAACTCGGCACCCTGCCTGACCACGCGTGCGACGCCGTCGGCGGTCACACGGCGCACCGCCGTGACGACCGCCGCTGCGTTATTGAGCATACCTTGCGCATCGTGCATGTCGGCCAGACGGTGTTCGGCGTAGTGCACCAGCGCTAACAGGCCGTCGAGATAGGCTTCCCAGCCACCACCCAACTGGCGTGCCATGTTCTGGTGCCAGCTGCGGCACAGCCAGTCGTGCCGGTGCAGGCGCGCGTTGACTTCCTCGATTTCCGCGCGCACCCGCTCCAGCGCGGCGGGCAGCTGCTTCTTGCTGAATTCTTCACCGCGCAGGCGCACCACACCCCCGGGCGCGGTCAGGTGGCCGGCGATGAGGGCGTCGAGCTGTCCGCGCTCGTCCTGCAGGGTGCGCAGCAGCTGCACGTCGTCCGTCAACGTGGCTGGGTACAGGCTCGCCAGCGTGTCCGGCGCGGCGGCGTAATTCCCGTCGCGCAGTTGCGACAAAGCCGACGCATGGCGGGTCAGCGGGCGGCCGAAATAGACGCCGCAGTAGCGGCGGTTGTACTGTTCGCGCTGGAACGGAAGCGCCAGCGTCTTGAGCGACTCTTCCAGGTCGACCGGCGTGGACCGGCTGTCGCCGAGCAAGCTACGCGTCATCTGTTCGCGCAGTGCGGATGGCTGCTCGAAGATCGTCCAGGCACTGGCCGGGTCGATTGGGGCCGCCACGTAAATGCGCTTGGCGTTCGCTTCGCGTTCGTGATTGAGCGGGTGGGTCCGCCACATTTTGGACGGCTGCGCCAGTTCGGCCTTGAACACGCGGTGCGCTTCGCGGCCTTGCTCGGGCAGCGGCGGCACCTCGGCGTAAGTGCGGTCGTTGAGGATGCTGCTCATGCGCTGCAGCAGGTGAGTCTGGACCGTGAACGCGTCGCGCGTGGTGCGCCCGGTGGCGTGTTCACGGTGGATGAACGACAGCGCGCGCGCCCAGACGTCGTCCGCGCCACGGGTGCGGTGCAGCGCGTGGATCAGGGCGTCGCTGCCGGTGAGCGACACAGCCACCAGGTCAGCCTGCATTTCCATCTCGCGCGACAGGGCGCGCTGCACCACCACCACCCGGAACACGGAGTCGACCAGCGAACGGATCGACCAGATGATCACCTGCAGCACGCCGACCGCCATGGCCAGGCGGAAGTCGATCCTGCCCACGCCGGCCAGGAACTCATCGAACTTGTCGCGCCGCGTGACCATGTGGCCGGCGATCTGCTGGGCCACGTAGACCCAGGGCCCGACCGCCATCGAACGCTGCGCGAAATGGCCGAATTCGTGCGCCAGCACGGCGCGCAGTTCGCCGCGCGAGAGCGTGTTCACCAGCGGCAGGCCGATTTCCAGATTCTTCTTGGACGGGAAAATCAGGTTGAACAGCGACAGGTCGTAGAACACCGCGGCGTTCACCTGCGCCGACAGGAACACCTTGTGCGGACGCGGCGCGCCGGCGGCGTCGGCCAGCTCGAACAGATAGGCGAACAGGCGCGGCTGGTCTTGCGCCGTGACTTCATGCAAGCCCTCGAACTTGGCGTTACGCACCGAGAAGATCGCCTTGAGCATCAGCACGCCGATGAACAGCGAACAGGCAGCCATGATGTAGGCGAAAATGCCCAGGTCGCTGCCGGCGCCGTCGACGAAGACTTGCCACGGGGTGTACATGAACCAGCCGGCCAGGCCGCAGTACATCGCGACGAACAGCAGCAAGCCGGCCACCGCGAGGCGCGCGCTGTTCTTGTAGGCGCGGCTCGGGGCGGTCAGGCGGGCCGCCAGTTCCGGGGACGGGGCGTTGATCGGGGCGTTGATGGCAGTCTCCTGGCGTTGAGGAAGGTGCAAAGATGCAAAACGTTCAATTTTAGAGGACAAAGACTGGAGGATTTTACCCAATTGCAATATTTATGCACAAAATGCAACGCCAAGCGTGCACGGCCTTGCGGTTTACTTTGTTAATCTGACTACATTGCCGGCAACCGTTGGCGTACAGAGGGAAATACACGATGACGACCGAACTGATGATCCTGGGATGGACCCTGGTGCTGGCGGTGGTGCAGATCATGCTGACCAGCGCGTTCCGGAACAAGGAAACCGGGATGGAGTACAACATGGGGCCGCGCGATGGCGGGGCGCCGCCGCTGCGGCCGGTGACGGCGCGCCTTCAGCGGGCGCAGGCCAATCTGTTCGAGACGCTGCCGCTGTTTGCGGCGGCCGTGCTGATTGCGCATGTGGGCGGGCGCGAGGGCGCCCTAACCTTGTGGGGTGCCTGGGCTTACCTGGTCGCGCGCGTGGTGTACGTGCCGCTGTACGCGGCCGGCATCCCGGTGCTGCGCTCGATCGTGTGGACGGTGTCGATGGTGGGGCTGGGGATGGTTTTGGTGGCGATCTTGATGCCGTAGGAAGCCGTCGTGACGGCCACGATATGCAAGAACCTCATTGGCGCCGGTGATGGTTCAGCGCTTACGCGCCGTAGCTGTAGCGGCTCGCGTTTGAACACGGCCATGCTCATTGAACGCCTTTCAGGCTCAAATTAAGTGTAAATGACGGAAGTGCCATGCTCACGCAATCTGCAAACGTGCTCGCAATCCACGGCGTCAGCTCGCATTCGACGACGGCGACGGCGTGCTCGCGCTAACTGCAAATGAATCACGCCTACGTTGACAGGCGGCTTCCGTCGCCCCTTACCGGACATTGCTATTGCTGGCATTCCGCTCGCATGACGATCCGTTCAATCATTCGTCTACAATAGGATTTTCCACCCATCGAAAATTTTATGGCCAGGTTAGATTTGAGCTGGTTTGACTCTCCGGAAGACGAGGCACAGCTACGGCGGCTAGACGAGCTCGTTGAAGGCCTTTCTTTTTTGAGGCCAACCCAACCAGACTTTAAAGAACTGTTATCGGTTTTTGAACGTTTTCCTTGCCACGACGGATTCGGCGTCTTCTGGGCCATCGTCCACTGCATTGAAAACTCTCAAGGTTACGAACCAGCTTTGCTGGAATCGGTCCGCCGAACTCCCTGTGACTTCAATCTAACGATGATAAATCGCATGTTGAACGGTGGCATCACCAATGTGGGACATGAATCGTTAATCGAACTTTTGCATACAGTAGCGGCATCTGAAAATGCCAGTGAGGCAGCGCGCGAGGCCGCAAAACACTTCATTGCCTACCAAAGTGCCAAGCTGTAGCAAGCCGAATCCAATGACCGCTCCTGGCCGATGGACTAAACCGCTCGCGCGGTAGTCGGACTTCGATGCAGCCTGTGGTCCCGCCGCAGCCCGGTTTCTGCTGCAAGATTGTAGCTGTTTCCTATGTTGGTTAGTGAGGCAATCGGCCTCATTCCAACAGGAGCAGTATCATGACCCAAGCCATTACCCCGTTGCGCCAGCGCATGATCGACGACATGCGCATGCGCAAGCTCGCACCCAAGACCCAGTCTGCATACCTGATGCACGTCCGGCGCCTGGCCGCCTTCCTGCACCGCCCACCCGACACCGCTACAAGTGAGGATCTGCGGCGATTTCAGTTGCATATGGTTGAGCAAGGCTTCACGTCAACCACCCTGAATGTGACGATCACCGGTTTGAAATTTTTCTTCGAGGTCACAGTTCACCATCCCGAACTGATGGCCAGGATGCATCCCGTGCCGGTTCCCCGCAAGCTCCCCCAGGTGCTCAGCCGCGACGAAGCCGCGCGCCTGATCGCCTCGGCATGCAGTCCCAAATACCGGGCGGCACTGTCGGTTGCCTACGGCGCGGGCCTGCGTGCGAGTGAAGTGATCGGGCTCAAGGTAACCGACGTCGACAGCGGGCGCATGGTCTTGCGCGTGGAACAAGGCAAAGGACACAAGGACCGCTATGCCATGCTGTCGCCGGTACTGCTCGACTGCCTGCGCGCCTGGTGGAGGACGGCACGCGCCGAAGGCAAGATCCTGCATGGAGGATGGCTGTTTCCGGGACAGAACCCCATCGACCCGCTCAGCACGCGACAGCTGAACCGCGCCATCCACGCGGCCGCCGACCTGGCACGGATCGACAAGCGCGTGTCCATGCACATCCTGCGCCACAGCTTCGCCACCCATCTGCTCGAACAGAAGGTCGATATCAGAGTGATCCAGACCCTGCTTGGCCACAAGCGGCTCGATACCACCGCGCTATACGCCCAGGTGGCCACCGATCTGCTGCGCGAAGTGATCAGTCCGCTCGACACCTTGCAGCCGGCATAGGGGGTGCCATGGAGCGCCCCGACCTGGAGGTCGCGGACATCTTCCGCGCCCACGGCCCGGCTTGGCGGCAAGCGCAACGCGGCCACCTGAGCCTGGGCCAGCTGAAGGTCATGTCGGCCATCGAGCAGTGCCGCAGCGCGGCGCTGGGAGGGCACGCGCTGCGCTGCGACGCCTGCGAACACGTCGACATTGCCTACAACTCTTGCCGCAACCGGCACTGCCCAAAGTGCCAGGCCAATGCCGCGCGCCGCTGGCTCGAAGCGCGCCGGAACGAGTTGCTGCCGGTCGAGTACTACCATGTCGTCTTCACCCTCCCGGCACCGGTCGCCGCGCTCGCGTGGTACAACAAGGCATTGATGTACCGCCTGTTGTTCGAGACGGCGGCGCAGACGCTGTGCACCATCGCTGCCGATCCCAAGCACCTCGGTGCCCGCATCGGTGCCACGCTGGTGCTGCACACATGGGGCTCGGCACTGACCCACCATCCGCATGTGCACGGAATCGTCCCCGGCGGCGGCCTGGCGCCGGACGGCACACGCTGGATCGCCTGCAGGCGAGGTTTCTTCCTGCCGGTGCGGGTGCTCTCGCGCTTGTTCCGGCGGCGCTTCCTGGATGCGCTGGCCGCAGCCCATCGCGCTGGCCAAATACGCTTGTTCGGGGAGTATGCGACGCTGGCGGAACCAAATGCCTTCGCGCGCTCGATGGCGCCGCTGCGACATTGCGAGTGGGTGGTCTACGCCAAGCGCCCGTTCGCCGGGCCCGAGGCAGTGCTGGCCTACCTGTCGCGCTACACGCACCGGGTCGCCATCTCAAACCGGCGCCTGGTGGCAATGGATGAGCGTGGCGTGACGTTTCGCTGGAAGGACTACCGTGCCAAGGACGCGATGCACAAGACGATGACGCTCGACGCTGGCGAGTTCATGCGCCGCTTCCTGCTGCATGTCTTGCCCACAGGTTTCCACCGGATCCGCCACTACGGGATCTTTGCAAACGCCGGACGCAAGGCCAACCTGGCGCTTGCGCGCGCACTACTGCATGTGCCGACGCCGGTGGCAGCAGCGCAGATTGCCGAGCCAATTGCGCCAACGTTCATCTGTCGGCATTGTGGCGCGCCGATGGCGATCACAGCTATCTTCTTGCCGATCCATCCGATTCCAGCACCACCACGACATCAAGGCGCTCCGCCATGAACCACGTCGCGCCCCCAATTTGCCAGCGCCCAGGTCGTCGGTCATGGCCGACGTGGGTTTGCTTTGCCTTCGGCACCATAACAGCTAACATCCAAGAGACCGAACCTGGTTCCGGCGTTCATATCACGATCGCTAAACGCCTCGCCGACGCCATCGACACCCGATCGGCCGCCTCAATCGACAGCCATCCGATCACCGGCACCATTCAAATCGCCATAGCCGGTGGCACAGCTTGACGACAACGACACATCCCGCGGTTTCCTCCTTCGCGGCTTGCCCAACGCCGGCCGGAGACGCTTGCGTGCATCAGTTTGGGTCTGTGACGGCGGCCGGCATCGGACAACCCTTAACGATAGCGGAAGTTGACTGTCGACGATTGTACCGTACAGGTACACCTAAACGGATCACTTGAGCGAGACGATGCTTTCGTCTCAACAGGGTTGTTTTTTTCCCGTTTTCGACATGGTAATTGCGACAGCGTCGAATGCGGGCATGGTTGGTGTCAAACGCCAGCCTCTACACGTAGCGAGTCACACCACATCCATCGTGTACTCAAGCTCGTAGTAATGCTTGCTGTCGACGATGTCGAGCTTGAACTTGCCCTGGATGCCGGACAGTCCGTCCGTTCCCGACCCGGGCACGATGCTGATCGATAGATGGCTGGCGCCGGCATGCATGGTGCCGGCGTGCTGCAACGCGAAGCTGCCGCTCATGCCGTCCAGGGTCCCGGTCACGTGTTCGATCGCCACATACCCCGCCGAACCGGCGGCCGGATTGCCGGCCGAGAGCATCTCGCCCTGGCCGATGCCGATCAAATCGCCGCTGTAGTATTTATCGATCAGCATGCGGCCGAGCGACACGCGGCCCGCTCCCTCCCCGGATGGCGGCGCCTGCATGGTGATCTCGAAGGTACCCTTGGCGGTGATGAACATGGTCGTCTGGCCTCGTCAATTGCGAAGCCCCCATGATACCCCGGATAAAAAAATGGCCCGCTTGGAGGCGGGCCATTCATCTGACACTAACAGGTGTTACGCCACCGGTCTACGCGACCCGGTCTTACGCGACCCGATGGATCTGGATCACGCCGTCCGGCGAGGCCGGCTTGCCGAAGGCCGCCAGCAGCGCGGCTTCCTTCTCCTTGGCCGCCTTCAGGTGACGCTCCTTCACATGTCCGTACCCGCGAATATCTTCAGGGATGCTGGCAATGGCCACCGCTTGCGACAAGGTCTCCGCGTTCAGCTTCGGCAGCAGGCCGCCGACCGTGTTGCGGTACTCGGTAATGAGCGCGCGTTCCATCTTGCGCTCCGCCGTGTAGCCGAAGATGTCGAGCGCGCCGCCACGCAAGCCCTTCATCTTGGCCATCAGGCCGAACGCCTTCATCATCCACGGGCCGAATTCCTGCTTGATCAGCTGGCCCTTGGAGTCGTGCTTGGCGAACAGCGGCGGCGCCAGGTGGAACTTGAGCTTGATGTCGCCCTCGAACATGCCCGCGATCTTTTCCTGGAAGGCGCCATTGGTGTACAGGCGCGCGACTTCATACTCGTCCTTGTACGCCATCAGCTTGTAGAAGTAGCGCGCGACCGCTTCGCTCAGGCGCGTGCCCTTGCCCAGCTTCGCTTCCTCGGCGCGTACCTGGTCGACGAAGGCCTTGTACTGGTTGGCGTAGGCGACATCCTGGTAAGCGGTCAGCAGTTCGATGCGCTTGTTGATGATCTCGTCCAGGCTTTGCGTGCGCTTGAATTCGATCACCTTGGCCGGGGTGGTCATTTTCACCAGCGACGGCAAATCGTGCGCCGCCGTGCGGCCCCAGGTAAAGGCGCTCTTGTTAAAGCCCACCGATACGTTGTTCAGTTCAATCGCCTTCATGATCGACGCTTCGCTCAAAGGCACCTGGCCTTTTTGCCACGCGTAGCCGAGCATGAACATATTGGTGGCGATCGAGTCGCCCATCAGCGCGGTGGCGATCTGGCCGGCGTCGACAAAGTCCACGCGCTCGGTGCCGCAGGCCTTGACGATCTCCGCTTGCGAGGACGCGCCCGGGAATTGCCAGTCCGGGTTCTTGACGAATGCCGCCGTCGAGGAACCGGTCGAATTGATCGCCGCGTAAGTGCGGCCTTCGCCCATGCGCGACAGGGCGTCGCGGCTGGCCGTGACGATCAGGTCGCAGCCGATCACCAGGTCGGCGCTGCCGGTGCCCACGCGGGTCGAATGCAAATCGGCCTGCTTGTCGGCCAGGCGCACGTGCGACATCACCGGGCCGCCCTTCTGGGCCAGTCCGCTCATGTCGAGCACAATGGCGCCCTTGCCTTCGACGTGGGCCGCCATCGCCAGGATCTGGCCGACGGTGACCACGCCGGTGCCGCCGATCCCGGTGATCAGGATGCCGTACGGCGCTGCCGTGCCCTTCAGCACAGGCGTCGGCAGCTGCGGCGGGGCCGCTTCGCCGGCGGCGGCTTTCTTCGGCTTCTTGAGCGAACCGCCTTCGACCGTGACAAAACTCGGGCAGAAACCCGTCACGCACGAGAAGTCCTTGTTGCAGGACGACTGGTTGATCTGGCGCTTGCGGCCCAGTTCCGTTTCCAGCGGTTCGACCGACAGGCAGTTCGACTGCACCGAGCAGTCGCCGCAGCCTTCGCACACAGCCTCGTTGATGACGGCGCGCTTGGCTGGATCCGGGTACTCGTTGCGTTTCCGGCGACGCCGCTTTTCGGACGCACAGGTCTGGTCGTAGATCATGGCAGACACGCCCGGCTTGTCGCGCAGTTCGCGCTGCACATCCATCAATTCGCTGCGGTGGCGCACGGTCACGCCTTCGGCCCACTTGTAGTCGGACGGGTATTTTTCCGGTTCGTCGGTGACGACGATGATCGGGCCCACGCCTTCGGCCGCGATCTGGCGGCTGATCATGCCCGGGTCGAGCGGACCGTCGAATTCCTGGCCGCCGGTCATCGCCACCGCGTCGTTGAACAGGATCTTGTAGGTGATGTTGACCTTGGCCGCCACCGCCGCGCGGATCGCCAGGATCCCCGAGTGGAAGTAGGTGCCGTCGCCCAGGTTGGTGAAGACGTGCTTCTCGTTGGTGAACGGCGCCTGGCCAACCCAGGTCACGCCTTCGGCTCCCATATGGGTGAAGGTCGAGGTTTCGCGGTCCATCCACAGCACCATGTAGTGGCAGCCGATGCCGGCCAGCGCGCGCGAGCCTTCCGGCACCTTGGTCGAGGAGTTGTGCGGGCAGCCAGAGCAGAAATACGGGGTGCGGTCGGTGTCCGGATTGGGCTTGGTGCTGACGTTTTTCAGTACCAGCTCTTTCGCTTCCAGGTACGCGATGCGTTCCTTGACGCGCTGCTCGACCGGATGGCCGGCGCAGTAGTGCGAAATGCGGCTGGCGATCGCGCGCGCGATCTGGGCCGGGTTGAGCTCATAGGTGGCCGGCAGCAGCCAGTCGCCGTGGCCGGTGCCGCCCTTGTTCGACCATTCGCCGGTGTCGTCGAATTTGCCGACCACGCGCGGACGCTGGCCATCCGGCAGGTTGTACAGTTCTTCCTTGAGCGCGTATTCCAGAATCTGGCGCTTCTCTTCGACCACCAGGATTTCGTCGAGGCCCTTGGCGAATTCGTGCACGCCTTCCGCTTCCAGCGGCCAGGTCATGCCGATTTTATACAGGCGGATGCCGATGTCGGCCGCTGCCTGCTCGTCGATGCCCAGGTCGGCCAGCGCCTGGCGCGTGTCCAGGTACGATTTGCCGGCGGTGATGATGCCGATCTTCGGCTTCGGGCTGTCCCAGATGATCTTATTGAGCTTGTTGGCGCGCGCGTAAGCCAGTGCCGCGTACCACTTGAAGCTGTTCATCCGCACTTCCATATCGAGCACGGTGTCGGGCCAGCGGATATTCAGGCCGCCCTCGGGCAGCACGAAGTCGGTCGGCAGTTCGATCTTGACCCGGTCCGGGTCGAAGTCGACCACGGCGCCGGACTCGATGATGTCGGTGACGCACTTCATCGATACCCACAAGCCGGTGTAGCGGCTCATGGCCCAGGCGTGCAAGCCGTAGTCGATGTATTCCTGCACCGAGGCCGGGTACAGCACCGGAATGCCGCAGGCGTTCAGGATATGGTCCGACTGGTGCGCGGTGGACGACGACTTGGCCGCGTGATCGTCGCCGGCCAGTACCAGCACGCCGCCATGCTTGGCGCTGCCGGCATTGTTGGCGTGCTTGAAGACGTCGCCGCAGCGGTCCACGCCGGGGCCTTTGCCGTACCACATCGAGAACACGCCGTCGTACTTGGCGTCCTTGAACAGGTTGGTTTGCTGGGTGCCCCAGACTGCGGTGGCGGCCAGGTCTTCGTTCATCCCGGGATGGAACTTGACGTGGTGGGCGTCGAGGTGCTTCTTGGCCTTGACCGCGGTCATGTCGACCGAGGTCACGGGCGAGCCACGGTAGCCGGTGATGTAACCGGCGGTGTTCAGGCCGGCCTTGAGGTCGCGTTCGCGCTGCATCATCGGCAGGCGGATCAGCGCCTGGGTGCCGGTCATGAAGGCGCGGCCGCGCTCCAGCGTCCATTTGTCGTCGAGCGAAATCTCGTGCGACGGCTCAGCGTCGAGCTGAGCCCGGTCTAGCGGTGCGTTCATTGTCTTTGTCTCCGTATATTCTTGTACGCCGCGCTTCAAGCCGCAGTCGTGTCCTGCAGCACGCCGCGCTTGATCTGGTCGAGTTCAATCGACTCGAACAGCGCGCGGAAATTGCCTTCGCCGAAGCCCTGGTCGCCCTTGCGCTGGATGATCTCGAAGAAGATCGGGCCGATCACCGTCTGGGTGAAAATCTGCAGCAGCAGTTCGCGTTCGGTTTCGTTGCTGTGGCCATCGATCAGGATGCGCAGGCGGCGCAGTTCTTCGAGGTTCTCGCCATGGCCCGGCAGGCGGCGGTTGATCAGCTCATAGTAGGTTTCGATCGTGTCCTGGAACACGATGCCGCTATTGCGCAGGCCCTGGACCGAGGTATAGATATGGTCGGTGCCGAGCGCGATGTGCTGGATGCCTTCGCCGTGGTAGGCGTCGAGGTATTCGGCGATCTGCGATTTGTCGTCCGACGATTCATTGATCGGAATCCGGATCTTGCCGCACGGGGAAGTCATGGCCTTCGATTTGAGGCCGGTCAGCTTGCCTTCGATGTCGAAGTAGCGCACTTCGCGGAAGTTGAACAGGTTCTCGTAGAACTCGGCCCATTCCTTCATGCGGCCACGGTGCACATTGTGGGTCAGGTGGTCGATGTAGGTCAGGCCGTTGCCGATCGGGTTGGCGATGGCGCCCGGGATGGCGACGAAGTCGACGTCATAGATGCTGATGTCGCCGATGGTGCCCGGCGCCGAACCGGCGTTGGCGCCCTTGCCGCGCCAGCGGTCGACGAAGTACAGCAGCGAATCGCCCACGCCCTTGATGGCGGGGATGTTCAGCTCCATCGGGCCGGTCTTGTTGTCGAAGCCCCAGGCGCCCAGTTCGAGCGCGCGGCGGTAAGCCATGGCCGCGTCGTCGACGCGGATCGCGATGGCGCACACCGACGGGCCGTGGGTGCGCGCGAAACGCTGCGCGAACGAGTCTTTTTCGGCGTTGATGATGAAGTTGATCTCGCCCTGGCGGTACAAGGTCACGTCCTTGTGGCGGTGGCGCGCGATGGCGGTGAAGCCCATCTGCTCGAACAGGGCGCCGAGCGCTTTCGGATCCGGCGCCGCATACTCGACGAACTCGAATCCATCGGTCCCCATCGGGTTTTCCCAAGGCGTAAATTGCATGACAGTCTCCTATTTTAATAGGGCACAGTATAGTCCTGCGGCATCGGCATTAAATTTCAAACACTGCCCCACGCACGGCGATTTGAGCAATAATATTGCGTTGAAATGCCGCTTTCGGAGGAAATATGCCAAAAATTGTGCTGGATAAAACAGATCGGAAGATTCTGGCGATTCTGCAGGCGGACGGGCGCCTGTCGAACCAGGACGTGGCCGACCGGGTCAGCCTGTCGCCCTCGCCCTGCCTGCGCCGCATCAAGCGGCTGGAAGAAGCGGGCGTGATCCGCCAGTACGTGGCGCTGCTCGACCCGGCCCAGATCGGGCTCGGTTTGCTGGCGTATGTGAACGTGCGGCTGGAAAAGCACAGCGAGGGCTCCAGCAACGCGGCCGGCGCGCGCCGCGCCACCAGTTCGCCGCATACCGATTTCGCGCTGTCGGTCGAGCACTGGCCGGAAGTGGTGGCCTGCTATGCGATGACGGGGGAAATGGATTACCTGCTGCGCGTGCACGTGGAAGACATGGACCACTTCTCGCGCTTCATGATGCAGACGCTCCTGAGCCACCCGGCGGTGGCGGACGTGAAGTCGAGCTTCGCGCTGCAGCGGATCAAGGATACGACCGCGCTGCCGCTGGTCTGAGGCTTACTTCTTCGGCACGAAGAACTTGACGGCGGCGCGGGTGTTGGCCTTGAGGGTGTAGTCGATGGTGGCGAACTGCTCGTCGATGGCTTCCCTGAGCATGCTGGCCGGGTCGGGTGGCAGCAGGCGCAGGTAGGCATCGGCTTCGCCATAGTCGCGCTGGATTTCCATGCCGGCCTTTTTCGCGATGTGCATCATGGTCTGGTTGGACGAGAGGCAGTGCATATACAAGGTGTCGACATCGAGGTTGCGGCAGCGGATGGCGGCGCGCGCGAACAATTTGGAGCCGATTCCCAGCCCGCGCGCCGAGGCCGACACCGACACGCCGAATTCGGCCACGATATCCTTGGTGGTGCTGCTCAGGGCGTGCGACGAGGCTGGCCTGGGCGCGAAGGCCAGGTGGCCGACCGCGACCAGCTTGAAGACCAGGTTATACACGCCGTACACGGTATCGTGGGAAAAGTCGATCTTCGCGACATAGGCCGCCACCAGTTCATCGGGCAGGTTGGTGCCGAAGCGGAGCAAGCGGTCACTGTTGTCAAGCGCGAGGAAATGCTTGAGCACGCGGTGGCGGTCGCGTTCGTGGAGCTGCTTGACCAGCACCTTGCGGCGGCTCTTGCTGCCGCTGCGGGCGCTGAGCCAGTTGCTGAAGGGGTTTGTGAACATGATTGGGCCATTTTCCGTGACATTTATTGTGCAGCGCACCATTTACCCATTGTAGCGCATTCGGCCCGGCGCAACGCATGCGTCCGCGCCGCGTTGTCCGCTCAGCCGGAGGCGTCGGACCGGACCTGGGTTTCCTGCGCGGGCGCCGAGCCCTGCGCGGGAACCACGGCTTTGAAGTGGACAGTGCCCTCCATGACGACGTCCACCGCCATCGCCACTACCGCTGTCTCATTCCACTGCGCCTGCGGACTGAATGAAATCCCGTTCTTGCCGCCCTGCTTGGCCTGGTACATGGCCTGGTCGGCATCGGCCAGCAAGGCCGGCGCGCCACGCATGAAGCCTTCCTTGCCCTTGGCGCTGGCCACGCCGATACTGGCCGAGATGCGCACCGGGAAGCCGCCCGCCTCGGTGATCGAGCGGATCGCGTCGAGCGTCTGCTGCGCCACCCGCAAGGCGCCCTCGCGGCCACTGACCTCTTCCAGCAGGATCACGAATTCATCCCCGCCCAGGCGCGCCAGCGCATCTTCCTTGCGCAGCTTTTCCTGCACCCGTTTGGCCACTTCGCACAGCACCAGGTCCCCGGTCGCGTGCCCGTAGGTGTCGTTGACCGCCTTGAAGCCATCGAGGTCGATGAACATGGCCACCACCACGTCGCCGCGCCGGCCGGCCCGCACCAGCGCATGCGCCAGCAGGCGCGTGAGTTCGCCGTAATTGACCAAGCCGGTCAGGCTGTCATGCTGGGCCAGCTGCTTCAGGCGCGCCGACTGCGCTTCCAGCTCCGCCGTGCGCTCCGCCACGCGATGCTCCAGCGTCTCGTTGGCCGCCTGCAAACTGCGATTGACCTCGCCGATGATGCTGTAGCTGCGCAGCAGGCGCCGCGCCACGTACATCAACAGCAGCAGCAGCAAACCCGAATACGCAAACAGGTAAGTCCGGTAATGCTGCTTTTCGATCAGCACCTGGTCGAACGAGGTATCGAACAGGCTGCCCAGCTTGTCCATCGCCTCGGCGGTGCGGCTGTTCGCGATATGCATTTCGAGTTCGTTTTCCATCTGGCGGTAGCGCAGGATGGCGTGCGCGTGGCGCCCCAGTTCATCGATGGTGTCGCTCACGCTGTCCGAAAAATCGCCGCGCAGCGGCTGCATCGAGGCGATCGTGCGTTCGATCTGCGCCGCCAGCGCCGGCGACGGCGCCAGGTTGTAGCGCAGGATGTCGCTCAGCAGGCTATTCAGGGCGCTGTCGAGCGCCAGCACCGTGCGCGCCTGCACGATCGCGCCTTCGATGCCATTCAACTCGGTCTTCAGATCGGTGATCGCGGGCGGGAAAAAGATCAGCGAATTGCGCAAAATCGCGTTCTGGGTCTTGAACTGCTCGACCAGTTCTTCCTTCTTCACCAGCGCGCGCGTGACCTGCTCCAGCGCTTCCCCGGCCTTGGCATTGCCGGTGATGGGCAGCGCGGCGGCCAGGCGCAGCTGCAGTTCGCGCATGCGCGCCAGCGGTGCCGAGAGCGGGTCGTAATTGGTGTTCAAGCCGATGTGCGAGCGCAGGATGTTGACGTTCCACTCCGAATCGAGCTTTTCCAGCTCGCGCAGGTTGAGCATGATGCGGTTCTGCGCTTCGATGTCGACGGCCTGGGTGCGGTTGAACAGCACGCCCAGCACCACCATCAGCGCGGCCAGCAGCAGCAGCCCGGCGACGCGGCGCCAGGTGCCGAAGGCGCCCCTCATGGCGGAACTCCCGGGGGCGCTGCCGGCGGCACGCCCGGCACCAGCTTCTCGCCGCTCAGGGTGTGCAGGAAGCGCACGATCAATTCCTTGTCCTGCTGCGAGGCGGTGCGTCCGAGCTGGTATTTGAACATCAGCTCGACCGCCTGGTCGAGCGTGCCGACCGAGCCGTCATGGAAGTACGGCGCGGTCAGCGCGACATTGCGCAGGCCGGGCACGCGGAACACGTTGCGGTCGAGGTTGCGGCCGGTGACCTGGTAGCGGCCCAGGTCGGCGCCGCTGGTTTCCAGCCCCGGCATCTCGCGCATCGCGCCCAGTTTCTGGAACAGGTTACCGCCCACGTTGATGCCCTGGTGGCAGGCCGCGCAGCCGTAGCTCTTGAAGCGCAGGTAGCCGCGTTCTTCCTCGGCCGTGATGGCGCCGGCCTCGCCGCGCAGGTAGCGGTCGAAGCGCGACGGCGTCGCCAGCGAACGCAGATACTGGTCGAGCGCGTCGCGCACATAGGCCGGACGCATGACGTCGCCGTACACCTCCACGAACTGGGCCGACAGCGCCTCGTCCCGGGCCAGGCGCGCGGCCATCAGCTCCCAGTTGTCGGCAAAGCCCTTGGGCTTGATGATCACGTGGTCGAGCAACTGCTCGACACCGCTGTGGCGCCCGGTCCAGGTCTGGCGGTAATTGAAACTGCTGTTGTAGACCGTCGGGGTGTTGAAACGCGCCGGCTTGCCGTCCGGCCCCATGGAAAGGGCCTTGCCGTCGGTGCCGCCACGGCGCAACTGGTGGCAGGTGGCGCAGCTGTGCGTGCTGTCGCGCGAAAAACGCGGGTCCTGGAACAGGCGCGCGCCGAGCGCGATGCGCGCCGGGTCGGCCACCGCCTTGAGCGGCAGCGGACGGATTGGCTCATTGACAAGCGCCTGGGCCGCAGCGGCGCCTGCCCAGCAGCAGGCGAGCGCCACAAGGGCCCGACTCAGGGACCGGCGCAAGGTGGACAGCATCCCGTTTCTCCGTGTCAATGCCAATATCGGATCAAAGAATAGCAGGATTCGCACCGGTCCTGTCGTCCGCCTGACCGGGCTCGTCGCCGAGGCGCAAGGCCGCCTTGACGGCCGAGACGCGCGCCGTATGCACGGCGTGGGGAATTTGCTGCTTGTTGTCGCCGCAGCGCAACGCCACCTCGCCGGCGTTGACCGAGCGCGCCGCCGCCAGGGCGCCGAGCAGGTAGGGCCCTTGCGGATACGGCCGGGTGCGGAAATCGTCGCCCGCGCCGCCACGTCCGCGGGAGTCGCATTCGGCCGCCAGCAGCATCTGTTCAAAACGGAGCGGCTTGCGGAAGGCGTCGCAACGCTCGAACAGGGTCACCAGGGTATTCGCGCGCAATTGCTGGGCGCGGCTGACGTTGCCGTGCTCGCGCGCCGTCATGATGGCCAGGTCGCGGCACTCGCTTGGCACCTTGAGGCGCGCGCAGACGGCCTCGATCAGGGCCAGGCCAAGCTGCTCGTGGCCGTGGTGGCGCGGCCAGTGTTCGGCGGGCGTGGCGCCCTTGCCCAGGTCGTGCATCAGGGCGGCGAAGCGCACCGGCAAATCGACACCGCGTTCGGCCGCGTAGTCGATCACCAGCATCATGTGCACGCCGGTATCGATTTCGGGGTGGTGCAGCGGCGGCTGCGGCACGCCCCACAAGGCATCCAGCTCCGGCATGATGCGCCCAAGCGCCCCGCACTCGCGCAGCACGGCCAGCATGCGCGACGGGGTTTGCTCCATCAGGGCGCGCGCCACTTCCTGCCAGACCCGCTCGGCCACCAGGGCGTCGACTTCGCCCGCCAGCACCATGCGCCGCATCAGTTCCATCGTTTCGGGCGCCACCGTAAAGCCGGGAAAGCGCGCCGCGAAGCGCGCCAGGCGCAGGATGCGCACCGGGTCCTCGGCAAAGGCATCGGAGACGTGGCGGAAGATTTTCGCTTCCAGGTCGCGCTGGCCGCCGAACGGATCGGTGATGGTCCCGTCGGCGTCGCGCGCGATGGCGTTGATGGTCAGGTCGCGCCGCACCAGGTCTTCTTCGAGCGTGACGTCGGGCGAGGTGTGGAACACGAAGCCGCGGTAGCCGGGCGCGGTCTTGCGCTCGGTGCGGGCGAGCGCGTACTCTTCCTGCGTCCTGGGATGCAGGAAGACCGGGAAGTCCTTGCCGACCGGGCGAAAGCCTTCGGCCAGCATGTCTTCGGGCGTGGCGCCGACCACGATCCAGTCGCGGTCCTGCACCGGCAGGCCCAGAAGGCCGTCGCGCACGGCGCCGCCTACGATGTATGTTTTCATGCTGAAGATAGTGTTGACTGAACCGCTATTATGGCTTGCCGCGGATTTCTTCGTCATGCTGGGCGGCGATGTCGGTTTCGGCCAGCGCTTCGCGCACCCAGCGCGCCACGGCCGGGTGGGCCTGGACCCGCTCGCAGTAGGCTTGCAGGGCCGGCGCCAGCGCCACGCCGTAAATCCGGAAGCGCATCACCACCGGCGCGAAAAACGCGTCCGCGATCGAAAAATCGCCGAACAGGAACTGGTGGTGGCCGAAGCGCGACAGGCACTCTTCCCAGATCTCGCTGATGCGGCCGATGTCGCCCTGGGCGCCCGGGGTGCGCCCGCGTCCCGGAAGGCTCATGCGGATATTCATCGCCATGGCGCTGCGCAGGTCGGCAAAGCCACTATGCATTTCGGCCGTCACCGAACGCGCCATCGCGCGCGCCGCCACGTCCTGCGGCCACATGTGCTTTTCCGGGAATTGCTCGGCCAGGTATTCGCAGATCGACAGGCTGTCCCAGATCGTCATTTCGCCGGCGATCAGTACCGGCACCCTGCCCGCGCCGGAATACTCGGCGATGCGCGCGGACGTATCGGGCTGGTCGAGCAGCACCCGCACTTCGTTGAACGGAATGCCGAAGGCGGTGGCCGCCACCCACGGCCGCATCGACCAGGTCGAATAATTCTTGTTGCCGATAATGAGGGTCAGGCCGGCCTTGCGGGCATCGTCCAGGGTCTGCGAGAGGGTCGGGTCAAGTTCTGTGGTTTGCATTGTGACAGTTCCGAAAAAAAGTGAATGGTCAGCGTCCCGCGCGCGCGCGGTAATCGTCGAAGCGTTCGTGTGGCGCCAGGTAGCGCGGCGCCACCGCTTCCAGCGCGCGCAGGTGCAGGCCGAGGGCGGCGGCGGTGGTGGCCTGGATGGCCGGATCGACCACGTTATCGACCTTCATCGAATCGAGGTTGTCGCGGCTGATGATGGGGGCGCCCGGCAGCAGCTCGAACAGCATGGCCTGGAGGCGCGCCAAGGGGTCGGGAATGCCGAACACCGGCCGCCGGTGGCCCGCGTAGCGTCCGGCCAGGCGCACCAGTTCGGCCAGCGAATAGATCTGCGGGCCACCCAGACCATACACCTGATGGCGCGTTTTCAGGTCGCCCAGCGCGTGGGTGAAGGCGTCGGCCACGTCGGCCACGCAGATCGGCTGGAAGTCGGTGGCGGCGCCGGCCAGCGGAATACACGGCAGCCACTTCTGCATGCGCGCGAAGGTGGTGAGAAAACTGTCGCCCGGGCCGAACACCACCGACGGACGGAAGATCGTGGCCGCCACCGAGGGTTCGGCGCGCGCGGCCACTTCGCCGTCGGCCTTGGAGCGCTGGTACATCGACGGGCCGTCGGCGGCCGCGCCCAGGGCGCTCATATGCAGGTAGCGCGCAACGCCGGTGGCGGCGCAGGCGGCGACGATACGGCGCGGCAGTTCGACGTGGGCGCGCTTGAAGTCAGGCCCGTACGGCTGGCCGCGGCGCGAATGCAGCACCCCCACCAGGTTGATGGCGGCATCGGCCCCGGCCAGCAGGCGGCGCAGGGTGGCGTCGTCGCCGATGTCGGCCCCCACCACCTCCACGCGCGGCAGGAAGATCAGGTGCCTGGCGCGTTCGGCGCGGCGGGTCGGCACGATCACGCGCGCGCCCTCTTGTGACAGGCGCGCCACCAGATGGCTGCCGATGAAGCCGGAGCCGCCGAACACCACTACCGTCATGTCTTTCATCGTGCTCGCTCCTCAATGATGGCGCCGCGCTAGCGCATCAGGGCAGCTCGTTGCCCTGGACTCGTGGCAACACTTTGCCAAGACGCGCCTTGAGCGACTGCGGCTTGTTCTCGAACATGGCCGCGTAGTTGGTCGCGTTGGACATCACATTCTTGACGTAGATCCGGGTTTCCATGTACGGGATCGACTCGGCGAAGATGGCCCCTTCCATCGGCTCGTCGAGCTTGGAGCGCCAGTTGCGCATGCGTCCCGGTCCGGCGTTGTAGGCGGCCGTGGCCAGGGTCTGGGAACCGTCGGCGTTGGCCAGCACCATGCTCATGTAGTTAGCCCCGAGCAGGATATTGGTGCGCACGTCGGTCAGCTTGTTCTTGACATAGTCGCCCAGGCCGATCTTGCGCGCCACATAGGTGCCGGTGGAGGGCATGACCTGCATCAGGCCGGAGGCGCCCACGGTCGACCGCGCGTCCATGATGAAGCGCGATTCCTGGCGGATCAGGCCATATACCCAGGCCCGGTCCAGGCCGAGCTGCTGCGCGGTCGGGTGCAGGATGTCGTTGTGCGGCGTCGGGAAGCGCTGGGTGTAGTCGAACTGGGTGCGGGTGCGGTCCGAGGTATTGACCATGCGGTCGAGGATCTGGTTCATGCGCGCGAATTCGGCTGCGGCCAGCAGTTCGCGTTCGCTGAATTTGCGCAGTTCCCAGTTCCACTCGCGCGTGCCCTCGGGGCGCAGGCGCAGGCTGAAGAACTTGAGCGCCCGGCGCAGGCCAGGGTTGCTGGCCATGGGCGCCATTTCCTCGGGCGTGAGGGCGGGACCGGGCGGCGGAATCGAAATGAGCTGGCCCAGTTCTTCCAGCGCCAGCTGGCCATAAAAACTGTTCTGGTCGGCGATACGCTGGTACAGGGCCACGGCCGCCTCGTGGGCGCCGTGTTCGGCCTGCTGCGCGCGGCCCAGCCAGTAAGTCCAGCCGGGTTGGGCGCGCAGCGGGGCCGGCATCGATTCGATGCTGGCCTTGACGGTTTTCCAGTCGGCGCGGCGCAGGGCGATCCGGGTTTTCCACTGGACCTGTTCGGCCGTGAGCGGCGCGCCGGCGCTCTTGCGCCAGTAATCGTAGGCTTCGGGGGCGAGCGTCAGGGAAGCGGCGTGCGCAATGCCGGCCCAGCCGATGGCTTGTTCCTGCGGCGACAGGCGCGGCGCGTTCTTTTCCAGGGCGACCACGGCCAGCTTCTGGCTGGTGCGCGCCATGCGGGCCACCGCCATCAGATAGACTTCGTGGTCGGCGCGGGTGTCGCCGATCCCGCGCGCCATGGCCAGCGCCGGCAGGTCGACCGCTTGCGAGGCGTGCAGTTCGGATACGCCGAGCAGCGCGGCGATGCGGCGCGCCGGGCCGGTGGCGCGGGTTTCGCCGGCCAGGCGCAGCTGGGCCAGCAAGTCATTGGCGTCGAACTGGCCGGACTGGGCAAGGGTGGAAATGAGGGCGCCGCAAGCGTCGCCGTAGCCGGGCGGATTGGCCAGCAGCGCACGGGCGTCGTCGGCCACCTTGTCGCCGCGCGCCACGCGCGACATCAGGGCGTAGCACTTGACCTGGGTGTCGTCGTTAAGCACGAACAGGGGCAGTTGCTGGTCAAAATTGGCCCAGTCGCGCGCGCGGCCCAGTTCCAGCAGCCAATCGTTGCGCAGGCGATCGGCGATGGCCAGGCCTTTGTAGCGGGTGAGGAAATCGCGGAATTCATCGCCCGAGGCGACCCGCATGCGGGTTTTGAGCCGATAATAATCGACATACGACGGAATCGGATAGTTCTGCAGGCGCGAGGCATACGCGTTGGCCTTGGCCGCGTCATCCTGGCGCGAGGCCTCGCGCAGCAGCAGGAAGGTGTCGTCGTCGGCACGCGGGTCGTACGGGGGCACTGGCGCCTGGGCGTAGGCGGGAATCAGGCAGGCTCCGGCGACAGTCGCGACGGCAAACAATTTTGGCAAAAACATCAGTATGCAACTCTCCATGGATACTTCATTTAACACATGACCGGCGAACCTAGAATACCATGCGCAAGTGCTGCCCTGCCAGCATCGGCGAACTCGCATGCTGCATTCGCACATGGGACCGACAAGGCCGCGTTGCGCACGATGCTGAAGGCGGCCCGGCGCGCGCTCGATCCCGTGCAAAAGGCGCAGCGCGATGCCGCGATCGGCGCGCGCGTGCTGGCGTGGTGGCGGGGCCGCGCGGCTGGCGAGGCCGCGCTGCTGGGGGTGTACTGGCCGCTGCGGGGCGAGCCCGATTTGCATCCGCTCTACGCCGAACTGGCGCGGTCCGGGGTGCGGCTGGCACTGCCGCTGGTGGTAGCGCCCGATACAGCGCTGGCGTTCGTGGAGTGGGTGCCGGGCGAGGACATGCTGAGCGACCGGATGGGGGTGGCGGTGCCGGCCGTGCGGCGGGTGCTGGAGCGCCCGCCCGTGCTGCTGGTGCCGTGCCTGGGGTTTACCGCCGAGCGCTATCGGCTGGGGTATGGCGGGGGCTATTACGACCGCACGCTGGAGGCGCTGCCGCGGCCGTACACGGTGGGGATTGCGTATGCGGGCGATCAGGTGGCGTTTGCCGGCGCGCAGCATGATGTGGCGCTCGATCTGCTGATAACGGAAGGGTGATTGCTATCTTTCACCACCAGCACGCGCTGCGTCGCCCCTGCGCCAAGGCGGCACTCGGCAGGAACAAGTGCGCTCTCAAGCCACAGAGGGCGCTTCGAACTTGGGTCCCCGCCGAGTGCCGTCTTGGCGCGAGGACGACGGTTTTCAGGTCAATGCAGGAACAAGTGAGCCGCTGGCATGCATCACCATACAGCCCTCAAGCAGCCCTTAAGCAGCCTTCAAGCGCTCCCACAAGGCCGTCGTCGCCACCGCCTGGTTCATGCTGTAGAAATGCAAGCCCGGCGCGCCGCCGGCCAGCAAGCGCTCGCACAGCTGGGTCACCACATCGAGCCCGAAGGCCTTGATCGAGGCGCTGTCATCGCCGAAACTGGCCAGCTTCAAGCGCACCCAGCGCGGAATTTCCGCCCCGCACATGTCCGAAAACCGCATCAACTGCGTGTAATTGGTAATCGGCATGATGCCAGCGACCACGGGAATGTCGATCCCCAGCTTGCGGGTCTGGTCCATGAACGCAAAATACGCGTCGGCGTTGTAAAAATACTGGGTGATCGCGGCATTCGCGCCGCAATGCACCTTGCGCGCGAAGTTCTGCAAATCATCCTGCGGCGACCTGGCTTGCGGATGCACCTCGGGATAGGCCGCCACTTCGATGTGGAACCAGTCGCCCGTCTCCGCCCGGATGAACTCGACCAGCTCGCTGGCATAGCGCAGCTCGCCCGCGCCGCCGTAGCCACTCGGCAAATCGCCGCGCAAGGCTACCAGGCGCCGGATGCCGTGCGACTGGAACTGTTTCAGGATCGTGCGGATCGACTCGCGCGATGCGCCCACGCAAGACAGGTGGGGTGCGGCCTGGTGGCCCTCGCCGAGGATCTCGACCACCGTGTCGAGCGTGCCCTGCTGGGTGCTGCCGCCGGCGCCGAAGGTGACCGAGAAATATTTAGGTTGCAGCAGCGCCAGTTTGGCGCGCGCCACGCGCAGCTTGTCCGCCCCGTCAGGGGTCTTGGGCGGATAGAATTCGATGCTGAAGTCAGGATTTGCCATCTTTTTTGAGGAGTAAGGTAGACAGCGCCCACGAAATGATGCTGTACAGGATGGCGGCAATGAAAGCCGACCAGAAACCTGACACTTGGAATCCATCGATCAGGTTCGCGACTGCCCAGAACAGCAGCGCATTGATCACGAGGATGAACAACCCCATGGATAGCAGGGTTACGGGCAGAGTCAGCAGAACCAGCACCGGACGGATCAGGGTATTGACCAGCCCGAGCACGAGCGCGGCGACCAGGGCCGCGCCGAGATTCGTGACTTGAACCGAGCTCATCAGGAATGGCAGCGCGCATAGCGCCACTGCGTTAATCAACCACGTCAAAAGTAAGCGCATAAGGGGAAGCGAAAGTCCGGTTGATAAGGGCACGACATGAGCCGGCGCGCGCTCCGCCATGCGGGCGGCGCGCCGGTGCTACTGATTAATAGCGGTAGTGGTCAGGCTTGTAAGGGCCTTCCTTGCTGACGGTGATGTAGGCCGCTTGCTCGTCGGTCAGCACGGTCAGTTGTGCATTGAGCTTTTTGAGTTGCAGGCGCGCCACTTTCTCGTCCAGGTGCTTCGGCAGCACGTACACGCCGACCGGATACTTGTCGGTGTTGGCGAACAGCTCGATCTGGGCGATGGTCTGGTTCGCGAACGACGAGCTCATCACGTACGATGGGTGGCCGGTACCGCAACCGAGGTTGACCAGGCGGCCTTCCGCCAGCAAGATGATGCGCTTGCCGCTTGGGAAGATGACGTGATCGACCTGCGGCTTGATGTTATCCCACTCGTATTTCTTGATCGATGCGACATCGATTTCGTTATCGAAGTGGCCGATATTGCAGACGATGGCCTGGTCTTTCATGGCCAGCATGTGCTGTTCGGTCAGGATATGGTAGTTGCCGGTGCAAGTGACGAAGATGTCGCCGTGTTCGGCGGCGTAATCCATGGTCACGACGCGGTAGCCTTCCATCGCCGCCTGCAGTGCGCAGATCGGATCGATTTCGGTGACCCACACTTGCGCCGACAGCGCGCGCATGGCCTGGGCCGAGCCCTTGCCCACGTCGCCATAGCCGGCGATGACGGCCACTTTGCCGGCGATCATCACATCGGTGGCGCGCTTGATGCCATCGACCAGCGATTCGCGGCAACCGTACAGATTGTCGAACTTCGACTTGGTGACCGAATCGTTGACGTTAATGGCCGGGAAGGCCAGCTTGCCCTCCTTGTGCATCTGGTACAGGCGGTGCACGCCGGTGGTGGTTTCCTCGGTCACGCCGAGGATTTGCGGCAGGCGCTTGGAGTACCAGGTGGCATCCTTGGCCAGATGCGCCTTGATCGAGTTGAACAGGCAGATTTCCTCTTCCGAACCCGGCTTGGCCAGCACCGAGGGATCGGTTTCGGCGCGCGTGCCCAGGTGCAGCAGCAGGGTGGCATCGCCGCCATCGTCGAGGATCATGTTCGAGTACACCGGCTGGCCGGCTTCGCTTGGCCAATCGAAGATACGGTGGGTGTAATCCCAGTATTCATCCAGGGTTTCGCCCTTGACGGCGAACACAGGGGTGCCGGCGGCGGCGATGGCGGCGGCGGCATGGTCCTGGGTCGAGTAGATATTGCACGATGCCCAACGGACCTTGGCGCCGAGGGCTTCCAGGGTCTGGATCAGCACGGCGGTCTGGATGGTCATGTGCAGCGAACCGGTGATGCGCGCGCCCTTGAGAGGCTGGGCCGCGGCGAATTCCTCGCGGATAGCCATCAGGCCCGGCATTTCGGTTTCAGCGATCTTGATTTCCTTGTTGCCCCAGGCAGCGAGGGAAATATCGGCGATGTGGAAGTCTTGCGAAGATTTGAGTACGGCGTTCATCACGCCCTCCTTTCAGTTAGAAAAAAGTAACGTGAGCGCGGTTGCGGTGGATTTCCGAGCCTGGCGAAATGGGAATTTCGTCGCAACGCTCCTCGGAACGGAGAAGTTTAGCCGCTAACGCCAAGTTGCGCCAGCCAAATTTCGCCCGCGCGGCAAAAACGCTGCAGCGCAACATGTCTTAACCGGGGTCTGACCTCTGATTCGAAACATTTCAAATCGGAGGTCAGACCCCGGCCGATAGGAGGTCAGACCCCGGTCGATAAATCTTGCCCCGAAGTGTATAGATGCTGCGTCATGCGAGAGCGAAACGCGGGGGAAATGGAACTGTGGACGATCTCTGGCGAGATTCGTGCGAATTTAGCAGGAATCGCCAGTGTTTTCGTTGTCGCCGCGAAAATCGGCAACAAACGAAAACCGGGGTCTGACCTCTGATTCGCAATGTTTCGAATCAGAGGTCAGACCCCGGTTGGAGGGTGCAAACCGCGCCGGATGGCGGGTTTGCACGATGTGGATCAGGACAGGCCGGCTTCGGCGCGCAGCAGCGCGACTTTGTCGGTGCGCTCCCAGGTGAATTCCGGCTCTTCACGGCCGAAATGGCCGTACGCCGCACTCTTCTGGTAGATCGGACGCAGCAGGTCAAGCATCTGGACGATGCCTTTCGGACGCAGGTCGAAGTGTTCCATCACCAATGCGGCGATCTTTTCGTCGGAAATCACGCCAGTGCCTTCCGTGTAGACAGTGATGTTGATCGGCTTGGCCACGCCGATCGCGTAGCTGACCTGCACCTGGCACTGGCGCGCCAGTCCGGCCGCAACCACGTTCTTGGCCACGTAGCGCGCCGCATAGGCCGCGGAACGGTCGACTTTGGATGGATCCTTGCCCGAAAACGCACCGCCGCCGTGGGGAGCGGCGCCGCCGTAGGTGTCGACAATGATCTTGCGCCCGGTCAGGCCGCAATCGCCCTGCGGACCGCCAATCACGAAGCGCCCGGTCGGGTTGACCAGGTAGCGCGTGCCATGCAGCCATTCGGCCGGCAGCACTTTCTTGATGATCTCTTCAATCACCGCTTCTTCGATCTGCCTGTGCGTCACTTCCGGCGCGTGCTGGGTCGACAGCACCACGGTGTCGACCCCAACCGGACGGCCGTCGACGTAGCGCAACGTCACTTGCGACTTGGCATCCGGACGCAGCCACGGCAGGCGGCCATCCTTGCGCAGCTGCGACTGGCGCTCGACCAGGCGGTGCGCGTAGTGAATCGCGGCCGGCATCAGCTCGGCCGTCTCGTCGCAGGCGTAGCCGAACATCAAGCCCTGGTCGCCAGCGCCCTGGTCCAGGTCGAGCCCGGCGCCTTCGTCCACGCCCTGGGCGATGTCGGGCGATTGCTTGTCGTAGCAAACCATCACGGCGCAGCCGCGGTAGTCGATGCCGTAGTCGGTGTTGTCGTAGCCGATGCGCTTGATGGTTTCGCGCGCGACCTGAATATAATCGACGTTGGCGTGGGTGGTGATTTCACCGGCCAGCACCACCAGACCCGTATTGCATAAAGTCTCGGCAGCAACGCGCGCTTTCGGGTCTTGCTCAAGGATGGCGTCGAGGATGGCGTCGGAAATTTGGTCGGCTACCTTGTCGGGATGGCCTTCCGAGACGGATTCGGATGTGAAGAGGTAATCGTTTGACATGCAATGCTCCTGTTACTGGTGGATTGAAGTCGCAGTAACCAGGTTGCCTGCGACGCTTTAGCGACATTTATATTCCGCTTCGCAAGTTGTCTATTAACTCGGCGGATCCTGCATACGTGGTATTTTACGCTCCCTTGAGAAATTTTGGCTAGGCAACTAGCCGTTTGTTGAACGACCGTCAAAAACCATGTTAGTTCCCCTCTTCCGTACCTTATCGAAGCTGCCGCTGCCGGTCCTGCATGTCATGGGCGCCGCGCTGGGCTGGTTCGTGTATCTCGCTTCCCCTTCCTACCGCAGGCTGATGCGTACCAATCTGCGCGCGGCCGGCTTCGGCCAGCACTTGTCGGCCGCCATCGCCGAGTCCGGCAAGTCGATCATCGAACTGGCCTTCGTGTGGTGCGCGCCGCCCGACAAAGTGGCGCGCCTGGCGACCGACGAGAACTGGGACTATGTGCAGTCAGTCCTCGACGCCGGCCGCGGCATCGTGTTCCTCACGCCACACCTGGGCTGCTTCGAGATCACCGCCCAGCAGATCGCGCTGCGCACCAAGCTGACCGTGATGTACCGCCCGCCCAAGCAGGCCGCCTTGAAACCCTTGATCGAGGGCGCGCGCGCGCGCCACAATCTGCATCTGGCGCCGGCCAATCTGTCGGGCGTGCGGATCCTGGCCAAGTGCCTCAAGCGCGGCGAGCCGATCGGGGTGCTGCCGGACCAGGTACCGCAGGAGGGCGAAGGCGTCTGGGCACCGTTTTTCGGACGCCCGGCCTATAGCATGACCTTGCCGGCCAAGCTGGCCCAGATGGGCAATGCCGAGATCATCCTGGTGTACGCCGAGCGGCGCCCGCGCGGCCAGGGTTTCATCGTGCGTTTCGTGCCGTTCGGCGAGAAACTCGACGGCAGCGCCGCCGCGCAGGCGAGCACCATCAACCGCGCCATGGAGCAGTTGATCGCGCGCTGCCCGGCCCAGTATTTCTGGAGTTATAACCGCTACAAGCAGCCCGGCGGCGTGGCCGCGCCCGACGCCCAGGAGAACCCATGAAGATCCTGCTGGGCCTGATGTGGCTGATGCACTGGTTGCCCCTGCCCCTGCTGGGGCGCATCGGCACGGGCGTGGGCAGCCTGCTGTTCATGGTGCTCAGGAAGCGCCGCCATATCGCGCTGACCAATCTGCGCATGTGCATGCCGGAACTCTCCGAGGCGCAGCGGGTGGTGCTGGCACGCCAGCATTTCCAGTCGTATTCGCGCAGCGTGTGGGAGCGCGCCATTCTGTGGTGGGCGCCGAAAGCGCGCCTGCGCCGCCTGATCCGGGTCGAGCCGGGTGTGCCGCTGGAACAGATCGCATCCCGCCCGACCATCTTGCTGTGCCCGCACTTCGTCTGCCTGGACGTGGCCGGCGTGGCGGTCATGCTGGAAATGAATTTGTGCTCGATGTATGTGCCGCAGAAAAATGTCGTCTTCGACGAGGTCTTGCGCAAGGGCCGCACCCGGTTTCGTCCGGTGCAATTGTTCTCACGTAAGGAGGGGGTCAAGCCGATCCTGCGCGCGATGCGCGAGCATCTGCCCTACTTCATGCTGCCGGATATGGATTTCGGCGACAAGGATGCCGCATTCGTGCCGTTTTTCGGCATCCCCGCCGCCACCCTGACCGCGCCCGGCCGCATTGCGGCGGCCACCGGGGCCCAGGTGATTCCGGTGGTGGCGACTTTCTTGCCTGATTACACGGGCTGGAAGGTGACGTTTTACCCGGCCTGGGAAAATTATCCGGGCGGCGACATGGCGGAATCGGCGCGCCGCATGAATGCCTTCATCGAGGAACGGGTGCGCGAGGCGCCGGCCGAGTATTTCTGGACGCACAAGCGCTTCAAGACCCGTCCGCCGGGCGCGCCTTCACCGTATGTGAAATAATCATCGCGCCAAGACCAGACTGACAATATGAAACTCAAATTTACCAAGATGCATGGCGCGGGCAACGATTTCATCGTGATCGATGCGATCAGCCAGCAAGTCGATTTCAGCCCCGCCCAGTGGCAACGCCTGGCGGACCGGCGTTTCGGCATCGGTGCCGACCAAATTCTTGTGGTGGAAAAACCACGGAACGCGGAATGCGATTTCCGTTATCGGATCTTTAACAACGATGGCGGCGAAGTCGAGCAGTGCGGCAATGGCGCGCGCGCCTTCGTCAAGTTCGTGACCGACAAGGGCATGACGCGCCAGACAAGTATCCGCGTGGAAACCATGAAGGGGGTCATCACCCCGCGCCTGGAAGCCGATGGCACGATCACGGTCGACATGGGTGCGCCGGTGCTGGAAACGGCCCAGGTGCCGTTCGACGCGGCCGGCCTGGGCGGCTGGGCCGAGGGGCGCGACACCTTGTGGCCCTTGCCGATCAAGTATCAGGGCGGCAAGACGGTGTTTGTGTCGGTCGTGTCGATGGGCAATCCGCACGCGGTGCAGGTGGTGGACGATGTCGACCTGGCGCCCGTGCAAGAAACCGGGCCGCTGATCGAAGCGCATGTGCGCTTTCCGAACAAGGTCAATGCGGGCTTCATGCAGGTGGTGGAGCGCCATCATGTGCGGTTGCGCGTGTTTGAACGTGGCGCCGGCGAAACGCTGGCCTGCGGCACTGGTGCGTGCGCGGCCGTGGTGGCCGGGATCCGGCGCGGCCTGCTCGATTCGCCCGTGCGCGTCAGCGCGCGCGGCGGCCAATTGTCGATCGCCTGGGAAGGCGATGGCCAGCCGGTGATGCTCAGCGGACCGGCCGTGACGGTGTTCGACGGCGAAATCACGGTGTAGCCGTCCGCGTCAGCGCCTGCCGCGGCAGGCGAACCCGCCCTTGGGCCGCACCGCCGCTCAGGCAGCGCTACCGGGCTCGCCATTCGGCTTGCCGTCCGGCTCAGGCGGGCAGCCCCCCCTTTTTGGCTCAGGCGGCCATTTCGTAGGCTTCCACCTCGCCCTGCTCCGCATGCGCGTGCTCGGACTCCGGCACCAGCGTCTTGAGGCGGTACAGGCGCTGCCGGTAATTGCCCTCCGGACCGCCCGGACCGCAATCGACGCCATCGAACAGGCGCACGATGCGGTCCAGCGCGTGGCGCTCGTGCATCGAATCGAGCACCACCAGGCGCCGTTTGCTGCGCCCGTAACTGCCGCGAATATCGACCACCAGGCAATGCCCCTGGTCGGCCGCCTTGACGTCGATCAGCAAGGCCTCGGCGCGCGTGAGCCCGAACAGGGCCGCCAGTTCCAGGCGCGCGGCCAGCAGCGGATGCGCGCTGCCCAGCCCGTACGCGCTCAGGGCCCCGGTTTCGGTATAGGCGGCGCCCTCGCAGCGCGGGGCGATCTTGTGCAGCGCCGTGGCCGCCTGCAGACAGCCTTGCAGCGCCGCCTTTTGCAGCCAGTACACGGCCCGCACATCGTTGTTTTCATTTTCGCGGCGCGCACGCCAGGCGCTGTTGCTGCATTCGAGCTGGGCGTCGCGGTAACCCATTTCGGCGGCGCGCTCCAGATAGCGCTGGGCGTCGAGCACATTGCGCTGGGAAAATTCAGGCTTGATATAGATACGCGACAGCGCATACCAGGCTTCGGCCAACCCCTGGTTGCCGGCCAGGGTCAGCCAGCGGATCGCCTTCTTGAAGTTGGCCGAGCCTTCGCCAACGGCGATGCGCTTGCCGTCGACCTGCATGCGCGCGCACCACAGTCCGACCGCCATCTGGGCGTGGGCATCGTGCTCGGCGGCGGCCAGTTCGAAGAAATGGCGGATTTCCGCTTCGTCGGCAGCGCCCCCGTCCTCGCCCGCCGCCGCGCCGGCGGCCAGCGCCCGCGCGCAGCGCGACAGCAGGGTGACGTCGGCCTGGCCGAGCTGGCCGGCCGAGCGTGGAATGGTGCCCAGTTGGCGCACCAGCGCCCTGGCCAGCGGCAGCGCACGCGCGGCATAGGCATCGGTCAAGCCATCGTCCCAGTCGTGGTCGAGCTGCGAGAGCTGGGCCTGCGGCATGCCGCTGTCGGCGGCGCGCTGCAGCCAGCGCGGATCGGCCGCGCGCACTGCCGGCGGCAGCGGCGCCGCTGCGGGCGCGGCCAGCGTGTCGGCCAGGCGCCGGTGCTGCGACAGCAGCCACTGGGCCTCGGCCAGGCCGGCCGCCGCACCCGCCTCCAGCGCGGCGAACGCTTGCTCGCGCCGTCCGGGACCCGGCACCGCGCCGCCATGCCCGCCCAGGATCAGCTGGGCCAGCACCAGGCCGGCGCGCAGGTTGCCTTCGTCGAAGGCTTGCCCGAACCAGCACGCCACCGGACGCTGGCTCTGCAGCGCGACGTCGAACGGAATATGGGTGCCGATCAGCTGGCAGGCGGTGGCGCAGCCCTGCTGGGCGGCGCGGTCGAGCCAGTGCAGAGCCGTCGGCAAGCTTTTGGGCAAGCCCGCGCTGCCGAACAGATAGAGCGTGCCCAGTTCGAGCTGGGCCTGGGCGCGGCCGGCGCGCGCGCCACGGATGAGCGCTAGTTCTTCACGGTTTGCCATGGTTCATGCCATCACGTTGAGTGGAGGAGATCAATCCGCTGAGCCTGCTGCAGCCCGCATGGCACCGATTGGGGTTGCCAATATACAACATTTGACTGGCTGATGCGGGGGCAGCCGACGTTTTGAAGTCTACGTCAGGTAGGCGGGCCGGAGGCGGCTGATGGGCACTTCCTTGATTTCGCACAAAGCTTGTCAGTAAGAATATGTGGAATACCGCATGAAAGCATTTCATTTAAATGCAGGCCCGCTTGCCTGCATCAATACGCTGTAACGTTTCATAAAAACAACAACACCGTTGGAATGATTGGCTTTCAACCAATTCTACCCCTCATAATCAACCACGATGGTCGGCAAGGCATGGCCAAGCAATTAAGGTTTCTTAATCCGAGTGTTCAGGAATTGAAAACTCGACGCACTGTCGGATTCGACGGATTCATTTTTTAAGGACGTGTACATGAAAAAATCACTGGCCGCTCTGGCACTTCTCGGCGCAAGCGCCGGCTTTGCACAAGCCCAATCGTCTGTGGTCATCTACGGCACGGTTGATGCCGGCATGATCAAACGTACCGACCAATCGCTGGCCATCGGCAAGCGCGCTAATAACACGCTCGGTTTCAAAGGGGTCGAGGATCTCGGCAGCGGCTTGAAAGCCGTGTTCCAGATGGAAATTCGCTATGAACCGGACTCGGGCACCATCGAGCAGGGCGCCGGCGGCGTCCAGCGTCCGCTGTTCCAGGGGCAGAGCCGGGTCGGCCTGCAAGGCGGCTTCGGTATGGTGCGCATCGGACGCGGCCTGACCGCGTTCCAGGAAAGCAGCACCCAGTTCGAACCGTTCCACGGCGTGCCGAGTCCTGCCGGTTTCCAGACCGACCTGATGGTCGCCGGCTACACCTCGGACCCGCTGGGCCTGGTGGGCAATTCGACCAACCGTTTCTCGAACGCCGTGTTCTATAACTCGAACCTGATCAATGGCTTCCAGATCAATGCCACGGTCGGCACCAAAGAAGCGAGCTCGGGTTCGGCAGCCATCGTCGGCCGCGGCACCGTCGCCAATCCGCAGTACCGCATTGGCTCGGACGCGTCGGCCAATCCGTATTCGGTCTCGGCCACCTACACCGGCGCCGCCGGCTCGCTGATGCTGGCCGCCGAACGCAATGCGGTCGAATCGCGCCTGCTGTCGATCGCCGGCTACGTGATGGCCACGCCGCAACTGAAACTGATGGCGACCCGCGTCCAGCAAGACCGCGGCCACACCTTCTTTAACAGCGAAGAATCGCGTTCGTGGGTGGTCGGCGCCAATTACAAGATGGGTTCGAGCAAGATTCTCGCCGGTTACGGCCAGAAGAACCAGGGCGCACTGAACCAGGGCATGCAGAAGACCAAGCAAATGTCGATCGGCTACGAATACAGCCTGTCGCCACGCACCTATCTGTACGCCGATGCGTCCAACAAGAAAGGCCCGACCATTCCGTCGAGCATGAATATCTATGCACTGGGCGTGAATCACGCTTTCTGATGCAGGCTGCGGCATGAAGCGCGCCGGACATCGGTCTGTCGAATAAAACAAGGGGCGGCGCTGGGTAACCAGCGGCGCCCTTGTTGCATCCGCGATAAGCTGTGGTGTTTCAGATAAGACGATATTGACGTTTTTGCCTCGTCTGTGTCTTTTTCGCAACCAGTACTTGCGGGCGCTCCCGGCTTTCTGTACAAGGCTAAAAAACGATGGCATATTGGTTAAAACGAATTAGTACGCACGTTCGTTTTTAAATAAAATAATCTCCTGGAGACACAATGAAAACAAAATTAATCGCTGGTGTAATCGCTACCTGTTTCGCAGCCCCGGTCCTGGCCCAGTCCAGCGTGACCATTTACGGTATCGCCGACGCCGGTTTCATGAAAACCAAAGGTGAATCGGCCAAACTCGTCAGTGGCATCTCGGACGGTTCGCGCATCGGTTTCAAAGGTACCGAAGACATTGGCGGTGGTTACAAGGCCATCTTCAATCTGGAAGCGCGCGTCGAACTCGACACCGGTACCCAGAGTCCTGGCCTGGTGACCCCGAATCAAGGCTATTACCTGACCAAGGGCATGGATGCGTTCAAGAGCCCGGCCCTGGCCTCGACCCTGGCCAGCCTGCGCAGCGGCTTGCAGCCGGCGGTTGCCGTCAATTCCGAAAAAGCCCTGTTCGACCGCACCGCGATGGTCGGCCTGATCACGCCAGTGGGCGCCATCATGATCGGCCGCATGTACACCCCGGGCTATGAAGTGTTCGCCGCGGCTGACGCCTTCGAGACCGGCACCGGCGGCACCTGGGGCGGCATCACCGGCGGCACCGCCGGCTTTACCGCGCTGGGCGCGGACATCCGCTCGCAGAAATCGATCCAGTACCGTATCGCCACCCCGTCCGGTTTCGGCGGCTCGCTGATGTACGGCGCCAAGAATTCCGGTTACCTGGGCCGCTACAACAAGTTCATGGGCGGCGCGGTCACCTACAAGACCAGCATCTTCGACATCGGCGTCGGCCACAACCAGGGTGAAGACCTGCAAGGCCGCAAGAGCCTGACCACCACCACCGTGGGCGGTTCGGTCAAAGTCGGCGACTTCAAGTTGTTCGCCGGCTACCACGACCAGGTCAACCGCAATTCGGCCCTGCTGGCCGACTACCTGAACGTGTTCACCGGCTCGGTCGCGCCGGGCTTGCGCGCCGCTGGCGTTCCGGCTGCCAACATCGCCGCCCTGAACAAGATCTATGCCGACAACATCACCCGCAACAGCCAGGTCGATGCCAGCAGCTACCAGCTGGGCATGCACTACCGCCTGGGCCAGGGCCGCCTGATGGCCTCGGCAGCGCGCCAGAACGACCGTACCGTATCGAACAGCGATGCGACGCTGATGGCGGTCGGTTACGACTACAACCTGTCGGCCCGTACCGATATCTACAGCGTGCTGTCGCACATCAAGAACCAGAACGACGGCCAGTACACGCCGGGCGCGGCCGGTTCGCCGGGCGGCTTCACCAAAGTCGCTGGCGAAGACAGCCACGCGATCCAGATCGGCGTGCGTCACCGCTTCTAAACGCCGCGCTACGCAGCTGCGCAAAAAAGACGCCTGCGGGCGTCTTTTTTCATGGGCGCGCGCAAGCGGTCGGTTAGAATTGCGGGACCTTTTTCACCCGCACCAAGACTTCAAGCAAAGACTTCAATGACCGCCACACTGGACTCCACCGCCGTCGCCGACTACCTGGCCGACCATCCGCATTTTTTCCAGGAACACGTCAAGCTGCTGGGCGAGGTCAAGCTGTCCAGCCCCCTGACCGGCAAGGCCGTCTCGCTGCAGGAACGCCAGATGGAAGTGATGCGCGATAAATACAAGGCGCTCGAACTGCGCATGTCGGACCTGGTGCGCCTGGCCGAAGCGAACGCCGCCATCGCCAACAAGTTCCACGGCTGGACCCAGACCCTGCTCAAGACGCGCCACGACAGCGACATGCCGCGCGCCCTGGTCGAGGGCCTGGCCACCCATTTCGGCGTGCCCCAGGCCACCCTGCGCCTGTGGCAGCTGGCGCCGGCGCATGCGGGCAGCTGGTATGTCAACGGCGTGTCGGAAGATGCGCGCCTGTTCGCCAACAGCTTGCTGGCGCCCTACTGCGGCAGCAACCACGACTTCGAAGCGGTGCGCTGGCTGGCCGACGCCGGCGCCGTCCAATCGACCGTGATCTTGCCGCTGCGCAGCAACGGCAGCGCCTTCGGCCTCCTGATCCTCGGCTCCCCCGATCCGGAACGCTTCACCGCCAGCATGGGCACCGATTTCCTGGTCCACATCGGCGACACCGCCAGCGCGGCCCTGGCAGCCCTGCGTGCCTGAGATGGACAGCGGCGCCATTGAGCCGGACTGGGTCGAACGCTACCTGGCCCAGCTCGCAACCCAGCGCCAGCTCTCGCCGCACACCATCAGCGCTTACCGCCGCGACCTGCAACAGTTGCACCTGCTTGCCAAGGGCATGCCCTGGCAGCAGGTGCGCCAGGCCGACATCCGCCGCCTGACCTCGATCCTGCACGGGCAGCAACTCGGACCGCGCTCGATTGCCCGCAAGCTGTCGAGCTGGCGCGGCTTTTTCGGCTGGCTCTCGCACCAGGTGACCCTGGCGGCCAACCCCACCGACGGCGTGCGCGCACCCAAGCGTCCGCAGCCGCTGCCGAAGGCGCTGGCGGTGGACGACGCGGTGCAACTGGTATCGAGCGCACCGCCCGGGCGCGCCACCCTGACCTGCGCCGAACTGTGCAACCGCGCCATGTTCGAGCTGCTCTATTCGAGCGGCTTGCGGGTGTCGGAACTGGCCGGGCTCGATGTGGCCTACAGCAAGGGCCGCGATGGCGAAGCGGCCTCGCTCGGCTGGATCGACCTGGCCTCGGGCGACGTGCTGGTCACCGGCAAGGGCAACAAGATGCGCACGGTGCCGGTGGGCAGCCATGCGCGCAGCGCGCTGGCGGCCTGGCTGGCGGTGCGCCCGCCGCCAGCCGACGGCAGCGGCGCCCTGTTCCTGTCCGAACGCGGCACCCGCGTCTCGCCGCGCGTGGTGCAGCTGCGCCTGAAACAGCACGCGATCACGGCCGGCACCCCGGTGCACGTGCATCCGCACATGCTGCGCCACTCGTTCGCCTCGCACGTGCTGCAATCGTCGGGCGACCTGCGCGCCGTGCAAGACATGCTGGGCCACGCCAGCATCACCTCGACCCAGGTCTACACGGCGCTCGACTTCCAGCACCTGGCGGCCGTGTACGACCAGGCGCACCCGCGCGCCAAGGCCAAATAAGCACACCCAACCCCGTTTCCGTGCCGCCTGCGGCATGATCCGCATCAAGCGATGTGGCGGTAGTTGGAAGCAAATTGGGAATTCCGGCATAATCGCTCGATTATTCGCCCGGTTCCGGGCGCCACACTGACTGATGACAACATGGCCCTGATACCCAGCACGATCCTGACCGGCTTCTTAGGCGCCGGCAAAACCACGCTCCTGAACCGCATCCTGCAGGAAGACCACGGGCTGAAGATTGCCGTCATCGAGAATGAATTCGGCCAGGAAAACATCGACAACGAGATCCTGGTGCAGGATAGCAGCGAGCAGATCGTCGAAATGAACAATGGCTGCATCTGCTGCACCGTGCGCGGCGACCTGATCGTGGCGCTGTCCGCGCTGGCCAGGAAGCGCGAAGCCGGCGAGCTGCATTTCGACCGCATCATCATCGAGACCACTGGCCTCGCCAATCCCGGTCCGGTGGCGCAAACCTTTTTCATGGACGAGGAAGTCGGCGTGCACTATATGTTGGATGCGGTGCTGACCGTGGTCGATGCGCGCCATGCCATGACCCAGCTCGACGAGTACGAGGAAGCCCAGCGCCAGGTCGGCTTTGCCGACAAGCTGCTGATCTCCAAGACCGACCTGGTCGAGCCGGCCCAGCTGGACGCGCTCAAGGCGCGCCTGATGCGCATCAACCCGCGCGCGCCGATCAGCCAGGTCGACTTTGGGCGCGCGCCGCTGGCCGAGGTGCTCGACATCCGCGGCTTCAACCTGAACGACAAGCTGGAAATCGACCCCGACTTCCTCAAGGCCGAGCAAGCGCATGAGCATGACCACGAGCACGTGCACACCGACGCCTGCCGCCATGAGCACGGCCACGATCACGATCATAATCACCACCACGGCCACCACAGCGACGACATCGCCGCCTTCGTGTTCAAGAGCACGCGTGCCTTCGATCCGGCCAAGCTGGACGAATTCCTGGCCAGCCTGGTCAACGTCTTCGGTCCGCGCATGCTGCGCTACAAGGGCGTGCTGCTGATGCAGGGCGCCGAGCGCAAGGTGGTTTTCCAGGGGGTGCACCAGATGATGGGCAGCGATCTGGGCGCAAAATGGGGTGAAAACGAAGAACGTGGCAGCAAAATGGTTTTTATTGGCAAAAATTTACCAAAAGATGTCTTTGTCAGCGGTTTGGAACAATGTTTGGTATAAACTATCCGGGTTTTAAGATGCCCGCTTTATCGCACCGGCAGTAAAAGTCATCCAGGTGCGGGAAGACACGAACAAGGCGGCAGTTCAGCAAGCCGTCAAGGTAGGCGCTTCGGGCGCAGGCATCGCCGCTTTACCGGTGCCTCGGCCGAGTTAGCTGATAAAATGAAAACCACTGTCGTATCGAAGGTAAGTAGTCATGACTAAAACAACTAAATCGACCCCCGCCGTCAATACAGAAGGCCATCTCATCTCCGAAGACGAAATTCGGGCCATGGGCGAGAAGGACTATATGAATCCGGCGCAGCTGGCGTTTTTCAAGGCCCGCCTGCAGCAACTCGAAAAGGACTTGCTCAAGAATGCGGGCGAGACCACCGAGCACCTGCGCGAAACCGTGCTCGTGCCCGACCCGGCCGACCGTGCCACGATCGAAGAAGAACATGCGCTCGAACTGCGCACGCGCGACCGCGAGCGCAAGCTGCTCAAGAAGGTGCAGCAATCGATCGCCGCCATCGACGGTGGCGACTACGGCTGGTGCGAAGAAACGGGCGAGCCGATCGGCATTCCACGCCTGATCGCGCGCCCGACCGCTACCCTGTCGCTCGAAGCGCAGCAGCGGCGCGAGCTGAAACAAAAACTGTACGGCGATTGATCATCGCTGCACGCCACCTCCGAAGAAGCATGCGGGTTCGCCCCCGCATGCTTTTTTGTTTTGCCGCTCCCGCCAAACCGGCTCCAAGCTTGCCTATCGGATACACTATGCTTGGATGTCCAGGCCGCCAGGCGCGGCGCGAGGGTGGCGATGCGTGACGCCGTCCGGGTCGGCATGCTACCGTGCGGTGTAGTGCGGCTCAATGCCGCAGTGTGTTCAATCATGGCGCTTGCCGCGCTCGGGCGGCCGGCGCGGTGCGCAGTTTAGAACGAGACAGGGAACGACGTGGGTATCTTCTCCATCTTCAACAAGAAGAAAACTGATCAGCCGGGCGCCAAGGCGGCGCCGGACTCGCGCCTGCGCGTCGGCGAACCGTCGCGCCTGGCGCAAGACACCGACGCCGACCGCGCGCGCCAGCGCGAAATCGCGCGCGCCACGGCCGCCAAGATCGATGCGATCGAGTCGGCCATGTCGAACGACATTTTCAACACGCCGGAACCGGCCTGGGGCAGCGGTCCGCGCAAGGCCAAGCCGCCCGTCGCCGACGGCGCCGCGAGCGACACCCTGCCGCTGCTGGAACTGGCCACCACCGAGTTGCTGGCCGACGAAGACTTGCCGGACGCGCCGGTGTCGCCCCAGACCGCGCCCGTGATCGAAGAAATCGCCATCATGTTCGCCAACGACCAGATGGCCGTGACCGAGCACATGCTGCTCGACAGCCTGGCCGAACTGGGCAAGGATGACCGCACCATCTGGTGGATGCTGTTCGACCTGTACCAGGTGGGCGGACGCCAGGACGACTTCGACAATATCGCCATCGATTACGCCAGCCAGTTCGAAACCTCGCCGCCGTCCTGGTCGCCGCCGCTGATGCCGCCCGGCATGGAAGAGCGCACCTTTGCCGGCGTCACCCCGACCGAAGTGTTTTCCGGCGTGCTGGACGGCGAAGTCGCCCCGCGCCTGGAACGGCTGCTCCAGCGCGCCGGCGAAAATCCGGTGCTGCGCCTCGAATTTGCGCGCATCCAGACCGTGACCCCGGACGGCTGCGCCCTGCTGCTCGAAACCATCAAGCGCCTGCGCGCCAGCGAACGCGAACTGATCGTGGCCGGCGCCGCCGAACTGGCCGAGCTGGTTCACTCGACCATCGAAATCGGCAAGCGCGACGCCAGCGAAGCGCCCTGGCTACTGCTGCTGGCCCTGTTCCAGCTGCTCGACCGCGAAAAGGATTTCGAGGAAACGGCCATGGATTACTGCGTCACCTACGAGGTATCGCCGCCCTCGTTCGAGCCGCCATCGAAGGTGGCCACCGCGGTCAGCATCCTGCATGCGCCGCCGGCCACCGAACGCTTCATGCTGCCGTCCGTCATTGAAGGCAGCGGCGCGGCCCTGTTCCAGGCCATCGATGCCTACGCCGCGGCCTGCGACGAGACCGTGCTGTTCGACTGCTCGCGCCTGGCCCGGGTCGACTATTCGGCCGCCGCCGCCCTCCTCAACCGCTTGCGCCCGATCGCGGCCGGCAAAAAAATCGAGCTGCGCGAATTGAACCATTTGGTCGCCGCGCTGTTCAAACTACTGGGCTTCACGGAAGTGGCCAAGCTGTTCCCGCACAAGTATTAAGCCGCTTGCCGGCCCGCGCCAGCATCGGCGCGGATGCCGGCGGCTATCTTGCAATTTCCTTGAGCATCCCCATTTCTGGGGTGCAAGCAGCCGCTCGGGCCGGGAGCTCACTCCCGGCCCGGCGGCGGCTCATTCACTGAGAGGCAACGATAATGGAACAATTTCACGGCACCACCATCCTGTGCGTACGGCGCGGCAAGCAAGTCGCCCTCGGCGGCGATGGCCAGGTCACACTCGGCAACATCGTCATGAAGGGCACCGCCCGCAAGGTACGCAAGCTGTACCAGGGCAAGGTGCTGTGCGGCTTCGCCGGCGGCACGGCCGACGCCTTCACGCTGCTCGACCGCTTCGAAGGCAAGCTCGAAAAGCACCAGGGCAACCTGCTGCGCGCCTCGGTGGAACTGGCCAAGGATTGGCGCACCGACCGCGTGCTGCGCCGCCTGGAAGCGATGCTGCTGGTGGCCGACCACGAATCGACCCTGGTCATCACCGGCAACGGCGACGTGCTCGAACCCGAGGACGGGGTGGGCGCCATCGGTTCCGGCGGCACCTATGCCCAGTCGGCCGCCAAGGCCCTGCAAGAGAATACCGATTTGTCGCCGGCCGAGATCGTCAAAAAATCGCTGACCATCGCCGCCCAGCTGTGCATCTACACCAATATGTCGCACATCATCGAAACACTGGATTAAGGGGAAGCACCATGCCAAGCACCATGAATATGACGCCCCGTGAGATCGTTTCGGAACTCGACAAGCACGTGGTCGGCCAGGGCAAGGCCAAGCGCGCGGTTGCCATCGCCCTGCGCAACCGCTGGCGCCGCCAGCAGGTGGCCGAGCCGCTGCGCCACGAGATCACGCCCAAGAACATCCTGATGATCGGCCCCACGGGCGTGGGCAAGACCGAGATTGCGCGGCGCCTGGCCCGGCTGGCCGACGCGCCCTTCATCAAGATCGAAGCGACCAAGTTCACCGAGGTCGGCTATGTGGGACGCGATGTCGACACCATCATCCGCGACCTGATCGACATCGGCATCAAGCAGACCCGCGCGAGCGAAATGAAAAAGGTGCGCCAGCGCGCCGAGGACGCGGCCGAAGACCGCATCATCGACATCCTGGTGCCGCCGGCGCGCGATTTCGGTTTCAACGTCACGCCGCCGGCTGCCGAGAACAAGGAAGGCGAAGGCACGCGCCAGACCTTCCGCAAGCGTTTGCGCGAAGGCGAACTGGACGACCGCGAAATCGAACTGGAACTGGCCGAGGCCGGTCCGCAGATGGAAATCATGGCCCCGCCCGGCATGGAAGAAATGACCGAGCAGATCAAGTCCATGTTTTCCGGCATCGGCGCGGGGCGCAAGAAGCCGCGCAAGATCAAGATCCGCGAAGCGATGAAGCTGTTGATCGATGAAGAGGCGGCCAAGCTGGTCAACGATGACGAGCTCAAGCAAAAAGCGATCACCAACGTCGAGCAGAACGGCATCGTGTTTCTGGATGAGATCGACAAGATCGCCTCGCGCTCCGACATGGGCGGGGCCGATGTGTCGCGCGCCGGCGTGCAGCGCGACCTGCTGCCGCTGGTCGAGGGCACCACGGTCAACACCAAGTACGGCATGATCCGCACCGATCATATCTTGTTCATCGCCTCGGGCGCGTTCCACCTGGCCAAGCCCTCGGACCTGATTCCCGAGCTGCAAGGGCGTTTCCCGATCCGGGTCGAGCTCGAATCGCTGTCGATTGCCGATTTTGAATGCATCCTGACCAGTACCGATGCCTGCCTGACCAAGCAGTACGAAGCGCTGCTGGCCACCGAGGACGTCAAGGTCGAATTCGCGCCGGGCGGCATCACGCGGCTGGCCGAGATTGCGTTTTCGGTCAACGAGCGCACCGAGAACATCGGCGCGCGCCGCTTGTACACGGTGATGGAAAAGCTGCTGGAGGAAGTCTCGTTCAGCGCCAGCGAGACCGGCGGCAGCGTGGTGGCGATCGATGCCGCCTACGTCAACGAGCGCCTGGACAAACTGGCCGACAACGAAGACTTGTCGCGCTACGTGCTGTAAGGAGGCGCGCGATGGCAAACAAGGCACTGGCGACGCGGCAAAAGATGCGCATCACCGTCAAGCCGACGCAGCAGGTTGCCAAGGTGCGCAATCCGGTGGCCGTGGCAGCCAAGCTGCGCGCCGCCGGCCCGCATGCCAAGGGTCCGGCGCAAGAGCGCCAGGCGGCCAAGCGCGCGCTCAAGAAGGCCAAGCTGGAACCGGAGCCGGATTGAGCGTTCCCCCGCCGTCGTTCCCGCGCCAAGGCGGCACTCGGCGGGAAGTCGTTTCTGCCAATGGCAGGAAGTCGTTTCTGCCAATGGCAGAAACGACGGGGGGTGTGGGTTGAATAAAGATGATGGGTGTAGTGGAGAAACTTACCTGCCAAGGGCCGCCAGCGGGCGCCCTGGCGGGCGCCCGCGATCAGGCCATCCTTGTGTGCGCCACCTTGGTGCGCCACCTTGGTGCGCCACCTTGGTGCGCCGCCTTGGCGCGCCGCCTAGAACTTGTAGGCGGCTCCTAACGTCCATAAATACACATGCGTGCGAGCCAGTGCGCCGAAACCGGCCCTGAGCACATCGACATCGCCGGTCAGCGACAGATGCTTGTCGAGCGCATACGCGATCCCCAGTCCGGCCGTCACGCCAGTCGATGCGCTTGAAGCGCCATCGAGCTTGCCCGACAGCCGCGCCATCCCTGCCCGCGCATGCACCGACAGCGCATCGGTCTCGCGCGAACTGATCCTGTACGACAGGCCCGCGCCACCGAACGAGGCCGCGCCGCGCTGCCGGCCGAGGTCCGCCTTGCCGCCCCGGTAAGCCACCAGTTCAACCGAACTGGTCAGCTCTGAACCCTGCCACACGCTGAACGGGGCAAAGTTAAATCCCGCCAACAGCTTGCCGCTGCCATTGTCCCGTCCCTTGCACTGCTGTCCGCCGCCGCAATCGGCATTGAACTGCATCGGTCCGATGGCGCCGCCCGCGTAAATCGGACTGGTGTCGCCGTAACTGGCGCCGCTGGCGGCACCGCTGAGCGCGGTCAGCAGGAGGGCGGCAAGCAGCGCGGTTGTCGGCATCGGTTCGCTTTCGGTCAAAGGCGTTTCTGGTATGGAGCTAGTGTCCTGCTTTTTCTCAAAAAGTCCTATCTGCTTGTGCGAAGCACTGAAATTCGGTACATTGAGTATCGGATAACTGTACATTTCGCCTTAAAGGAGTCGCATGAGCTCACCTGAGCTGGTCATACAAGTGCTGCGCGCGGAGTTGCGCGCGGCGGGCATCACCTACAAGGCGCTGGCCGGGCGCATCGACATGAGCGAGTCGAGCGTCAAGCGCATGTTCGGCCAGAAGGATATGGCCTTGTCGCGCCTGGCGCAAATCTGCAAGGCGGCCGGGGTGCCGCTCGAAGACGTGCTGCGCCGCGCCGCCGATGCCCGTCCCCAGGCCGATACCCTGACCCCGACCCAGGAAAAGTCGCTGATGGCCAATCCGCGCCTGCTGCTGGTGGCCATCTGCTGCCTGGGCAACTGGACGCTCGACCAGATCGTCGAAACCTACAACGTCAGCGAGCCGGAATGCATCGGCCTGATGGTCGAACTCGACCGCCTGGGCCTGATCGAACTCAAACCCCTGAACCGCTACAGCATGCGCGTGTCGACCACCTTCCGCTGGCTGCCGGACGGGCCGGTGCAGCAGTATTTCCGCGAGCATGTGGTGGAGGATTACTTCCGCGGCCGCTTCGATGGCGCCGGCGAAACCTTGATGTGCCTGCCGGCGCGCCTGTCGCTCGGCAGTTCGCGTGAATTGCTGGTGAAAATCCAGCAGCTGGCGGCCGAACTGGCGCGCCTGCACCAGGCCGACCGCCGCCTGGCCAGCGAGGAACGCAACGGCGTCACCCTGCTGCTCGGCTTTCAATCGTGGGAGTCGAGCGCCTTTACCGCCCTGCGCCGCAGCTAGCTGCCGCGGGCGCCGGGCCGGCCTGGATCTACCAGATCGGCCCGAGGAACAGGTACAGGGTGCCGCTGCCGTGCAGGGTCTTGCCGGCCCCCATATACGCCGGCCCGAAGCGCGTATCGACCGACAGGAAGCCGCTCACGGCTTGCTTGAAGGGCGAGCCGCTCTGCGCCGCGTGTTCTTGCTGGCGGTCGAAGGCGCCGCCGGCTTCCAGCGAAAACCCGGCGCGCACGGTGCCGCCCAGGGTCACGGGCAAGGCGCCGATACGGCGCGCCATCACCAGCCGGGCGAAGGCGATGCGGCTGCCTTCCACCGATTCCGCCATCGAGCCGGACAGGCGTAAAAAACCGCCCAGGTTGAGCGGCGCGACGCCGCTGCTGGCGAGCGCGTATTCGCCGTACACGTGGCCGGCCCAGTCGCGCGTGCGGAAGGCGCTCATGCCCTGCAGGGAAAACTGCGCCATCGCGCCGGTGCCGTCGGCCCCGCTGCCCATGCCCGCCAGCTCGGCATCGAGCAGGTAGCCGCGGCTGGGAAAGCCGAGCGAGTCGAGCGTGTCGACCCGGTAGCGCATGAAATGATAAGTGTTGGCCACGTGCTTGCCGCTCGCCTCCTCGGGGATCACGACGCGCGCGCCCAGGCTCTGGCGCACCACGCCGCCTTGCACATCGCCCCAGGTGCCCAGTTCGCGCCCCACCACGAAGCGCACCGAACGCTGCGAGAAGGCGTAGCGGCTGTCGCGCCGTCCCGCCTTGAACAGGTCGACCGAACTCGAACCGTACTCGGCCTGGGGCGCCACGTACCAGGGCGAACCGGCGCCGAGCGGCTGGTGGAATTGCACCCCGATGCCGCGCTCCTCGCCGATCTGGGCGCGGGTGCGCAATTCGCCGCCCCAGGGGTTCATCGACGAGCGGACGTGCATCACTTTCAGGGCGAAGCGGTTGGCGTCGTCGAAGTCGCTGCCCAGTTCCAGGCCCACGCGCAGGCGGCTGTTGGTCCAGGATGCTTCCGTGGCGCGGATCGCGACCGCGCGCTGGCCGCCCTCGTCCTCGATATCGGTTTCGACCCGTTCCAGGTCGCCGCGTCCGTACAGGCTGTTGGCGGCGCGCCGCACCTGCTCGCGCGTGCGCGTCTGTCCCTGCGCCAGGCCGGACTGCACCTGCAGGATTTTCGGGTTGATGCGCCCGCTGCTCTCGACCTTGACCTCGGCCAGCGGCAGCGCCGTGTCCGACAGCGGCGGCGTGGCCAGCCGGTTGTTTTCGAACAGCGCGTACTCGCTGGCCGGCAGCGCCAGCGCCGCCAGGCGCTGCGACAGTTCGCGCGTGGCCTGCTCGCCGCCCTTGATGGCGCTGTCGATATGGCGGAAATCCAGAAAGCTGATGCCGCTCAGTTCCGGCGAAATGAGCACGTCGCCGGGGCCGAGTTCCCTGATCGAGCGCTGCACGTTCTGTTCGGTCAGGATATTGATCATCTGCTGCGCCACGCCGAGCGCGCTACCGAGGTTTTTCTCGGGCGCGAGCGGGGTGCCGACGTTGACGGCGATGACGACGTCGGCGCCCATCTTGCGCGCCAGGTCGATCGGCAGGTTGCGCACCAGGCCGCCGTCGACCACCAGGCGCTGGTTCACCCGCACCGGCGCGAACACGCCCGGCACCGCGAGCGAGGCGCGCATGGTCAGGAACAGCGGGGTGTCGACCAGGTCGACCAGGTCGCCGGTGACCAGGTCGGAGGCGACCGAGCGGAACGGCAGGCTGAGCTGATTGACCGGACGGTCGCGCGTGCCGGCCGGCAGCAGGCGCGCCAGGGCAAGTTCGAGCGCGGCATTGCCGGCGGCCGCAGGCGGCAGCGACAAGCCGTCGCGGTGCAGGCCGAATTCGATGCGCGACGGCAGCAGCACGTCTTCTTCGCGGCGCCGGAATTCCAGGTCTTCGCGCGCCGGGCGGTCGGCCACCACCCGGTCCCAGTCGGTCAGGCGCGCCATCTGTTCCAGATCGGACACCGAGGAGCCGGCCGCGTAGGCGCCGCCGATCACGCTGCCCATGCTGGTGCCGACCACGATATCGACCGGCACGCGCAGTTCGCGCAGCACGCGCAGCACGCCGATGTGGGCAAAGCCGCGCGCGCCGCCGCCCGAGAGCACCAGCGCCACGCGCGGACGGGCCGCGCCGGGCGCCGCCGCAAGCGCAGCAGGTTCCTGGGCCAGCGCCGCGCCGGCCGGCCAAGCCAGGGCGCAGGCAGCGGCCAGGATGCGCAAACGCTTCATGCGCGGCTTATTGGGTCGGCAGCTGATTGCCGGGGCCGACCACGGTGCGGTTCGGCGCCGGCATCTGCGGCGATGGCGGCGCCGATGGCGGTTCCGGCGACAGGCCGGGGGCCGGCATCGGTTCGGATGGCGGCGGCGCCGGCTGCTGGTTCTGGGCGCCGTTGTTGCTCGGTGGCATAGCTATCGGCGCTGCCATGTCGGGACCGGCCTTGGCGTCGGTGGCCAGTTCGATGCGTTTCTCGACGCCGCCCTCGGACAGGGTGATATAGCGCGGGTAGACCGCGGTGACGGTCACGCCCGGAGCGATTTCCTTGCCCACCTTGAGCGCGCGCGGCGGCTGGCCGTCCGACACCAGGATGGCGACGCTGTCGCGCCCGGCCGAGACCACGCCGGTCAGCTGGTAATTGCTGACCACCACGGTGGCGGCCTGGCCGCCGAACAGGGTGGCGGCGGCGTCCGGCGCGGGCACCGGATCGGGCACGCTGGCCACGGCCACGATCGGGCGCTGATCGCCACGGATGAACTGCATGGCCCAGTAGGCGATCGAGGCCGACAGGAAGACCACGGCAATCAGGCTAACAACTATTGGCAAACGCTTCATTACATTCCTTTTTACCGCACCAGCTGATTGATTTCAATAATAGGCATCAGCACCGCGAGCACGATCAGCAGCACCACCACACCCATGGCCAGGATCAGCACCGGTTCGAGCAGGCCGGCGATGGTGAGCGTGCGCCGCTCCAGGTCCTGCTGCTGCGAATTGGCCGCCCGTTCCAGCATGGCGGGCAGTTCGCCGGTGATTTCGCCGGCGCGGATCATGTGGATCAGCATCGGCGGAAAGTGCTTCTGGGCCGACAGCGCGCGCGCCAGGCTGACGCCTTCGCGCACGCTGGCGCTGGCCTGCTCGACCAGTTCCTTCATCGCCACGTTCGACAAGGTGTCGCGGCTGGTGTCGAGCGCGCGCAAAATCGGCACGCCGGAGCCGGTGGTGATGGCCAGGGTACTGGCGAAGCGCGCCGTGTTCAGGCTGCGCTCGAACTTGCCGTACACCGGGGCCGTCAGCAGCCAGGTGTGCCACTGGCGCTTGAGCACGGGATTGCGCAGCGCGCGCCGCCACAGCCAGAATGCGGCCACCAGCAGGATCCCGGCGACGATGCCCCAGGCCCGCACGAAATTCGACACGGCCAGCATCATGACGGTCAGCAGCGGCAGCTTTTGCTTGGTGTTGGCGAACACCGAGACGATCTGCGGCACCACGTAGGTCAGCAAAAAGATCACGATCGCGAACGCCACCACGGTCACGATGGCCGGGTAGGTGAACGCCAGGCGCACCTTTTGCACCAGCGCGTTGCGCCGTTCGATGTAGTCGGCCAGGCGCGAGAGCACGCGCGCCAGGTGGCCGATCTGCTCGCCCGAGGCGACCAGCGCCCGGTAGATGTCGGCAAAGTCGCGCGGATGGCGCGACAGGGCGTCGGAAAACGAGGCGCCGCCCATCACTTCCGAGCGGATCGAGGCCACCAGGTCGCGCACGTACGGGCGCTCGGCCTGTTCCAGCAGCGCGGTAAACGCTTGTTCGAGCGGCAGGCCGGCTTCCAGCAGGCTGGCCAGCTGGCGCGTGAACAGCGCCAGTTCGACCTGCGACAGGCGCTCGCCGAAGCCGCGGCTTTTCTCGACCCCGGCGGCGTCGAGCTGGGCGGCGATGGCGTCGACCGTGAGCGGGGTCAGGCCCTGCAGGCGCAGGTCGGCACGGGCCGAACGGGCGCTGTCGGCGTTGACCACGCCCTTGCGGGTGGCGCCGTCGCCATCGACGGCTTCATAACGGAATGCGGGCATCGTGGTCGGCCTAGTCCTTGGTCACGCGCAGCAATTCAGCCTGCGTGGTGGTACCGTTATCGAGCCAGCGCTGGCCATCTTCGCGCATGGTTTTCATGCCGCTGGCCTGGGCCGCCGTGCGGATCTCGGCTTCCGAGGCGCGGTTGTGGATCTGGGCGCTGATCTTGTCGTTCGTCTCCAAGAGCTCGTACACGCCGACCCGGCCGTGGTAGCCGGTGTGGCCGCACTTGTCGCAGCCGACCGCTTTCCATTGCACCGTGCGGCCCTGCGGCGTTTCGGCTTCGTCGCGCAACTTGCAGTGCTCGCAGAGTTTGCGCACCAGGCGCTGCGCCATCACGCCCAGCAGCGAGGACGACAGCAGGAACGGTTCGATCCCCATGTCGAGCAGGCGCGTAACAGCGGCGGCGGCATCGTTGGTGTGCAGGGTGGCCAGCACCAGGTGGCCCGTGAGGGAGGCCTGGACCGCGATCTGCGCCGTTTCCAGGTCGCGGATCTCGCCGATCATGATCACGTCCGGATCCTGGCGCAGGATCGCGCGCAGGGCCTTGGAAAAGCTCATGTCGATGCGGGCGTTGACCTGGGTCTGGCCGACCCCGATCAGGTCGTACTCGATCGGGTCTTCCACGGTCAGGATATTGGTGGTCGACGCGTTCAGGCGGCTCAAGGCCGCGTACAGGGTGGTGGTCTTGCCGGAACCGGTCGGCCCGGTGACCAGCACGATGCCGTGCGGCTGGTTGATCAGTTCATCGAACTGCGGCAGCAGGGCGGCGTTCATGCCCAGCGACGACAGGTCGAGGCGGCCGGCTTCCTTGTCCAGCAGACGCAGCACGGCGCGCTCGCCGTGGCCGGTCGGCAGGGTCGAGACGCGCACGTCGACCGGTTTGCCGCCCACGCGCAGGGTGATGCGGCCATCCTGCGGCAAGCGCTTTTCGGCGATGTCGAGCTGGGCCATGATCTTGATCCGCGAGATCAGCGAAGCGTGGATGGCCTTGCGCGGACGGACCACGTCGCGCAGGGAGCCGTCGATGCGAAAGCGCACCACGGACGTCTGCTCGAACGGCTCGATGTGGATGTCGGAAGCGCCTTCGCGCAGCGACTGGGTCAGCAGCGCATTGATCATGCGGATCACCGGCGCGTCGTCTGACGATTCGAGCAAGTCTTCGATGGCCGGCACGTCTTGCAGCAGCTTGGTCAGGTCGAGGTCGGCATCGAATTCGTCGGCCACCTGCGAGGCGTCGCCGCCGGCGCCGGCGTAGGCGCTGGCAATCGCCGCTTCCAGGTCGGCCCGGTCCATCGAACGCAGCGCGATGCGTCCGAAACGGCGCGACACTTCGGCGATCGCCGCCGGCGCGGTGGCGCCCGAGACCCACACTTCGATCGGGTGCTCGCCATTGTCGGGCGAGCGCGCCAGCACGCCGAAATCGCGCGCGAAAGCGTAAGGTAAAAGATTGCTCATCGGTCAGTCATCACTTGGTCGCCGGGACCGGCTTGGCCGGGCGGTACATATTCACGTCGGCCGGGTTGATCGTGGCCGGTGCGCTCAAGGGACGCTCGGTCGTGCTGCCCGGGGCCGGGGACGGCGTGGCGGGGGCCGGGACCGGGCGCGGCGGCACTGGCGCCATGGCACCACCGGCCGGCGGCTGGCCGTTGCTCAGCGACGGCAGCACCGGGGTGCCGTAATCGGGCATCACGATGCCGTCCTTCGGTCCGCCCGTGGCCTGGCCGGCCGACCGCATGTAATCGTAGCGGTCGCTGGCGATGGCATTGCTGTCCTCCTTGCTGCGCACGATCACCGGGCGCAGGAACACCATCAGGTTGGTCTTGTTGCGCGAACGCTTGCGGTACTTGAACAGGTTGCCGAGCACCGGAATATCGGCCAGGCCGCGCACGCGATCTTCGCCCTCGCTCGTATCGTCCTTGATCAGGCCGCCGAGCACGATGATCTGGCCATCGTCAGCGATGACATTGTTTTCGATGATGCGCACGTTGGTGATAACGCCCGCAGCCGAGTTATCGGCCACGTTCGAGGTCTCGTGGTAGATCGCCATCTTGATGGTGCCGCCTTCGGAAATCTGCGGACGCACCTTGAGCGTGAGGCCGACATCCTTGCGTTCGATGGTCTGGAACGGGTTGCCGCCAGCGGCGCCGCCGGTGTTGGTGGTGAAGCTGCCGGTGATGATCGGCACGTTCTGGCCGACCTTGATGGTCGACAGTTCATTGTCGAGCGTGAGCATGTTCGGGGTCGACAGGATGTTGACGTTGCCCGTGTTTTGCATCGCATGGGCGAGCGCGCCCAGGCCGAGTTCGCCCGCGACCTGTTTGAACAGGCCGATGGTCAGCCCGGCGCCGGGCGTGGCGGCAACGCCCTTGCTGGCCAGCGCCAGCAGGTTGTTGTCCTTGGCTATGGTCGAATGCTGGATCGCACCGACCCGGTAATTGCTGCTCTCCGTGCCCGACAGGCCGAGCCACTGCACGCCGAATTCGGCCGCGTTGTCGGCATTGACTTCGACGATCAGGGACTCGATGTAGACCTGGGCGCGGCGCACGTCGAGCTGGTCGATGACGGCGCGCAGGTTGCGGTAGACCGCGTCCGGGGCGGTGATGATCAGGGTATTGGTGGATGCATCGGCCTGGATGAAACCGGCCCCGCTGCCGCCACTGCCGCCGCTGGTCTGGCTTTGCTGGGCCATGCTGTTGCCGGCGCCGCTATTCTGGTTATTGCTGTTCATACTGCTGTTGGAAGCACCGCCGCCGCTGGCCACGCTGCCGCCGCTGGTGCCCTGCTGCTGCTGGGCCAGGGACGAAGAGTCCGACGAGACCACCGCACGCAGGGTTTGGGCCAGCTTGGTGGCGTCGGCGTTTTTCAGGTACACCACGTGCACATTGCCCGCTTCGGCAGTCGGCTGGTCCAGCTTGGAAATGAGCGACTTGGCCAGGTTGGCGCGCGCCGCCGACGGCGCGCGCAGCACCACCGCGTTGGTGCGCGGATCGGCCACCACCGAGATGCGGCCCGAATCGCCGCCGGCGCTCGGTTCCATCAGCTTGTTGACCATGGTCGCCAGGTCCGAGGCGATCGCGTGGCGCACGGGAATCACGTCGAGGTCGGCCGCCACCGGAGCGTCGAGCGCGGCGACGATCTTGGCCAGGCGGCGCAGGTTGTCGGCGTAATCGGTGATGACCAGGCTGTTATTGCCCGGATTGGCCATGATCGAATTGTTCGGCGAAATGAGCGGGCGCAGCACGGCGGTCAGGTTGGCCGCCGATTCGTGGCTCAGATGGAAAATCTGGGTGGCGATCTGGTCGCCCTTGACGCCGGAGCCGCCCACCCCGACCTGGGTCGGCGACGATTGCAGCTTCGCTTCCGCTTCCGGCACCACCTTGGCAAAGCCATCGCCGGTGACGACCGCGTAGCCCTGCAGGCGCAGCGCCGAGGTCAACAGGCCAAAGGCCTGGGCCTTGGTGACCGGCTTTTCCGACGTCACGGTCAGGGTGCCCTTGACGCGCGGATCGATGATGAAGGTCATGCCGGTGTAGTGGCCGACCGCCTTGATGACCGATTCGATGTCGGCGCCGACGAAATTGAGGGCGGCCGGAACGTCCTCGGCGGCCAGCGCGGGGCTTGGCGCCCCCGCGACCGAGCAGCACAGCAGGACGCCGGCGGCAATGCGGCGCAACGCCGGGGAAGGGAAAGTGCTCAGTGACTGTTTTTTCATCATTTAAACTCTAAGGCGATAGTTTTCTTGCCGTCAACCATTCGGCGCTGGCCCAGTAAATTCAGGAGATTGCCCAGCGTTTCTTCATATCCATCGGCGGCCTGTGCCGTGCCGGAAAACTGGAAGCGGCCCTGGTTCAGGCTGCCCTTTCCCGCCAACAACAAGGCACCGCGTTCCGTCTTCAAATTCACGTTTGCCTGCTGGCCCTGCCAATCCATGGTCATCTTGTAGCTGCCCAGCACCTTGATCGGTGCCATGCGCGAACCCATGTCATTCAATTCCAAAGTCGTCACCCCATCCACCGCCACCCCGCGTCCGGCCGGCGCGCGCGCCAGGCCCAGGGTGGTCCAGGACAGGCGCATGTCGCCCGAGAGCGCCAGCGTGTTGAGCGGCGCGCCCAGGCCGGCCAGGCCGGCCGCCGGCAGCAGCAGCGCGGACGGACTGACTTGCCACTGCGACCAGCTGCCCGTCAATGTGAGCGGCTGGGTCAGCGCCAGCGGATTGACCAGGGTCATGTCGACCTGGCCCAGCAGCGCCAGCGGCGACAAGGTCCAGGCGAAGCGCCCCGGCAGCAGCGGCGTGACCGCCCCGCCCGGCCCGGGTGCGCCGCCGATAAAGGCCGAGCCGCGCCAAAGCGTACCCTGCGCATCCCCCAGAGTCAAACGCCCGCCGGTCTGGCGTTCGACCACGTCGCCCAGCCACGAAGCCGGCGCGAAGGCCAGCACGGTGAGGGCCACGGCCAGCACGATGGCGCCCAACCATAGCACGGCGCGCATCATCGCGAACCCGCATCCGTGGTCTGGCGCAAGGTGAAGCTGGCATCGACCTGGCCGGCCGGGGTCGAGGCCGTGATGGCCGCTTCCAGCACGCCGATGCGGTTTTCCAGGCGCTGCGCTTCGAGCCAGGCGAACAGATTGGAAAAGGCCACGCCGGTGACCTGCACCTTGGCGTACTCGCCGGTCATGCTGAGCGACTCGGGCTTGATGCCGCGCGCCGTCAGGCTGGCCGAGAGCGTTTCGCGCGACATGGGCGTTACTTGCGGCGGCGTCTGGCCGGACAAGGCGGCGGCGGTCTTGGCCAGGGCTTCGAGCTGGGCCTTCTGTTGCTTGAGCTGCGGCAATTCAGCGCGCAGCAGGGCACTGCCTTCCAGCGCCGGCGCCAGGAACAGCCCGTACACCAGCATCAGCCCCGCCAGGGCGCCGCCGATGCCGAGGAATTTGCGCTCCTGCTCGGTACGCGCCATCCAGTACAGCCCCACCTGGTCCTTGAGCCGGCTCACGGCGGTCAAGGCGCTCATGGCTTGGCTCCCGCAGTGCGCAGCAGCAAGGTATTGGCACCCAGGTCGCTGACGTCGAGCTTGTACTTGCCCAAGGCTGGCTTGAGGGTGGCGGCCAGGGCCGGATCGGCGCCTTCGGGCTTGAGCTTGATGGTGGTGCTGCGCTCGCGGAAGGTGAGCGAAGCGAGCTCGGGCGGTTTGCCGAGAGTGCGCACGGCGTCGCCCAGGGCCGCGGCCTGGAAGGTGAATTCGTCGGGGCCGACCTGGCCCGAGGCGCCCCTGGCCTGGGCGATTTTCTGCTGCATCTGGCGTTCGAGGTTGTTACTGATGACCGTCTCCTTCGGATAGGCGGCGCGGAAAATCTGCACCATGCCCTGGCGCGTGTTGTCGGCTTCGCGCTTGAGGCGCAGCCATTCGTAATTCAGGCCGGCCAGGTTGACCACCACGGCCAGCAGGGCCAGGCGCACCGGCCACTTCCAGCGCTGCCAGTCGCGCGCCTTGGCACCGGCCGCGCCCAGGCCGGGAACCAGGTCGAGGCTGGTGCTTTTCGAGCCGGCGATCCAGTGGCTCCAGTGTTCGGCTTCGAGCGTGATGCCGGGGCCGGCCTCGGCGGCCAGGGCCTGGTACTCGCCCAGATGCTCTTGCGGCACGTACAGGGTCAGCGGGGTGTCGCCGGCCAGCGCGCGCACCGTTTGCAGGGCCATGGCCGGTTCGCCCGCCAGTGCCAGCCCCAGGCCGTGATACTGGCCGTGGCGGATGGTGATGCCGCCGCCATCGATGGCGGCGGCGGCGTGGCCCGGCTCCAGCGGCAGGCACAGCTGGGCGGGAAAGGCGGCCACCGCGCGCGCGCCCTGGGCCAGCACCGAGCGCACCAGCGCTTCGAGCCAGGCGCGCTGGGCCACGGCGATGGCGCGCAAGCCATCGGCGGCCGGGGCCGGAGCGGCCACCAGCACGCATTCCTCGGGGTCGCCCAGCACCTGCTCTTCGACCAGGTTGGGCAGCGCGGCGCGCAGGCGGGCCGCCGACAGCGGCGGCACCTTGACGTGCAGCAGGGTAACGTCGGCCGCGGCCAGCAGCAGTACCACGCGCCGGCTGGAGGCGATCAGCTCGCCCATGCTCTTGAGCACGCCATCGCCCTGCTGGATCAGCGCGCCACCGTCGGCGACCAGCGCGAAGCGGGCCAGGGCCCCTTCGCTGTCCGCCCTGGCCGGATGCCGGATATATAAAGTAGTCAAACCATCTCGCTTTCGTTCTTAATTTTGCCGTACCCAGACGGTCGTGGTCGTCACACGATCGTCCAGCCTGCGCTGGACCAGCGCTTCCGCGTCGAGCGCGGCCCGGTCCAGGCGTATCCGGCTCGTCACCAGGAAATATTCGCTTTTAAAACTATACGTGTTCTTGAGCGGATCCTTGCCGTACAACTGTTCCTTGAAGCGGGCATCGTCGAGAAAGTAGGCCTGCTTGCGGCGCGTCACCAGGGCCGCCGCTTCCGACACCGAATACCCCGGCACGATGGCGGCCAGCACTTCGGCCGGCGCGGTGTTGGCGTTGACCTTGGTCTGTTCGGGCAGCACGATGGCGAACTCGCGCAGGCGGTTCACGGTCTGCAGGGTGTAGCCGGGAATGGCGAGCAAGTCGTCGAGCTGGGTCAGGCCGATCGGCGCGCTGCCAGCCGATACGGGAACCGGCACGGCATCGGGGTCGGGCGGCGGCGGCGCCGGCTGGCTGGGATCGGGCGGCACCGGCACGGCCGGGGCGGCGCCCGAGGCCACCGCCAGCGCGGTGCGCTGGGCCAGGGCCGGGTCGAGCTGCAGGTTTTGCAGCAGGCGCTGGTACACCTGCACCTGGATCTTGTCGATCACCCTGCCGTTGGACAGATTCAACAGGTTGTAGCGCGCGGTGGCGTCCGAAATCTGGCCCGACAGGGTGGCGTCGAAGACTTCGCCCTCGACCCGCTCGCGCTCGATGTACTGGTCGAGGCGGGTTTCGGCCAGCGGCGTGTTCCACACCGCGTTCAGGGTGGTCAGGTTGCGGTTGTCGATGCCATCCTGGCGCAGCACCAGCCGCGCCCAGTCGAGCGCGCCGCGCAAAATCCACTTGGTTTGCAGGTGCAGGCGCTGGTTTTCCATCGAGCGCACCTGGACTTGCTGCTGCCAGAACAGGCTGGCGACGATGGTCACCGAGAGCATGGTCAGCAGCAGGGCCGTGATGATGGCCACGCCTTGCTGGCGGCGCGGATAAGGGGTGCGCATCACATGCCTCCCAGCAGGAAGGATTTGCTCATCACGGCGGCCACATTATCCACCTGCAACTGCACCTGGAGCCCGCTCGGCGCCGCGTCGGGCGGAGCCGGCTGCAACTGCTGTTGCTGCGGCGGCTGTTGTTGCTTGAGCGACTGCGCCACCGGCTGGCTGTTCTGGCGCCAGCCATTGTTTTCCCAGCTCATGACCTGCATCGCGCTCACGCCCGACTGCAGGGTGACGGCGGGGCTGGTGTCGGCGTTGCTGATGGCGGCCTGCCACATCACGTCGAGCTGGACCAGGTCGCGCGTGCCGTTCGATTCGCGCCGCGTGAGCATGCGGTCGACGATGCGGTAGGCGACCACTTGCAGGCGCGCCGGTTCATTTTCGGCGTACACATTGCGCACCAGGGTCAGCTTGTCGGGCGCCGAGAGCAGATAGGGACGGCCCAGCATCATGGCCGGATTGGCCAGGTGCTCGCAGTCGCTTTGCATCTGGGCAAAGGCGAGCTGCATGCCGCGCGCCGATTCGAGGCGCGCGGTGAGCGTTTCGCGCGCGCGCACGATGCTGTCCAGGCCGCGCCAGCCGAGCACCGCCACGATGGCCAGGATGCTGATCGCCACCAGCAGTTCAATCAGGGTGAATCCACGCTGTTGCCGCCGTTGCTCATGATGCCGCTGCCCGGTATGCCTCATTCGTTGAGCACCAGTTGGACCAGCTTGATGATGCGGCGCTCCGGATTGAGGCTGTCGAACACGCTGACCTCGACCCGGCGCAGGCGCGGATTCGGGCTGGCCAGCACTTCTTCCTGGCACATCAGCTTCAGGTCGCCCTGCGGGCATTCGTAACTGTTCTTGCCGATGGCCGGATATTCCTTGGCCAGGCGGATCTGCACCAGCCGGTTTTCGGCCGACCAGGTGGCCATCATGGCGGCACGCAGGCCGGCACTGTTGGAGGTCAGGCTGCCCACCGCGCGCAGCGAGGCGCCCAGCGCGGTGCCGATGATGACCAGCGCCACCAGCACTTCGAGCAGGGTAAAGCCGGACTGGCGGTTAAGGCGATGGCGCATGGTCTTGTTCTGCAAAATACGTCACTGGGTTACTCGACGACGAAGTGGCCGATACCGTCGGCCCGGATGGCGACCCGGTCGTCGCCGATGGCCAGGGTCAGCACGAAGGGCTTGTCGACCGGCTCGCGCCCGAAGGTAATGCGCACCGGACCGCCGCCCACCGATACCGGCGGGTCGAGCAGCAACTGCACCGGGGCGCCCTTGAAGGGACGCTCGCGCAGCAGGTCGTCGCGCGTGACCGGCTCCCAGACCGCTTCATTGCGCACCAGGAAGCGATAACGTTCGGTATCGGCCTCGAAGGCCACCAGCCGGTTGCGCACGATGGCTTCATCGCGCGCCAGCTGCAGCAGCAGGGCCAGGCGGCGCGCCTCGTCTTCGAGATTCTGGCGCGGGCTCGGCATGGCGTTGATCGAGACCAGGCCCAGCACGATGCCCATGATGACCATCACGACCATCACCTCGATCAGCGTGAAGCCCCGGCTGGTGCGCACTGCTTGCATGAGCTTCAAGACGCCTCGGTCCGGGCCTAGTTTTCCCAGGAACCGATATCGGCGTCGTCACCGGTACCACCAGGCAAGCCGTCGGCGCCGAGCGAGAACACATCGATTTCACCCTGCACGCCAGGCGACAGGAATTGATACGGGTTGCCCCATGGATCCTTCGGCAGTTTCTCGATGTAGCCGCCGGTTTTCCAGCCGTTGGCGGTCGGGCCATTGCTTGGCTTGACGACCAGCGCCTGCAAGCTTTGTTCGGTGGTCGGGTAGCGCTGGTTATCCAGCTTGTACAGCTTGAGGGCTTGCATCAGGTTGGCGATGTCGACCTTGGCGGCGGTGATGCGCGCCTGGACCGTACGGTTCATCAGCTTGGGCACGACCAGCGCGCCGAGGATGCCGATGATGACCACCACGACCATGATTTCGACAAGGGTAAAGCCGCGCGCGAAGCGCTGGCGCAGAGGACGGTGTGCAGCAAGTTTCATAGTCAGTCAGTAAATAAGTTCTACAATGAGTCGGAGTATAAGGCCAATAACGCCCGCCGTCGCTAACGAAGTGCGGGCTATTTTGCGTCATCTTCCTGTCATCTTGCGCAGGCGGGAATCTAAGTTGCCGGGGCGTTATTCAAGTTGCCCCGGCCAGGCCGCCGCGCGGTCCGCCAGCGGCGGCAAGGACGGTGGAGGTGCGCCACCTGATTGTAAGCCAGGGTGGCGCCGCCTTCCACTGATGGACGAATCGGCAGCGCCGCCTGGCGCAAGCCGGCTGCCGATCAGTGGTGGTGCCTGGCGCTGCTGCCGCTCAGGCGATGCTGGGCGCCATCGTTGCCGCCCTCGGCCAGGTTGCTCGATACCGGGGCCAGGGTCTTGACCATCGGCGCATTCTTGACGAAAGGCACGATGCCGAGTGCCTGGTCGACTTCATGCGGATAGACCACGTAGCCGCGCGTGATGACCGCCGCCACCTTGCGGATGTCGCCGATCTGCTTGGTCGGGTCGCCATCGACCAGCACCAGGTCGGCCAGCTTGCCCTGGGTGACCGAACCGCGCTCGGCGCTGGTGCGGGTATAGCGCGCGCCGTTGCGGGTGGCGACCTGGATCGCCTGGGCCGGGGTCAGGCCGGCCTTGACCAGCAGTTCGAGTTCGGCCTGCAGGGTGAAGCCGGCCATTTCATCGGTGCCGGCCACGATCGGCACGCCAGCCTTGTACAGGCGGCCGACGAAATCGATCATCTTGGCGTAGGATTTTTCGTAGCGCTTCTGGGTCGCTTCATCGGCGATCTTCATGGTACCGACGTAAAAGCCGCGCTTCACATCGGGCGGCATGTGATCGGCCACGGCCACGAACGGCTCGTTCAGGTCGCCGTCGCGCTGCTTGAGGAAGGCGAAGGTGGCCAGGGTCGGATCGATCACGGTCTGCTGCGCTTTCAGGCGCGCGATGAATTGCTTGACCTTGGGCGAGTTGAAATCGAGGTCCACCACTTTTTCGGACGGCAAGATGAAGCGTTCCAGGGTGCGCGTTTCGGTTTCCGGCGTGGCCAGGAAGTTGAGCATGACCTGGTTGATGTGCTGGATTTCATCGTAGCCGGCGTCCAGCGCTTCGTGCGCGCGCAGGCCGACCGGCACGTGGCCCGACACGCGCAGGCCGCGCAGGTGGGCGTAGGCCACTGTGTCCTTGAGGATCGCCTTGGGGAAGGAGTTGTAGATTTTCAGCTGCGGATAGCCGTGCTCGGCGTACCAGTCGATGGCGTTTTTGGCAGCCGGCAAGTCCTTGACGACAAAGCCGCCGTTCGAGGAAAACGGGCTTTCGCCTTCCAGGAAGCCGGTCGGCACCACTTGCGGCGAGAGCAGGCGGCCATCGGCCACTTCGTCGAGGATTTGCTGCATCTGGGCGTTATCGTTGCCCATGTCGCGCACCGTGGTCACGCCCGCGGCCAGGTTCAGGCCGCCGTCCCAGCGGCCCACGTGGCCGTGCATGTCGAACAGGCCGGGCAGCATGATGCGTCCGGCGGCGTCGATTTCGTTGACGGCGCCGCGCACGGGCGAGCCGGCCGGCAAGATGGCGCTGATGCGACCGCGCAGCACGTAGACGTCGGACGGCGCGCCCACGGTGGCTTTGTCGCTGTCGAAGATGCGGGTGTTCTTGACCACCGTCAAACCGGTCAGCTTGTGCTGCAGCTGGCTGGCGAGGTCGGTCAGCATTTTGCTTTCGGCCACTTTCTGGCGTTCGGCCAGGACCTTGGCGACGCCGATCCAGCCTTCTTCGGCGGCGGTCATGAAACCGGGGATGACCACGGCGAACAGGCGCGGCTTGGCGTCGGTGGTGGCCCAGTAGAATTGCGGCGACATGCCCAGGCCGGTCTGGGCGAACAGTTGCACCTTGCGCGTCTTGCCATTGCTGGTGACATCGACTTCGTCGAGTTTGCGCTGGGTCAGGGTGCCGGAAGGCAGCAACGGCAGGCTGCCGGTCGGGCTGGCGGCCAGGGCGGCGATGGCGATCGAGGCCATTTCGGCCGACCCGTTCAGGGGCACGTACATGGCCGGGCCGGCGATCGATTTTTCACCTTTTTCGGAGGTCGATTTCCAGCTGGCCAGGTCGCCCTTGCGCTCGAAGCGGTCGTCCACCACCGCGCCGTAGGTCGAGTTGCCCTTGACCGTGTACTCGCTCATGGTGCCGTCGGGGCCCAGGCGGAACTGTTCGCTCAGCTCGGGGCCGCGGCCATTGTCCTTGTAGATGAAGCGCACGCGGGTGAGGCCATCGTCGTCACGCTCGACCACCTGTTCCCCGATGCGCTTGCCGTTTTCGGCATGCATCTCGTAGCGGATGGTCTGGGTGGCGGCGTGCGCCGACCAGCTCAGGGCGGCGGCGACAGCGAGGACGAGCGGACGTTTCATGTGATGCATCTCCCTGGACGGAACGTTAGTTATTATGTTGGGACGCAAGAATAGCACGGCGACGTACGGTCTAGAGCAATGTCATAAAGACAAATGAACAAATGACCATGTCTGGCTTGAGGGAGGCAGGGCGGGCGCGTGAAAACGGCATACCTGGCGCGAAAAAATATATAGCCGCGCCCGGCTCAAGCGCACACCGGACAGCCGGGATTGCGCGCCACGCCGATGCTGGTCCATTCCATGCCGCGTCCGTCGAGCAGCAGCAGGCGCCCGGCCAGCGATTGGCCGACCTGCATCACCAGCTTGAGCGCTTCGGCCGCCTGCATCGCGCCGATCACGCCCACCAGCGGCGCGAACACGCCCATGCTGCTGCAGGCGGCATCCTCGAAGCGCTGGTCTTGCGGGAACAGGCAGCTGTAGCACGGCGAATCGGCGCGGCGCGGGTCGAACACGCTGATTTGCCCGTCAAAACGGATCACCGCGCCCGATACCAGCGGCACGCGGCGCGCCACGCAGGCGCGGTTGACGGCGTGGCGGGTAGCAAAATTGTCGCTGCAATCGAGCACCACCGAGGCCTGCCCCACCAGCTCGGCCAAACGGACATCGCCGGCCCGCTCGCGCAGCGCCACCACCTCGATCTCGGGATTGAGCGCCAGCAGCGATGCACGCCCGGACTCGGCCTTGGGCTGGCCGATGCGCTCGCTGGTGTGCAAAATCTGGCGCTGCAGGTTGGTCAGGTCGACCACATCGTCGTCGACCAGCACGATGCGCCCGATCCCGGCCGAGGCCAGGTACAGGGCCGCCGGCGAACCGAGCCCGCCGGCGCCGATCACGAGCGCGCTCGCCGCCAGCGCCCGCTGCTGGCCTTCGATGCCTATGTCATCGAGCAAGATGTGGCGCGAATAGCGCAGCAGCTGGTCGTCGTTCATCGCGTGCCGGTTCCGCTGTGGCGCATTATTTCTTGACGCCTTTGTTCAGTTCCGGCGGCTTCACGTCCGGCACCGGCTTGACGGCCGCCTTGTCCTTCGATTTTTCGGCTTCCTTGCCGTGCACCGGCTCGACTTTCGACAGTTTGACCGGCAAGCCCTTGAAATGGTTCAGGGCCTGGGCCAGCTGGAAGTCATCCTTGCTGCCGAATTCGAGCGGCTTGCGGGTGCGCGCGAGCGCCTGGGCATGCTGGTCTTCTTCGAGTTCGTCGCGGCGCGCTTTGGCCGGGTCGATGCTATCCTTGCCGCTGCCGTCGGACAAGTGTTTTTCCAGGTCGGCTTCGCGCACGCGCAGGCGGTTCAAGCCATCGCCCTCGGCGGTTTCGTCGACCATCACGTCGGGCACGATGCCCTTGGCCTGGATCGAACGGCCGTTCGGGGTGAAGTAGCGCGCGGTGGTGAGCTTGACGGCGGTATCCTTGGTGAGCGGGCGCAGGGTTTGCACCGAGCCCTTGCCGAAGGTCTGGGTGCCCATGATGATGGCGCGCTTGTAATCCTGCAGGGCGCCGGCGACGATTTCCGAGGCCGAGGCCGAACCGGTGTTGACCAGCACGATCACCGGCACGTTCTTGAGCGCGGCCGGCAGCTTGGCCAGCGGATCGGCGCCGCTGCGGGCGGCGTAGAACTCGCGCCGGCCGTAGAACACTTCGTTCGAGTCGCGGCGCTGGCCGGCGGTCGAGACGATCGGCTTGTCATGCGGCAGGAACGCGGCCGACACGCCGATCGCGCCCGGCAGCAATCCGCCCGGATCGTTGCGCAAGTCCAGCACCAGGCCCTTGAGCTTGGGATCCTGGGCGTACAGGGCGTTGACCTTTTTCACCATGTCGTCCACGGTCTGTTCCTGGAACTGGCTGATGCGCAGCCAGCCGTAGCCCGGCTCGACCATCCTGGCCTTGACGCTCTGGACCCGGATTTCCTCGCGCACCAGCGGCACGATCCAGGGCATGTCGTCGCCCTTGCGCGCGATGGTCAGCACCACACGGCTTTTCGGCTCGCCGCGCATTTTCTTGATCGCTTCGTCCAGCGACATGCCCTTGATCGGGGTGCTGTCGATGCGGGTGATCAGGTCGCCCGCCTTGATACCGGCGCGAAATGCCGGCGAATCTTCGATCGGGGTGACGATCTTGACGTAGCCTTCTTCCATGGCCACTTCGATGCCAAGGCCGACGAAGCGGCCCTGCATGCTTTCCTGCATTTCACGCAAGGCTTTTTTATCGAGGTAGACCGAGTGCGGGTCGAGCGAGGCCACCATGCCGGTGATCGCTTCGGACAGCAGCTTGCGGTCTTCGACCGGCTCGACGTAATCGGTCTTGATCAGGCCGAAGACATCGGTGAGCTGGCGCAGCTCGTCGAGCGGCAGGGGCGCGCTGCCGGTTTTTTGCGCCATGGCGGAAAACTGGAAGGATGCGGCGACGCCGGCCACCATGCCAAAGCCGATCAGGCCGATACTTTTGACTTTCATTCTTACACCCATTCTGAATACCGTCGGAAGCAACAGCGAAGCGCACGCGGGCCGTTCGACCCGCATGACGTGTTGACCTAAAAGTTCACCCAGCCCGCCGGATCGACCGCCGCGCCCTTGTGCCTGATTTCAAAGTATAGCCCCGATTCTTCGTTGCCGCCGGTGTTTCCCGCGCTGGCGATGGAGTCGCCGCCCTTGACGGCGTCGCCCTCGCGTTTCAGCAAGGCCTGGTTGTTGCCGTAGATGGAGAGGTATTCGCTGCCATGGTCGACCAGGATCAGGTTGCCGAAGCCGCGCATCCAGCGCGCGAACACCACCCGCCCGCCTGCCACGGCGCGCACTTCGCTGCCTTCGGCGGCCTTGATGAACATGCCTTTCCAGCTCGGTCCGCTGCCGCGCTTGGCGCCGAAACGGGCCGCCAGCTTGCCCGACACCGGCGTGCGCAGCTTGCCGCGCAGGCTGGCAAAAGCGCCTTCCGGCATGGCCGGAGCGAGCGCGATGTCGGGCTTACGCGGCGCGGCCGGTTCCGCTTTCGGCTCGGGCGTCTGTGCGACCACGGGCGGCTCGTCATCGTCGATCGGGTCCATCGGCACCGGAACCGGTACCGGTGCAATCTTGGCGCCGGTGCGCGGGTCGAGCTTGGGCGGCTTTTTGGCCGCTTCGCGCGCCAGGCGTTCGCGCTCGCGTTCGCGTTCACGTTCGCGCTCGGCCTTGCGTTCGGCCTTGCGTTCGGCCTTTTTCGCCTCTGCCAGCAGACGGGCCTGTTCGGCGGCCTTGGCGCGCGCGGCGGCCAGCGCTTCCTGGCGGCGCTGCTCGGCGGCTGCCGCTTCGGCCTGTTCCTTGATCAGTTTGGAAAGCTTGTCGACCAGCCCGGCCATGCGCTGTTCGTCGCGCTCCAGGCCGCCGATTTCCTTGCGCTGTTCGGCCAGGCGGTTCGACAGGGTGCCGAGCAAGGCGGCGCGGCGCGCCTTTTCCTTTTCCAGCACGGCTTTCTGCTCGCGCTCTTCCTGGGCGATTTCATTGAGTTCCTCGCGCGCATTTTCAGCCTTGTCGCGGTTGCTGGCGACGGCAGCCAGGTTGCCATGCAGCGAACCGAGCAGCTTGGCCTGGGCCTTGGAGACATAGGCCATCAATTGCAGGTCGCGGTTGATGCGGTTCGGATTGTCGCCCGACAGCAGCAGCTTGATGCGGTCTTCATTGCCGGCCACGTATTGCTCGCGCAAGAGGCGCGCCAGTTGCTGTTTCTGGCTGGCGATGGTGTCGGCCAGTTGCTGTTGCGAGGCGGCCAGTGCGGCCACGGTGGCATTGGTCTCGCTCTGTTCGCCGGCCAGCTCGCGCAGCTGGCGGTTGGCGTTGGAAATGGCTTCCTCGGACTCGGCCAGGGTATCGGCCGCGTCCTCGCGTTCGCTTTCAGTCTTGCTGACTTCGCGCTTGAGTTCGGCCAGCTTTTGCTGGATGCCGGCGCGCGTCTTCTCCGCCAGCACTTTCTGCTTGCTGCGTTCGGTTTGGCGGGGAGCAGGCGCGGCGGCGGCACTGCCTGTCAACACGGCCAGGAGCGCGCACAACAGCGCCCCGGCCGCTAACTGCTTCACATGACGATACAAAACTTACTTGGCCTTCCCTTGGTTGGCCACGGCCGCGACGGCGGCGGCGATGGCGTCCTGGTCGCCCAGGTAGTAATGGCGGATCGGTTTCAGGTCGGCGTCGAGCTCGTACACCAGCGGCTGGCCGTTGGGAATGTTGAGGCCAACGATGTCTTCATCGCTGATGCCATCGAGCATTTTGATCAGGGCGCGCAAGCTGTTGCCGTGGGCCGAGATCAGGATGTTCTTGCCGGCCCGGATGGCCGGGGCGATTTCTTCATCCCATACCGGCATCACGCGCGCCACGGTGTCTTTCAGGCATTCGGTCAGGGGAATGCTGTCCTTCGGCACGCCGGCGTAGCGCGGATCGTTGAAGGAAGTGCGCTGGTCGGACGCTTCCAGCGCCGGCGGCGGGGTGTCGTAGCTGCGGCGCCAGACCAGCACCTGGGCGTCGCCGTACCTGGCGGCGGTTTCGCCCTTGTCCAGGCCTTGCAGGGCGCCGTAGTGACGCTCGTTCAAGCGCCAGTCATTCTTGACCGGCAGCCACATCATGTCCATGTCGTCCAGCGCCAGCCACAAGGTGCGGATGGCGCGCTTGAGCACCGACGTGTAGGCCACGTCGAAGGTGAAGCCGGCCTGCTTGAGTACCTGGCCGGCGCTGCGCGCTTCGCGCACGCCTTTTTCGGTGAGGTCGACGTCGGTCCAGCCGGTGAAGCGGTTCTCAAGGTTCCAGGTGGATTCGCCGTGGCGCATGAAGACAATTTTGTACATAAGCAATTTTCAAGAAGGTGGAAGAAGAAAAACTTGAAGCGACATTGGTGAATGCAAGATGCAAGGCGTCAGTGTAAAGGGTAAGTGTAAACAGATCCGGCTTCTATTTTATAATGCGCGGATTGTCCTAAACCATTGGAACCCCGTGAAATTCATTATTGACAATATTTTTATCGTCAGCATCGTCGTGCTGTCGGGTGGCGCCCTGCTCTGGCCGGCGCTGCTTCCGCGCGGCAAACGCGCTTCCACCTTGCAGGTGACCCAGCTCATGAACCGCGGCAAGACCGTGCTGGTGGACGTGCGCGATGCCGAGGAATTTGCCAAAGGGCATTTGCGCGACGCGAAAAACATTCCGCTGGCAGACTTGGGGTCCCGCATTGCCGAACTCGACAAAGCAAAAAACAAGACCATCGTCGTCATGTGCCAGACCGGCGCGCGTGCCGACAAGGCTACCAAGATCCTCGAAGCGGCCGGTTTTGCCGACGTGTTCAGCCTCGATGGCGGCCTGACCGCATGGCAAGCCGCTGGCTTGCCGACCGCTAAGTAAGAAAGGAAACACCATGACAGCCCATGTAGTGCTCTACCATACCGCCTCCTGCCCGTACTGCGTGCGCGCCGAACGCTTGCTCGAAGCGAAGGGCGTGACCGACATCGAAAAGATCCGTGTCGACCTCGACCCGGACCAGAAAGTCGTCATGATGAACAAGACCGGACGCCGCACCGTGCCCCAGATTTACGTGGGCGATACCCATGTCGGCGGTTTCGACGATTTGTATGCGCTGGATCAACAAGGACGCCTCGATCCCTTGTTAAAAGGGGTTTGAGCGGCATATAGACCCGAATGCAAGTCGATTGATTGCGCAAAACTATTTCAAGCCGTATGATTTTGCTACAATTGCCGTCGCGTTTGAAGTCCAAGCACAGAGGGGACGGCGTGTCGCCGTTCTGTTAATTTCTCAACGAAAGCGTTCCATGTCTGACGAAAATCTGCAACCCGTATTCCAAATCCAACGCGTCTACCTGAAAGACATGTCGCTGGAACAGCCGAATTCCCCAGCTATCTTCCTCGAACAAGAAGCACCCTCGATCGAAGTGTCGCTCGACGTTGGCGCCGAAGCCATCGCCGATGGCATCTACGAGTCGACCGTCACCATCACCGTGACCGCCAAGGTCAAGGACAAGGTTGCGTTCCTGGTCGAAGGCAAGCAAGCCGGTATCTTTGAAGCGCGCAACATCCCTGCGGACCAGATGGATCCCCTGCTGGGAATCGGTTGCCCGAACATCGTTTACCCTTACCTGCGCGGCAATATCGCCGACGTGATCACCCGTGCCGGCTTCCCGCCTGTGCATCTGGCCGAGATCAATTTCGAAGTGTTCTACCAGCAGCGCCGTCAGGCGCTGGCTGAAGCAGCCGCCGCTGCCCCAGCTGACACCGCAGCACACTAAGCACGACCGCAGGGTGGGCCAGGCCGCCCGCGCGCATTCGCTGCGCGCGGGTCCTGCCCGGGCACGGCTCGCGCCGGCGCCCCTGGCGGCCGCCCCACCCTGCACTCTCACGGCGAAGGCCACGCAATGACAATTCCCCGTTTTCTCTTCAGTGCCGCATTCGTGCTGGCAAGTGCCGCGGCGCACGCGCTCGATTTCAAGACCATCGGCGCGCCTAGCGTGATCCTGTACGACGCGCCCTCCGTCAAGGGCGGCAAGCTGTTCATCGCCCTGCGCGGCATGCCGGTCGAAGTCGTGCTCACCTATGGCGAATGGGTCAGGGTGCGCGATGCGAACGGCGACCTGGCCTGGGCCGAAGCGAAGTCGCTGAGCGCGCGCCGCAATGTGGTGGTGCGCACCGCCAACGCCAAGGTACGCGGCGGCGCCGACAGCGATGCCAGCCTGTTGATGACGGCTGACAAGGGCGTGCTGCTGGAACTGATCGATGCCCAGACTTCCAGCTGGATCAAGGTGAAACATCGTGACGGCATCACCGGCTATATTCGCGCTACCGACGTGTGGGGCATCTGATTCCCATGCCGAGCAGCGCCTCCAGCGTGTCACCACGCAAGATTACCGTCCTCGGCGCCGGGGCCTGGGGCACGGCGGTCGCCATCGCCCTGGCGGCGCGCCATGATGTGCTGATGTGGGGCCGCAATGGCGGCGCCATGGCAGCCATGGCCGGGGCCCGCGAAAACAGCGCCTACCTGCCCGGCTGCGCCTTTCCGGCCGCGCTGCACGTGACGTCCGACTTCGAGGGCGCGCTGGCCCATGTGCTGGGTACGCCCGAGACGGAGGCGCCGCTGCTGATCGCCGCCTGCCCGGTGGCCGGGCTGCGCCCGCTCCTGATGCAGCTCAAACCCCACGCAATTTCGCATATCGTCTGGCTTTGCAAGGGTTTCGAGGGCGATACCGGCTTGCTGCCGCATCAGGTGGTGGCCGAGGTGCTGGGCAGCCAGGTGGCGGGCGGAGCCTTGTCGGGTCCCTCGTTCGCGCAGGAAGTGGCGCGCGGCTTGCCGTGCGCGCTGACGGTGGCCTCGCGCTCGGACATGCTGCGCGAGCGGGTGGTGTCCAGCGTTCATGGCGGCAATATCCGCGTGTATTCCTGCGACGACCTGGTCGGCGTGGAAGTGGGCGGCGCGGTCAAGAATGTGCTGGCGATTGCCACCGGCGTGGCCGATGGGCTGGGACTGGGCTTGAATGCGCGCGCCGCGCTGATCACGCGCGGGCTGGCTGAAATTACCCGCCTGGGCATCGCGCTGGGCGGCACGCCGGCCACCTTCATGGGCTTGACCGGGATGGGCGACCTGATTCTCACCTGCACCGGCGACCTGTCGCGCAACCGCCGCGTGGGCCTGGGCCTGGCGCAAGGCAAGGCGCTCGACACCATCGTGGCCGAGCTCGGCCATGTGGCCGAAGGCGTGCCGTGCGCCAAGGCGGTGCGGGCGCTGGCGCACACGCTGGGCGTGGACATGCCGATCACCAATGCGGTGGCCGGCGTGCTGTTCGATGGCGGCACGCCCAAGGCGATGCTGGCGCAGTTGCTGGCGCGCGATCCGCGCGATGAATTGAGCTGAGCCGCAAGCCAGGCGCGGCGCTCAGCGCGCCAGCGCCATGCGCGGCCGGCACTAAGGCAGGGCGGCGCGCGCGCCCTGCTTCTGCAACTTCTCGATGGTCTTGTCCGCCTTCATCGCTTGCAGGGCCGTCACCAGCGCCGGCACCAGCGCGGCGTGGTTCTTGTTGACATAGTGGTAGACCGGGAACGAGGCCAGCGCCGGCGCGAGCACCCGCACCTCGTCGATCTTGAGGGTCTCGGCGGCCGCCAGTCCCGCCAGGCGGTTGCCGACCACGACATCGGTGCGTCCCATGGTCAGCTTCTGGAAAGCCTGTTCCATGGTCGGCACCGCTTCGGTCTTCATGCCCGCCGTATTCTCCTTGACGATCTTGATGCCGCGCACATAGCCGATGGTGTACGGCCGCAGGCTGTCCCAGCCGCCGACGACGAAGTCGGTCCCGCGCGTGAAGATCACGATTTCATAGGTGAGCAAGGGCACCGGGACGATCATCAGGTTGGGATAGTCGCGTTCCATGCCGACCTTGCGGTACAACTCGCCATCCATCCTGCCTTCGTTGGCCATGACCAGGGTGCGTTCCCCCGGCAGCTTGTGCACCACCAGCCGGCGGCCGATGCGGCGGTAGGCTTCCGCCATCACCAGTTCGGCGATGGCGGAGGCCGGATCGCTGCCGACCAGGGTCGATACGTGCATGTCGGGCGCGGCGGCGGCCCCCGGGGTCATGACGCTCAAGGCAAGCGCCAGTGTCAGCAAGCTGCGACGGTCCACGATCGTCTCCGGAAGTATGCACTCAGCATCATATTACTCCTTCCGTTGCGCCGTGACACGCTCGCTATGTCAGCAAAATGGTCAGCAAGGCCACCGCATCGTCGTTCGCACGCAAGCCGTGCGGCACGCCGCCCAGCAGGTACAGCATCTCGCCCGGGCGCAGCACGACGCTCTTGCCGTGCGCATCGCAGACGATCTCGCCCTGCAGGCAGAGCAAGGTAATCTCGCCGTCCACCTTGTGCACCGGCATGTCGCGGTCCTTGGGCAGCACCAGCCGGATCAGTTCCATATGCGCGGTCTTGGCCAGCGCGACCGAGGTGAAATGGGCGATGTCGTCGTCGCCCCGCTTCAGTGGTATCAGCTCGCCCGAGGCGGCATGTTGTAAGGCCATGACGTTTTCCTTTATTCTTCCGCGTTGCTCGTTTCCACGCTGCGCAACCAGGTGACCAGCGCGAAGGCATCCTTGAGGCCGCGCGCCAGCTGCGGCACCAGCTGGTCTGGCTGGTTGAGCTTGAGATCGACCTCGGTCCAGACAAAAAAGCTCTTGAGCTTGAGGTACTCGACATGCACGTGCTGCGCATCGAACCCCTTGGGCGGCCGCTGCAGCTTGTCTTCTTCCTGCAAGTGGCCGAAGGTGGCGCGCATGGGTTTATTCTTCAGCAATTTGGCAAAGCCTGTCGCGTCGTTGACGATCTGCTCACGGATGGCTTTCAGGCGCGGCGCCGGCGGCAAGTATTCGCCGGCGCCGAACAGCAGCTTGCCGCTGCCATCGATCTGGAAATAATAGGTCGACCCGCCACCGGCGCTGGGGCGGCGCAAATCCTTGGGCGTGATGCCGGCCGAAAAGCGCGTCTTGTACGGGCTCTTATCGTTGGCGAAGCGGATGTCGCGGTTGATGCGAAACATCGCTTTCTTGGGATTGCAGGCGGCCACCTGCCGGTCGAACTTGCTCAATGCGCTGATCAGTTCGGTGACGACGGCCAGGAATTCTTCGCGCAAGATATCGTAGCGCGGTTTGTTCATGATGAACCAGGGGCGGTTATTGTTCTCGCTTAACTCGGTCAAAAACTGCGTCAGGTCGCGCAAATGCATGCTGTGGTTCCAAAAAAATGGGGAGGAGCGAAATTACTGCGGCCGCGGGCGCTTGCCGACGGTGACGTCGACCGTTGCCGCACGGTTCTTGCGCATCACGGTCATTGTAGCCTTGCCGCCGGGCGCAAGCTGGGAGATCAGCTTGAGCGTCTCGACCGTGCTGGCGGCCGGCTTGCCGGCCACGGTGAGCACGATGTCGCCGGGGAGCAGGCCGGCGCGGTCGGCCGGGCCGTTGCGCACCACCCCGGCGATGATGGTGCCGCTTTGGCGCGCCAGCCCGAAGCTGTCGGCCAGCTCGGGCGTGATGTCCTGGGTTTCGATGCCGATCCAGCCGCGCACCACGGCGCCATGGCCGATGATGGCCTCCATCACGGCCTTGGCGGTGGTGACGGGAATGGCGAAGCCGATCCCGACCGAGCCGCCGCCCTGGGAATAGATGGCCGAATTGATGCCGAGCAGGTTGCCGTTGGTGTCGACCAGCGCCCCGCCCGAATTGCCGAAGTTGATGGCGGCATCGGTCTGGATGAAGTTTTCGAACTCGTTGATGTGCAGATTATTGCGCCCGACCGCGGAGACGATCCCCAGCGTGACGGTCTGGCCCACGCCGAAGGGGTTGCCGATGGCCAGCACCACATCGCCCACGCGCACCGCCTCGTCATTGCCGAGCACGATCGCGGGCAGCTTGCGCACATCGATGCGGATCACCGCCAGGTCGGTCTCGGGGTCGCTGCCGACCAGCCGCGCCGGCGCCTTGCGGCCGTCGGCCAGCACCACCTCGATGTCGTCGGCGCCTTCGATCACATGGTTGTTGGTCAGGATGTAGCCGTCCGGACTGACGATCACGCCGGAGCCGAGGCTGGAGCGCTGTTCCCCGGGCGGCAGGCGGTCGCCGAAAAAGCGCCGCAACAGCGGGTCGCGCAGCAGCGGATGGGCCTGCCCGCGTTGGGTGCTGGCGAGGATGTTGACGACGGCGGGCATGGCGCGCGCGGCCGCCTCGCGGTAGCTGCCCGGGGCCGGTTGCGCGCCGGGCGCCTGCAGCACCGGCACGCCGCTGGCGACCTGGCCTGGCTCGACCCGGTCAGGCTCGCCCCGGTCAGGCGCGACCCGGTCAGGCGCGACCCGGCGCGGGGGCAGGCCGGGCCAGTCGGGACGCAGGGCCACGGCCACGAAATACAGTGCCAGGGCAACCGTGACCACCTGGGCGAACAACAGCCATAAGCGCCGCATCGCGCCCTCCGCTCTATTTTTTGAGGGAATCCCGGATCTCGCGCAGCAGCAGCACGTCTTCGGGGGTCGCGGCAGCCGCCACGGCGGGCGCTTCCTCGGCGCGGCGCAGCTTGTTCATCAGGCGGATCATCTGGAAGATGATGAAGGCCAGGATGATGAAATTAAGCAAGATGGTCAGGAAGTTACCGTAGGCAAGTACGGCGCCCGCCTTCTTGGCTTCGACCAGGGTCAGGTTCATGGCCTGGTTATTCAGCGGCAGGTAGTAATTGGCAAAATCGAGTCCGCCGAACAGGCGGCCAATGGGCGGCATGATGATGTCTTGCACCAAGGAATCGACAATCTTGCCGAAAGCACCACCAATGATCACGCCGACCGCCAGGTCGACCACATTACCCTTCATTGCGAACTGCCGGAACTCGCCCATCATCGTCATTTTTGACCCCAGGATTGTGAAATAGCCATGCCGATCATACCCCCACTGGCGTTAGAAACCAAACCGCGGCATCGGTTCCCGCCGCAGCGGCATCTTGCCGCGCGGGCGCCCGCAGGCACGGCAATTGCGCGCATTGGGCGCCCGAATCGTTTCAAAATGGCGATGATTCGCTCTTGACAGGCGCGCGTGCAACATTTTTTCTTTAACTCGCCCCCCTATTCCCTTATAATTTAAGGTTGCTAGAAGCTCTAAGTAGCTTTTTAAGATTTCGCATTTTGACTGATTGGGGTTGGTATGAGTAACGAAAAGCAGGTCGATCCGGGCCGACGCGTCATGCTCGCCGCTACGTGCGCGGCGGGTGGTGTTGTCGGTTTGGCCACGGCGGGAGCCTTGGTAAGCACATTCCAGCCGTCGGAGAAGGCAAAAGCCGCTGGCGCGCCGGTGGAAGTAGACATTACCGGCATGGCTGCCGGCGAAATGAAGACCGTCGAGTGGCGCGGCAAACCCGTGTGGATCCTGAAGCGTTCGCCCGACATGGTCGCTTCGCTGAAGAAGACCGACGGCGTGGTCGCCGATCCGAAATCGGAACGGACCCCGGACGCGCTCACGCCCGAATACGCGCGCAACGAACACCGTTCGATCAAGCCGGAATACCTGATTGCGGTCGGTATCTGCTCGCACCTGGGCTGCTCGCCAACCTCGAAGTTCGCTGAAGGCGCCCAGCCTAACCTGCCGGACGACTGGGCCGGCGGCTTCCTGTGCCCTTGCCACGGTTCGACCTTCGACCTGGCCGGCCGCGTGTTCAAGAACAAGCCGGCACCGGACAACCTCGAAGTGCCGCGCCATATGTACTTGAGCGAGAACAAGCTGATCATCGGCAAAGACGAGAAAGGCGAGGCATAACATGGCCGCTTTTAAAGAAACAAAGTTCCCCGCGAATGCGCCGGTGGCCGACAAGGCGCTGGGCTGGGTGGATGACCGTTTTCCGCTGACCAAGCTGTGGAACGACCAGTGGGGCCAGTACTACGCTCCGAAAAACTTCAATTTCTGGTACATCTTCGGCTCGCTCGCGATGCTGGTGCTGGTGCTGCAGATCGTCACCGGCATTTTCCTGACCATGCACTACAAGCCGGACGCCCTGCTGGCCTTCGGTTCGGTCGAATACATCATGCGCGAAGTACCGTGGGGCTGGCTGGTGCGCTATATGCACTCGACCGGCGCCTCGGCCTTCTTCATCATTGTCTACCTGCACATGACGCGCGGGCTGCTGTACGGTTCCTACCGCAAGCCACGTGAACTGATCTGGCTGTTCGGCTTTGCGATCTTCCTGTGCCTGATGGCGGAAGCCTTCTTCGGCTACCTGCTGCCATGGGGCCAGATGTCGTACTGGGGCGCCCAGGTGATCGTCAACCTGTTCGGTGCGATTCCTTTCATCGGCCCTGACCTGTCGCTGTGGATCCGCGGCGACTACGTTGTGTCGGACGCGACCCTGAACCGCTTCTTCGCCTTCCACGTGATCGCGATTCCGCTGGTTCTGCTGGGCCTGGTTGCTGCCCACCTGATCGCGCTGCACGAAGTCGGCTCGAACAATCCTGACGGTATCGAAGTCAAGGAAACCCTGGGTCCGGACGGCCATCCGCTCGATTCGATCCCATCGCATCCTTACTACTCGGCGCACGATCTGTTCGGCGTGTCGGTGTTCCTGCTGATCTTCAGCGCGGTGGTGTTCTTTGCCCCGGAAATGGGCGGCTACTTCCTGGAGTACAACAACTTCATCCCGGCCGATTCGCTCAAGACCCCTGCGCACATCGCGCCGACCTGGTACTTCACGCCGTTCTACTCGGTGCTGCGCGCCACCACGGCCGACTTCATGTACGTGCTGATGGGTGCGATCGCCCTGTACGTGGCCTTCATCTGGGTCAAGACGCGCCTGCCATTCCTGGTCAAGGCCGCGATTGCCGGCGGCGCGCTGCTGGTCATCATCGGCATGCTGCCGCAGGTGCTGGACGCGAAGTTCTGGGGTGTGGTGCTGTTCGGTTCGTCGGTGATGATCATCGCCGCCCTGCCGTGGCTGGACCAGTCCCCGGTCAAATCGATCCGCTACCGTCCTGACTGGCACAAATATGTGTACATCGTGTTCGGCGTCTCGTTCGTGCTGCTGGGCTACCTCGGTACCCAATTGCCGACCGCCATCTTCACGATCATGTCGCAAGTGTGCACCCTGTTGTACTTCGGATTCTTCATGTTGATGCCTTGGTGGAGCTCGATGGGCACCTTCAAGCCGGTGCCGAAACGTGTGACGTTCCATCCGCACTAATCGACGACATCTCAGCAAAAGGACAAGACATGAATTTTCCGAAGAAACTGATCGCCATGCTGGCATTGCTGCCGGCGCTGGCATTCGCCAACGAAGGCGGCCACAAGCTGGACAAGGCGCCGGAGCGCCCCAGCCTGACCTCGCTGCAGAACGGCGCCAAGCTGTTCGTCAACTATTGCCTGAACTGCCACTCGGCGTCCTCGATGCGCTACAACCGCCTGAAAGACCTGGGGCTGTCGGAAGAGCAAATCAAGGAAAACCTGTTGTTTACGGGCGATAAAGTCGGCTCCCTGATGACGACCGCGCTGCGCCCGGCCGACGCCAAGGAATGGTTCGGCGTGATTCCGCCCGACCTGTCGGTGATCGCCCGCGCCAAGGCTTCCTCGGCCGGCTCCGGTCCCGACTATCTGTACACCTACCTGCGCACCTTCTACAAGGACGAGACCCGTCCGACTGGCTGGAACAACCTGGTGGTGGCGAACGTGGCCATGCCGCACGCCATGTGGCAGTTGCAGGGCGTGCGTACGCTCAAGACAGCCGAAGAAAAAGATCCGCATGATGAAAGCAAAACCGTGCACAAGGTTCTTGGTTTCGAGCAAGTCACGCCGGGCAGCCTGACGCCACTGCAATTCGACGAAGCGACCGCCGACCTGGTTGCCTACCTCGAGTGGATGGCCGAGCCGGCCGCGGCCACCCGCAAGTCGCTGGGCGTGTGGGTCCTGTTCCTGATGTCGATCTTTGCCCTGTTCGCGTGGCGTCTGAGCGCGTCGTTCTGGAAAGAAGTCAAGTAAGCCAGCAAGCAAGTCATTCATTGCCCGCGACGTCAGCGGGCACATTTCGGGGTGATCCGCTCGTCGTTTCACCCCTTTGTTTCTAAGGAACTATAAAAATGATGGTTCTCTACTCCGGCACCACGTGCCCATTCTCCCAACGCTGCCGCCTGGTCCTGTTTGAAAAAGGCATGGACTTCGAAGTGCGCGATGTGGACCTGTTCAACAAGCCTGAAGACATCTCGACGATGAATCCGTACGGCCAGGTACCGATCCTGGTCGAGCGCGAACTGATCCTGTACGAATCGAACATCATCAACGAGTACATCGATGAGCGCTTCCCGCATCCGCAGCTGATGCCGGCCGATCCGCTGATGCGCGCGCGCGCGCGCCTGATGCTGTTCAACTTCGAGAAAGAACTGTTCGTCCATGTGCACGTGCTCGAAAGCGAGCGCGCCAAGGCCAACGACAAGAGCCACGACAAGGCGCGCGCGGAAATCCGCGACCGCCTGACCACGCTCGCGCCGCTGTTCCTGAAGAACAAGTACATGCTCGGCGACGAATTCTCGATGCTCGACGTGGCCGTCGCCCCGCTGCTGTGGCGCCTGGATCACTACGGGATCGAACTGTCGAAGACGGCTGCGCCGCTGATGAAGTACGCCGAGCGCATCTTCTCGCGTCCGGCCTACATCGAAGCGCTGACCCCGTCCGAGAAAGTCATGCGCCGCTGATCGGCGGCTGCCCTTTCGCCACTTTCGTTACACGCCAGTCACAACGCCTTCGGGCGAATCGCAGTAGACTGGCGTGTACACGTCGTACCACACCACTACCAGAACATGCCCGACATCTCAACCAAGCCCTATATGCTGCGCGCCATTTACGAGTGGTGTACCGACAGCGGGTTTACGCCCTACCTCGCCGTGAAGGTCGACGCCGCTACCACGGTGCCGATGGAATACGTCAAAAAAGGCGAAATCGTACTCAATATCAGCTTCGGCGCCACCTCGGGCCTGAAGATGGACAATGACGCGGTCCAGTTCCATGCCCGCTTCGGCGGCGTCTCGCGCGAGATTTACGTCCCGGTGCAAAATGTGCTGGCGATTTACGCGAACGAGAACGGCCAGGGCATGGCGTTCGAGGTGAGCAGCACCGCATCCGAGAACGCGGCGGGCCAGCCGACCGACAGTCCGCTGTCGAGCGTGCCGTCGCTGGCCAAGGCGCCGGCTACGGCGCTGTCGAGCGTGCCGGACACAGGGTCGGAGACTGTGCCGACGGGCGTGCCGGCCACGGCGCCGTCGCCGGACGACAACAACGATCCGCCTAAAAAAGGCGGCCGTCCGACGCTCACGCGCATCAAATAGCGTATAATCGCGGCTGTAAAAGTTTCGCCGACTTAGCTCATTTGGTAGAGCAGTTGATTTGTAATCATCAGGTGGCCAGTTCGAAACCGGCAGTCGGCACCAGAATTTAGCAGCAAGATGAAGGGGTACATGTTCAGTCATGTATCCCTTTTTTTATCTGTAGCTAAAGCGAACTTTTGGTATGGGCCGTTCGCTCGTTGATTACACGGCTCTCACTCTGACGTAGAAGTTATCGGCGCCGCCCGTCCGAGCAAGGCTCGCCTCCTCCCATCGAATTGCCAGTCGACTAACGTCGTCATCGCAATTCAAATCCGGCATCCAATCGATGCCAAAAAAATCTGACTGCACCGACGTCGGCAATCCTGCCCAGAATCCGTCAGTAACCAAAGCAGCACCGTGAAAATATTCGTAGCCCAATTCTGTTACTTGTGGATCGCAAGAACCTTTTGTACGGAAAGTGCGCGTGAGCTGATTTCTAGCTTCATGGATGCGTAGTTCTTCCTCCGCCAAGGGCTTGAGGGCCGTTGCAAGACAGTGCACAGGTGTCTTCCATTCAATCCGAGACTCCTTGTCTTGAATACCGGCCCGGCAATCACCTGCATGGACCGCGAAGAGGAGCTTTTTTTGGGAAAAAACGGCGGCCAAGAAGGAGGCTGCCGACCTGGGCGCTCGTACATCGCGTAAACGGTGATATGCATCCTCAACCCATTGCTCGACGTCGGCACTGTCGGGTTGGTGACGTAGGCCGACTGCGCGGTCCACCAGCACTGTAACCAGTGCTCGTGCCAGATCTCCGCTTCTTGGTCTGGAAAACACTCCATCTGCAATAACAGCAAACAGATAATCCTCTCCCAACGCGATACCTGCGCAATCTTGATTTGCGCTACGTTCTGTCCCAATATTGCTGCGCCAATTCCAATGAAAAGCCATATCTGTTCTTATTTCCTTGCCAGCGATTCAAACCGATCAAAAATAACGGCTGATCGGTCCGTATCGCTTTTCACCGCAGATTCTACCGCATACTCAAAGCCATTTTCCCGGAGAAATTCCTGTATAGATGAGCTCACATATTTTTCAAAACAACCGCCAATTGCAGCGATCTCTTCTATCAATGTTTCCCTGCCATCGACAAGAGTGATGATGTCTTCGATGTCTCGACTCGTGAAGAAATCATTATTTCCACGCCCTTTAAACGCCTCAATTTTTGTGGCCACAAAATAAGGCGCACTAACTATGCGAATCTTATGCGTACTTGGAAGTTCAAACCAAATTGCAGACTCAATTGCCGGGGCGTACCAGCGGTTACTGTAGCCCAAAATTTTCTCATCGGTCGGCATGACGTCCACAATCAATTCACCAAGCCGCCAGCGGCACTGAATGTCATCCTGTATCGACACCTTAAAGCCGCGTTTCTGAAGTTCCACAGATAGCTTCGCATAGGCGGCATAGTTCATCACATCAACAATCAGGTCCACGTCATCGGTTGCCCGTACTTGTTCCTTTGAAAATTCGTCAGTGATAAGTAGCCCTACCACGCATCCACCTACGAACGCCGAGGTTTCCAACAGTGCGGGCCCCAAGGCCTCAGCTGTCTGCTCCAACATCCAAATGAGTCGCTCATTTGTGTTCATATGTTCCCCAATGCTCCCGATAACTCATCTGTTGCAATCTTTACCTCCCGAAGCTTGCCAAATCGAATGGCGTCGACCAGTGCAATCAGTTCGTAGAAAATAGGATCGTATCGTACTGCGAAGGGAACTGCTTTGTGGATTGGTTCTAAAGTGAGCCCCGTCGCATTACCGCGTGCATCAGGCCAGACGTAAATATGTTCGCCTGCGCTGATAAGTTTTGACGCTAATACAGGTGCAGCAAAACCGGTAGGAATCCCCCGTGCCAAACTGCCTTCTTGTCCCGGGAAGACGTATTTAAGTCCGTGGACTAAAAACTCTGTAAGAGCCTTACTGGACGGTACCGGGCGGATACCGTTTCTTGGCTTACGCAAGAGACCGCAGTATAAGGCGCGTCGAACTGCCTGATTGCACTCTGAGGCGCTGAGCCCGACGCGCTTGGAAAGCGTCGCGTACGTCCACTCAAATAGGGCATGTCCAGCGGGGTCGAAACGCATTTCGTATTGTGCAGTCTCAATGGGATCTGCCTCCCATCCCGCCCATGCGCTCAAGAGTGCGGCCGGGGCCGGGACATGGTCCTGCTTTCGCCGTTCCTCGTAGAGGTGCAGGCTACATAACTTTAGCGAGATTAAAATATCTTGACTCTTGAGCATATCCTTACTCCCATCCATTTCACATTCGCGAATAGCGAATACATTACCCACAACTGAACCATCATGTCAATGGAATTTCATGAGCCAATCCCAAATCAAGGCAAATTTTAACCAGAAATTTCAACCGGCCGCACGATACATCCGACCAATTTTCGCCTCAGTAAGCGCCTGTATTCTTTGGCAACGAGCTGAAACGATCCTCCCGCGCCGGCCGGCGCCGCGCGCCCCAGGCATGGACGGGTTCGGCTTCCCCCGTTGCCAACCACGCCAGAAAGCCGCCATGCGCCTGCCCCTCATCTCCCCTTCCGAGCTCACGCCCGAACAGCAACCCCTGTACGACGACATGCGCAAGGGCATCGCCTCGAACTTCAACGCCTTCGTCTCCCAGCGCGAGGATGGCGCCCTGATGGGGCCATGGAACCCGTGGCTGCCCGATAATGTGCGCCAGATCGCCATCCTGGTGGTCGGCGCCCGCTTCGACGCCGCCTACGAGCTGTACGCCCACATCGCCGTGGCCGAGGCCGAAGGCATGCCGCTGGAACGCCTGGCGACCCTGGTGGCCGACCTCAAACCGTCCGACCTGAACAAGGAAGAAAGCGTCGCCTACGCCCTGTGCCGCGGCGGCCTGCTGCCCGAGCCGATCTACCGCCTGGCGCTGGCCACCTTCGGCCAGAAAGGCACGAATGAACTGATTTACCTGGTCGGACTCTATTCCATGGTATCGACCACGCTCAATGGTTTCGACGTTCCGGTGCCCGCACATGCGTGACGGATCAACCCAAGGAGGTCCTCATACCCGCGCCACCGCCCCGCCCGAAGCGGCGCGCCCGTGCGCCACGCCCTTCGGCAGCATCGCCCTGCTGCTGCAAGGCGGCGGCGCGCTCGGCGCCTACCAGGCCGGCGTCTACGAGCGCCTGCTGGAAGCGGGCATCGAGCCGACCTGGGTGGCCGGCATCTCGATCGGCGCCATCAACAGCGCCATCATCGCCGGCAACCTGCGCGCGGAACGGGTCGCCAAGCTGCGCAGCTTCTGGGAAAAGGTCAGCAACGCCGACGACGGCGGCGCCAGCGATGACTGGACCGGCCTGCTCACCGGCGACGCCATGCGCGGCTGGGCCAACCAGATGGCGGCCGGACGCGTACTCTCGCACGGCGTACCCGGCTTCTTCCAGCCGCGCATGCCGCCGCCCTATCTGCCGCTGGCCAACCGCGGCGCCACCAGCTATTACGACACCTCCATGCTTGAAGGCACGCTTAACAATCTGGTCGACTTCGACCGCATCAACAGCCAAGAGATGCGGCTGAGCGTTGGGGCTGTGAACGTGCGCACCGGTAACTTCGCCTACGTCGACAACGCGGTCGACACCATCTCCGCCAGGCACATCATGGCCAGCGGCGCACTGCCGCCCGGCTTCGACGCGGTCGAGATCGATGGCGAGCATTACTGGGATGGCGGGCTGGTCTCGAACACCCCGCTCGACTGGGTGCTGTCGGCGCGCTCGGGGCTCGATACCCTGGTGCTGCAGGTCGACCTGTGGAGCGCCAGCGGCGAACTCCCGCGCGACCTGACCGAGGTGGCCGTGCGCATGAAGGAAGTGCAGTTTTCCAGCCGCACGCGGGCCGCCACCGACAAGTTCCGCAACATGGCCGAGCTGCGCACCGCCTTCAAGGAACTGCTGGCCCAGATGCCGGCCGCGCTGGCCGCCACGCCGCAGGCGCGCCTGCTGGCCGAGGCCTCCGACGACGCGGTGTATAACATCGTCCAGCTGGTGTACCGCTCGCCCAATGACGAAGGCCAGTCGAAAGACTTCGAGTTTTCGCGCCGCACCATGAACGAACACTGGCGTTCAGGCTACGATGATGCAGCGCTGACCCAGTCGCATCCGCAGATCATGGCCTTGCCGGCGGCCGGGCAAAGCCCCGCCATTTATGATTTCCTTACTTCCCGGCACGCAAGTGCCGCCACCAACACGTTGAAAGAGGTGTCCCATGAACTTGCAGGATAAAGTTACTGTCATCACCGGCGCCGCCAGCGGCATCGGCAAGCACATCGCCCAAGTCTACTTCGACAGCGGCGCCAAGGTCGTCATCGCCGACCTCAACCTCGAAGCGGCCCAAGCCGCCGCGAAAGAACTCGACCCATCCGGCGAGCGCAGCATGGCGGTGGCCATGAACGTCACCAGCGAAGAGGAAGTCGACAGCGGCATCGCGGCCGTCGCGGCGCGCTTCGGCGGCATCGACGTGCTGGTCTCGAATGCCGGCATCCAGATCGTGGCGCCGCTCCAGGACTTCGCCTTCGCCGACTGGAAGAAGATGCTGGCCATCCACCTGGACGGCGCATTCCTGACCACGCGCGCCTGCCTGAAAGTGATGTACGCGCAAGGCCGCGGCGGCAGCGTGATCTACATGGGCTCGGTGCACTCGAAAGAGGCGTCGCCGCTCAAGTCGGCCTATGTCACGGCCAAGCACGGCCTGATCGGCCTGTGCAAGGTGGTCGCCAAGGAAGGCGCGGCGCACGGCGTGCGCGCCAACGTCATCTGCCCCGGCTTCGTGCGCACGCCGCTGGTGGAAAAACAGATCCCCGAACAGGCCAAGGCGCTCGGCATGTCGGAAGCCGACGTGGTCAAGAACGTGATGCTCAAGGAAACCGTCGATGGCGAATTCACCACCGTGGACGACGTGGCGCAGACCGCCCTGTTCCTGGCGGCGTTCCCGAGCAATGCGCTGACCGGGCAATCGATCGTGGTCAGCCATGGCTGGTTCATGCAGTAAACCGGCAACCGGCCGGCGCCGTACGCCCCGCGCCGTTCCGTATTAAGATGGTGGCGCCCGCCCTCGCGGCGAGCGCTGCCGCACGTTCAACCGGACCGGCAGGTGCCATCAATCTGCCCGGACCCCCATGCGCCCCACACCCGTCGAAACCGTCATCCCCGCGTCGAGCGCCATTGCGGCCTCGCTTCCCGGTGCCTATTTCCATGATGCCTGGGCGATCACCCCGGACGACCCCGGCGCCACCGCGCTGGAACTGTTTCTCCAGGTGAGCTCCAGCACGCCCGGCTGGGTCAACACCTTGATGAGCTTGCGTAACCGCGTGGTGGCGAAGCTGGGCCTGAAGAATCTCGGCACCTTGTCCGCGCTCGATCCGGCCAAGCCGGCCTCGGCCTACCAGCCCGGCGACCGGGTCGGCATCTTCACCCTGTTCGCCAACACCCCCGACGAGGTGCTGCTGGGCGACAAGGACAAGCACCTGGACGTGGTCCTGTCCGTGCACAAGGCGGTCGACGCCGCCAGCGGGAAAATGCTGGCCACGGTCAGCACCGTGGTCCACGTGCACAACTGGCTGGGCCGCCTCTACATGCTGCCGGTGACGCCCCTGCACCGCATCATCGCGCCGGCGGTGCTCCAGAACGCTGCCCGGGCGGTGCCCACGGCGTGATGAAGGTTGCACTTTGTAAGCGAAATTGTCTTTCCTGACAATATTGTGTCAACTGGGCTACACTTGCGCCATTCTGACCATCCCGTGGATTCCCGATGAGCCGTCGACTCTTGACTGCATGCGCCTGCGCCACCCTGCTGCTGGCCGGATGCCTGGTCCCTGAACGCTTTAGCGCCAGGACCGCGTTCCAGGCCGATGGCAGTTACGAGTATTCCTATGCCGGCACCGCCGTGCACACCATCGCAGCCACCCAGATGGCCAAGGGCGGCAAGCTCGCTCCCAAGGAAGAGGAAAGCCTGGAAAACGAAGCGGCGAAGATGAAGCACGAGCAGGATATCCGCCAGGCCGACTACAAGGGCAATGCGCGCTACGACCTCAGTGTCGAAGGCAAGCGCCAGCGCGGCCAGACGCTCGACCTGCTCGGCGTGCTGCGCGTGGCCACCGACAAGGATGGGGTGGTCACCCTGGCCGCCGGCAAGCTCGACGACAAGGAAAAAGCCAGCATGGCCAAACTCGGCATCAAGCTCGACGGCACGTTATCGGTGACGGTGCCGATCAGCGCGCAAGTGTTGTCGCACAATGCCACCTCGACCCCCTCGTTCTTTGGCCTGATCGGCACGTATTCGTGGAAGATCGGCAGCATCGAGCAGCGTCCCGAGATGAAGATCCGCTTCAAGCAGTAAACGGCGCGCGCCGCCTGCCTGGCGGCTCCGGCGCGGCGGCCTGGCAGCACGCTTTCGGTCCCAAACCGACACTCCATCCCGCCAAAAGCGCAGTTCATCGCAATCGCCGTGTTGACGATCCCCCCTGTGGCTATAGTTCACTCAACCCAACGAACTTAACCCACAGGAGTCAATCATGAACATCGCAAAAAACATGGAAGCCATCTTCGTCGCCGCCCTGATCGCCGTCTCCGCCACCAGCTTTGCCACCGCCAGCGCACCAGCCCCGCGCAGCAGCGCACCGGCCGCCGTGCAAGCCGGCGCCGATGCCAACATGACCGTGGTCACCGTCAGCGCCAAGCGCCTCAGCGCCGCCGAAAAAGCCCAGCTCAAAGGCTGAGCAGCGCCACCTCGCCGACACGACCACGGAGATCCATCATGAACAGATTGTTTGCCAGCGCCCTCATGGCCGCCGCCCTCACCACCAGCAGCGGCGCGGCCAGCGCGGATGAGCAGGTCAGCGAGCGCGGCAGCGTCGATGCACGGGTGCTGAAGATCACGCTGAACGGCGTCATCAATCTGAACGTGAAGCAAGGCGCAACGCCCTCCCTGACCCTGTACGGCGACAAGCATGACGTGTCGGAAGTGGCCGTGGTCCAGCAAGGCGACACCTTGCGGATCGGTACCACCAGGCGCGATCTGCATATCGGCCACCAGCGCACGCATGAACTGCGCGCCGAACTGACCCTGCCGAACCTGAACGAATTCGTATCGGAGGGCATCGGCTCGACCGAACTGCGCGGCTTCAAGGGCGAGCGCATCCTGATCAGGCTCGATGGCGCCGGCGCCATCAAGCTGCTCAGCCAGTACAAACAGATCAACGCACGCCTGGGCGGAGCCGGCAACATGACGCTCGACGCCGGCGACACCGAGCGGGTCGACCTGTCGCTGCGCGGCGCCGGCCGCATCGAGGCCAGCGGGCAGACCAGGGTGCTGCGCGCCGATCTCGGCGGCGTAGGCAGCCTGGAGGCGGGCAAGCTGCGTGCCGATGCCGTCGAACTCGACATGTCGGGCCTGGGCAGTGCCGACGTGTTTGCGAAGAATTCGGCCAAGCTCACGCTCAACGGCCTGGGCTCGGCCACGGTGCGCGGCAAGCCGCCGGTGCGCAGCGCCAGCGCCCACGGCCTGGGCAGCGTCACCTGGGAATAAGGCACGCGCCGCAAGCGCCGCCATGCAGCCGCCCATTGACCGGGACGGCTTTTTTTACGCCCGTCTCAGCGCAGAAGGATATCGTTCTTCACGCTCTTGACGCCGTCGATCTTGCGCGTCAGCGCCACCGCCTTGGGGATGTGGTCGGGCGCGCTGACAAAGCCGCTCAGCTGCACCGTGCCCTTGAAGGTCTCGACATTGATCTGGGTCGCCTTGAGCTCGGGATCGGCCACCAGGGCCGCCTTGACCTTGCCGGTGATGATGCTGTCGTCGATGAATTCGCCCGTGCCTTCGCGCTGCGCGGTGGGGGCGCAGGCGACCAGGGCCAGCAGGGCGACCCCGGCCAGGGTCCGTGTAAAGCGTTGTGCAATGCTCATGGGATGCTCCGGTAGTGGGTGGATCATTCTATTGTCGCGTGAGCACCCGCACCGGGTTTGATATGGCACAAACGGACCAGCCCCCGAAGGTGCATCAGCCTGCCGCCGGCCCTTGCCTGCGGCGCGCCGCGATGATAGCCGGCGCGGCCGTGGCCGGCACCAGGTCGCGCCCGATCACCAGGCGCAGGTTGGCGCGGCCGATGTCGCCTGCGGCCAGCACGCGCGCGGCGCCGAAGCGTTCGGCCAGGCGCTCGGCGGCCTCGCGAAATTCGGGCTGGTATTCGATACGGGTCTGGCGCACGCCGAAGCCTTTCTGGTTGCTCAGCCGCACCACGCGCAAGGCGCCCTCGTCCATCGTGCCGGCCAGCGCGCGCGCCATGCCGCTCACGCCGTTGCCATTGCGGATTTCCAGCAAGGCCTGGGCCGCACGCGCCTGTGGCACCGCCGCCGCCACCACCGCCGCCGGGGCCGACGCGGCGGACGCGGCCGGCAGCGGCGCCGGCCGCGCGCTCACGCGCCGCACCACGAATACGCCGGCGGCGTCCTGGCGCACGTCGGTGCGGTCCCACTGCGGTTCCTGGGCCAACGCCGGCCCGCCCGCCTTGACCGCCGTGTCGATGGCGGCCACGCCGGCGCGCTCGGCGACCGCGTAATCGCTCTTGAAGTCATGCGTGCGCAACGCGCTGGCTTGCCGCGCCATCTGCGCGGCGCGTTCATGCTGCCCGACTTTGGCGAGCGCATCGCCCAGATGCTGCCAGGCGCGGTCGTTGAGCGGATCGAGCAGGCAAGCCTTTTCCAGCGCGGCCAGGGCCGGCCCGAACTCGCCGTTGAGGAAGTGGGCGTAACCGAGATTGCTGAACAGGAAGGCGCTGGCTTGCCCGCCGCCATCCGCCACCTCGCGCGTCATGGCTTGCCACAGCGTGATGGCGCGCGCGAAGTCGCCCTGCTCGGCGTACAGGGTGGCCAGGCCGCTGCGCGCTTTCAGATGTGCGGGTTCGCGCGCCAGCGCCGCCTCGTAGGACGCGCGCGCCGCCTGGTAGCGGTACGCCAGGTGCGCGCTGCGCCCCAGCAGATAGGCATCCTCGGCGCGCAGCGGGGTGGCATCGGCCACGGCCGGCACGCCGGCGGCGTGTCCGCCCGGATTGGCGCAGGCCAGCAGCAGCGCGCCGGCGCACAGCAGGGAACAGCAAGTGAGGGTGGTACGCATGGCAGGCTCCGCGACGAAGATGAACAGGGAAAAGTTACTGGCCGTTGACCGACTTGAGCGTGCGCATGATCTGCATGCCGGCGGGGCCGAGCAAGACCATCAGCAAGGTCGGGAAGATGAAGAAAATCAGGGGGAACATCAGCTTCACGCCGATCTTGGCGGCTTGTTCCTCCGCCATCTGGCGCCGCTTGGTGCGCAGGGTGTCGGCATGCACGCGCAGCGAGGTGCCCATGCTGGTGCCGAAGCGCTCGGACTGGATCATCATCGCCACCAGGGTGTCGACGTCTTCCACGCCGCTGCGCAGGGCAAAATTGCGCAGTGCCTTTTCCTTGCTGAAGCCAGCCCGCATTTCCATCAAAACCAGCTGCATTTCCTGGGCCAGCACCATGCTCTTGATGTGGATCTCGGCGGCCACCTTGATCAACGCGCGCTCCAGGCTCAGGCCCGCTTCCACGCACACCGTGAGCAGGTCGAGCGCGTCGGGAATCGACTCGAAGATTTCGCGCTGGCGCCGGCGCGCCGTGAATTCGAGCACGGCATTGGGCAGGTAGTAGCCGAATGCCGCCGTGCCCAGCATCATCGTCATGATGCGCTGCCCGCTCATGACGTCGCTCGAGAGCGCGATCCACAGCCCCACCAGGGCTGGCAGCAACAGCGCCAGCAAGGTCTTGGCCCCGAAATACAGGGTGGCCACGGCCGGGCCGCGCCAGCCGGCATTCATGAAGCGGGTGCGCAGGGGCGATTTTTCCCAGCCCTGCTCGGGCAGCGACAGGCTGCTGAAGGGCTGGGCCACCTTGGCCACCTTTTCCACCCAGCCATCGCTGCGGCGGGTGCTGGTGTCGGCGGTGGCGCCCACGCGCGCCAGGCGCTCGCGCATGTAGCCGGGCCAGAAGGTCACCATGGCCAGGCCCGCCAGGCCGACCACGACCGCGAACACGATCAGCAAAAACAGTAATTGCGAGCCGCTCATGGCTTCCTCCTAGACGCGAATGTTGATCAGATGGCGCAGCCACAGCACCCCGATGCTGATCATGCCTGCGGCATAGCACAGCAGGCGCACGCCGCTGGGGTCGGTCCACAGCATGCTGATGTATTCGGGGTTGGCAAAATACATCATTCCGGCGACCGCGAACGGCAGGATGCCGAGAATCCAGGCCGAGATGCGCCCTTCGGCCGACAGCACCCGCACCTGGCCGAGCAGCTTGAGGCGTTCGCGGATGATGTGGCCGATATTGCCCAGGATTTCCGCCAGGTTGCCGCCCGACTCGCGCTGGATCAGAACCGCGATCACCATATAGCGCAGGTCGGTCAGGGGAATCCGCTCGGCCAGGCTGTGCAGCGCTTCTCCCATCGGCACGCCGTAGTTGATTTCCTGGTGCACGATGCGAAATTCGCCGCTGAGCGGCTCGGGCAGTTCGCTGCCGACCATTTGCAGCACATTGGTAAACGAGTGGCCGGCGCGCATCGCGCGCGCCAGGAAGTCGGCCGCCTCGGGCAACTGCTGTTCGATCTTGCCCATGCGCCTGGCGCGCGTGCGGCGCAGCGCGAAAAACGGCAGGCCCAGGCCTGCCAGCAGCAGCGGCCAGGTCAGCAGCGGCGGCGTGTCCCAGGCGTGCGCCGCCAGCGCCGCCGCGCACAGCAAGACCAGCGAGGCCAGCAGGAACTGCGACACGATCCAGTTCACGCCGGCCTGCAGCAGCAGGCGGTCGACGGCGTGCGCCAGGCGCAGGCGGTGCAGCATGCCGTCCAGGCCATCGTTGCCGCTGTAGCGGCGCCGCTTGAGGATGGAGATCGCCCCATCCTCGCTATCGGTGCCGCCCGACATCACGCGTAGGCGGCGCGCGATGCGCTTGGCGCCGCCGCCGCGCGTTTCCGACCAGAACAGGTAGCCGCCTTCGATCATCAGGATGACCGCGGCAAACAGCAAGACGGCAAAGCCGTAGAAGACATAGTCCATGGCCGTTCCTATTCGAAGATGCGGCTGGGGTCGAAGGCCGAATCGGGCACGGGCGCGCCGAACAGGCGCAGGCGGTCGGCGAAGCGCGGCCGCACCCCGGTGGCGCGGAAGTGCCCGACCACCTTGCCTTCGGCATCGACCCCGGTCTGCTCGAAGCAAAAGATTTCCTGCATGGCGATCATCTCGCCTTCCATGCCGGTGATTTCCTGCAGGCTGACCAGCTTGCGCGCGCCATCGGTCAGGCGCGTCACTTGCAGCACCACCGTGATGGCCGAGCAGATTTGCTGGCGCACCGCGCGCGGGGTGAGCGTGACGCCGGCCATGCCGACCATGTTTTCCAGCCGCGCCAGGGCGTCGCGCGGGGTGTTCGAGTGGATCGTCGCGAGCGAGCCTTCGTGGCCGGTGTTCATCGCTTGCAGCATGTCCATCGCTTCGGCGCCGCGCACCTCGCCCAGGATGATGCGGTCGGGCCGCATGCGCAGCGCGTTGCGCACCAGCGCGCGCTGGGTCACCTCGCCCTTGCCTTCGATATTCGGCGGGCGCGTTTCCAGGCGCACCACGTGCGGCTGGCGCATCTGCAGTTCGGCCGCGTCTTCGATGGTGATGATGCGCTCGTTGGCCGGGATGAAGCCCGACAGCAGGTTGAGCAGGGTGGTCTTGCCGCTCCCGGTGCCGCCCGAAATCAGGATGTTGATCTTCGAGTGCCCGAGCGACTGCAGCACCTGCACCATGGGCGGGGTCATGCTCTTGAAGCGCAGCAGGTTCTCGACCGTCAGCGGGGTGGCCGAAAAACGCCGGATCGACAGGATCGCGCCATCCACCGCCAGCGGCGGGATGATGGCGTTCACGCGCGAGCCGTCCGGCAGGCGCGCGTCGACCATCGGGCTCGATTCGTCAACCCGGCGCCCGACCCGCGAGACGATTTTTTCGATGATCTTCATCAGGTGCGCGCTGTCGTGGAAGGTGATGTCGGTCAGTTCCAGCCGTCCGCGCCGCTCGACATACACCTGGTTGAACGTGTTGACCAGGATGTCCGACACGGTCGGATCGGCCAGCAGCGATTCGAGCGGTCCGAAGCCGAGCATTTCGTGCTGGATGTCGAGCACCAGGTCGTGCCGCTCGTGCTGGTTGAGCACGATGTGCTCTTCTTCGATGATGTGCTGCACCAGCAAACCCAGTTCATGCTTGAACTGCTCCGGCGTGAGGCGCTTGAGGCGCTCCAGGTCGATGCGGTCGAGCACCATCTGGTGCATGTTCTTCTTCAGGTCGTGATAAGCATGGTTGGCCGGTTCCGCTTCGGCCGGCTGGGTGGGGCGGCTATCGTCGGTCGCGGTCAGGCGTTCGCGCAAGGTCATGGGATTCTCCTGGGGTTTATTGTTCGGCCTCGGCGCGCCCGAACAGGCGGGTCAGCAAGCCCTTGGTTTCCGGCACGCGCCGCGCGGTGACCAGCTCGACCAGTTCGGCCAGGCTGCGCGCCACCGGGCTGGCGCGCGACAATTGCAGCACCGGCACGCCCTGGTTGACCGAATCGGTCACCGCCACGTAATCGTTGGGCACGGTGTGCATGACCTCGGCGCCGAGCGAGGCTTGCACGTCTTGCAGGCGCAGGCGCCCGCCCTTTTCGTAGCGGTTCACGATCAGGCGCGTGTTTTCGATGGCGTAGCCGAGCGAGCGGAAGATGTCGAGCAGGCGGCGGCCGTCGCGCAGGTCGGGCAGGGCCAGTTGCAGCACCGGATAGATGGCGTCGGCGTTGTCGAGCGCGCGCAGGGAAATGACGTCGATCTGGCGGCCCACGTCGAGCACCACGTAGTCGTAGTGCTGGCGCGCCACGCGCAGGATGATGTCCATCTGTTCCGGTTTCAGGTCGACCGCATGGGAGGGGTCGTCGGCCGCCGCCAGGATGCCAAAGCCGGGCGTGACGTGCACCAGGCAGGAATCGAGGAAGGCGCCGTCGATGCGCGCGATCTGGCTGCACACGTCGGACAGGGTCATGGCCGGCTTCTGGTCCGACACATACAGGGTGGCGTCGCCGAACTGGCCGTGCAGGTCGATCAGGATGACTTTCTTGTCCGCCAGGCTGGCCAGGGCGTAGGCGAAATTGGTCGACAGGAAGGTGGCGCCGCTGCCGCCCTTGCAGGAGATGAAGGCCAGCACCTTGCCGTCGCACAGCTTGCCGGCATTCGCGGCGTCGGCGATGCGGTTGATGGCGTCGTGGAAGGCACTGTGCACCAGCGGCAGTTGCAGCACTTCGCGCACGCCGGCGCGCATGGCGCGGATCAAGAGGTTTTGCTGCTGCTCGCGGGTGAGCAGCATGAAGGTGGCGGCCGGGTACAGCTTGGCCAGGCGCACCAGCTGTTCGGCCTCGCCTTCATCGAGGCCACTGGCGTCGACGATCACCAGCGCCGGGCTGTCGGGCAGCACGCGTTCGAGCGCGTCGCGCAGGCGGCTGCGCACGGCCACCAGGGTCACTGGCGGCATCCGCGCGGCGCCCTGGGCGGCGATCTCGGCTTGCAGCTGGCTGTCGTGAGTGATAAGTAGAGCTTTCATGGCACATCCTCGTGGGTAAGGCCGCGCGGCTCAGGGGCCGGGGCAGACTTCGGTGCTACCTGCTTGGTGACCCAGCGACGCTGCCGGGAGGATGGTCGCGAAGGTCGGATAGGTGAATGCCCAGCCCAGCAAATGGCGGGCAAACATGGGTTTGTACACCGCCCGATCGCAGGTGGCGCCGCCGCCGGAGGCGCACAGCTGGGCGCGCACGAAGCGCACGCAGCTCGCGCCATGCGGATTGGCATTGCAGTTGACGATGTTTTGCGAGGGGCAGGCCGGCAAAGAGGCGACCACCCCGAAATCGCTGCGCAGGTGGCTGATCGCGATGCGCGCATCCTTGTCGTTCGCGCCGAGGGCGATGATGCCGGCGCGCGCCGGCAGCGCGGCCGCCTGCGCCACCGCCTCCAGCGCGGTGCTGTCGATAGGATTGACCATGGCCGCACCGCGCGCCGCCGTGTAGGTCGCGTTCGACAGCATGTTCCACAGGTACATCACGCGCGCCATTTCGAGCAGTCCCAGCGTGAACAGCAGGAAAATCGGCAAGGTCAGCGCGAATTCGATCAGGGTCGCGCCGCGCGTGCGCTGGCGGGTCGGGCGGAATGCTTGGAACATGGAAGACTCCCGGCGCTCAATGGTTGTAAGGAACCGTGACCGAGGTCTGGATCGTCATATTGCTCGACATTCCCAGTTCGGTCATGATGTTGTAGCCGTTCGGTATCGCGACCCCGACCGTGACCGTGATGGTGTCCTGGCGATCGCCCCCGCACAGCAGGTTGCCGTTGCAGTCGAAGTCGAAGTCGAGCAGCGGGATGGCGGGCGCCACATTGGCGTCGAGCAGCGATTGTTCGATCAGCTGCTGGGTCCTGAGCTTCATCGGGCTGTTGAACGAGGCGCTGCCGGCCCACTCGCCCGGCGGCACCATGGACAGGCTGGCGGCGGCGGCGGCGGCAGTCTGCTTGAGCACCGCGTACACATAAAACAGGCGGCCGATGCTGAAGATGACCGGCAGCAGGAAGGCCATGAAAGCGAGGATCAGGGCCAGTTCGATACGCGCGATACCGCGCGCGCGGCGCGGAAAAGTGGAAGGCATGGTGGGGTCCGCTTTCATCGGTACAAGACCGTCGAGGAACTCAAGGAATTGGCCGTGGCCAGGCCGCCGAATTCGGCGTAAATGCCTGCCGGGCTCTCGGTCGCGCGCGAGGTCATCAAGAAGCTGCCGACCGCCAGCACCGTGGCCGTGCCGCCTGCGCCCACCGGGCAGGCCAGCAGCGGGATGTTGAGGATGCGCCGCCCCGCCACTTTAGGATAGGTGGACGGGCTGGGGTTTTGCTTGAACACGCCGGTCGCCCGGTACGGGACCAGCGGATCGGTGGGATAGATCGCGGTCGCTTCGACCTGCTCGCTGGCGACCGGATACAGGACCGGCCAGGCGCTCTTGGGAAAGTTGGCGCCGGGCGTGTCCGGCGTGGCCGCGTTGTAGCGCTGCGGTTTGGCAAACGCCCACAAGGGACCGTAGCTGACCGGGTTGGTGGCGGGGGTGGCGCCGCTGACCTCGGCAATGGTCTTGCGCTCGCCGGCGCCGACGACTTGCAGGGCGCTGGCGGGAATCGAGACCGGGTTGGGACTGGCGGCCGCCATGCGCATCCAGTAGGTCGCGACCGTGTATTCCTTGATGTTGGTATCGGCCGGGGCCGCGACCGAGTTGCAGGTCGAGGGGCCGCCCAGGGTGCCGAAGCGCGAATTGAGCTCGGCCGCGAGCGAGGAGGGAAAGCCCTCGCGCACGTAGATGCTGGCGCCGTTCGGCAGGAACGGCAGCGCCAGGGTGCCGCTGCACACCATCGGGCGCAGGGTAGCGAGGCCGCGGTGCGCCGCGTTCTCCACCGCCGGCGGAAAATCGATGGGATTGACCTGGTAGTGCAGCGCGGCGGCCCCGCCCGGATTCAGATTGAGCAGGTTGTAACTGACCCCGCGCCGGAAGCCGTGCTCGACGATCTCCTCGTAACCGGGCGCATTCGCACGCACCGTCTTGGCCTGGTTGTTCATGGCGCAAATGGCCAGCGGCGTGATCTGGACCGCGCTGCGTCCAGCCACCGCGTGGACCCCGACCTTCAGGATGGTGAAATTGCGGTCGATGACACCGGCGAACACGGCGTGCACCTGGCCCAGGCCCTCCGCCAGGCCGCTGGTATCGATGCGGGCGTAACGCATGGTGGCGGCATTGGCGGCATCGACGGCGCCGGCCGCCAGCCAGGTGCCGCCCAGGTCGGGGCTGTCGCTAAAGCTCAGGGCGGCCGACGACCAGCTCATGGCGTGGGTCAGCGCGTAGGTGCTGGCCTCGACGATCTGTTTCGCGCGTACATCGGCGCGGGTGATGCCGTCCATGGTGCCGTCGAGCGCGCGCGCCGCCGCCAGCGCGGCCGCGTCGGCGGCCGCCTGCAGGTCGGTGCGGCGCATGTAGGCCATCGACAGGTCAATCGCCATGCCGCCCAGGTACACCAGCGGTATCATCAGCAAGCCGAACACGACCGAGTAAGCGCCGCGCTGGCGCCGGTGCCGGCAAGCCGCAAGGCGCATCCGCTTCATTTTGCGCCCCCGCCGATGGCCAGCGGCGCCAGCGCGGCCGGCGCGTCAGCCGAGTGCTGGTAGCGCTCCTGGGCGGCAGCCGCCGTCTTGCCGTCCAGGCCGGTTACGGGACGGGTGTTGCGCACGGCCGCCGGGTCGATCACTTGCGCCGCCAGCGCACTGCGCACCGCCTTGCCGAAGCGCGCGTCCCAGCGCGGCGTGCTGGAGCAAGCGCCCAGCCCGACCGTCAATGCCAGCAAGCCGGCGATGCTACCGATGCGTGTGTTCATGGCGCTCTCCTATTTCAGTTCAAAACCGCTGTGCGCGGGGACGACCGGCGCTGCGACCGGGGGCCGGGCCTGCTGGCCTTCCAGGCGCGAACCGAGCAGCATCTGGGTGCGCGAGGGCGGCGCCAGGCCATCGGTCGGCAGGGTGTAGTTCGACGGCAGGGGCTTGACCAGGTGGGCCGTCACGACAAACACCAGTTCGGTGCGGTCTTCCTGGAAATCGGTGCTGCGGAACAGCGCGCCCAGCACCGGCACTTCGCCCAGCAACGGCAAGCCCTTGCGGTTGGTGATCAAGTTGTTCTTGATCAGGCCGCCGATGGCGAAGCTCTGGCCGTCGTACAGCTGCAAGGTGGTGCTGGCGCGCCGCTTGGTGATCAGGGGCAGCACCGCAGCGCCGGAAAAGCCGGCGGCGGACACGCCGATGCCTTCGCGCGAGACTTCCGACACTTCCGGCGCCACCTTGAGGTTGATGCGCCCGCCGGCCAGCACGGTCGGGGTGAAGCGCAGGCCGACCCCGAATTCCTTTTCTTCCAGGGTGACCTTGTTGTTATCCTGGGCCACCGGAATGAAGATGCTGCCGCCGGCCAGGAAACTGCCCTCCTGGCCGCTGACGGCCATCACATTCGGCTCGGCCAGGATGCGCACGATGCCATCCTGTTTCTGCGCTTCCAGGTTGAAGCCCTTGCCGCTGCGCCGGTGTACCCCGAGCGCGCCCTCGGCATTGCCGGTGATGAAATTGGCCAGCAGGGTGGTGGCCCAGCTGCCCGAGCCGAAGCCCCAGGTGACGCCCCCTTCGAGCCGTTCGAGCATGCTTTTCGAGACTTCGGCGATCTTCACTTCGAGCATCACTTGCTGGGGCGCGCTGACCGCCAGCAGGTTGATCACGCGCATGGCCGGTGCTCCCGCACCGGCCCCTGCGGCGCCGCCCGTGCCGCCCTTGGCGGCGGCGGCGCCATCGGCCACGGTGCCGCTCAGCACCAGCGAATCGGCGGCGCTGTGCACGCGGATATCCTTCTCTTCCGGCATCAGGGCCGCCAGGCTCGCTTGCAGCCCGGCCGGGTCCATGCCGACCACGATGTCGACGATGCTGCAAGCGCCGCTCTTGCCTTGCACGATCATATTGGTGGTGCCGACATCGACCCCGAGCAGGTACAGGGTGTCGGGCGCGACCAGCATGGCTTGCACCACGGCGGCGTTGCCGATACTGCGGTTGCGCACCGGTTCGGGCAGGCGCAGCAGGTTCGATTTGCCCACCAGCAGCGTCATATTGCCGGGACGCGCCGCTTCGCCGCTGCAGCGCGGGCCGCTGTCGGCGCGCTCGGCCTGGGGCTGGGCTTCCTTGGCGGCGGCGGCTTGGGCGCCGCTGCCGGCCAGCGCCAGCAGTACGCCGAGCACGGCGGCGGCGGTGCCGGTCGGTTTGCCTGGTTTGATGCATCTGTTCATGTCGGCCATCCTGTAAGGTGATTGCTCGAAAATCAAAAACATTCTTGTGACGTGGTCACGCCGTTCAAGACGCTGACGCAGTCGCGCTTGACATGCGCCACCACCTGGGCGGGGCGCGCGGCGGCCCGCGGGACCGCGCGCGGCCTGGCCGGCGGCGCCCCCTTGGCGGCGGGTACGGGCAGCGGCGTGGTGGCGGCGGCCAGCTCGTCGAGCAGGCTGGCCTTGGTGGCCCCGGCCGTTTGCGGCGAGCCCGGATCGACCTGGTTGCGCAGCGCCAGCGACAAGGTGCCGACCCCGCGCGCCAGGTCGAGCGCCTCGGCCTGTTCCGGCGTGACTTCGAGCGTGACGGCATTGACCACTTTCGGCTTGGTTTCGTCGCGGCTCACTTCCTGGGCCACCGCCAGCACCAGGATGCGTTCAAGCACGATCTTGGAAATGTGCAAGGCATTGCGCTGCTGTCTGGCCTGCTCGTCCGGCTCACGCTCGGTGTGCACGATGATGTCCACGTAATTGCCCGGCAGCGCAAAGCCGGCCACGCCGATGACATCGTTGACGCGCACCGTGATGGCGCGCTTGCCTTCGCTGATCAGGGCCGACAGGCCGCCCAGGGTGCCGGCCGGGGCCAGCTTGGCTTCGGTCAGCGGCTCGCCCTTGAGGACGTTGGTCTTGAGCACCCGGTCGCTCAGCTTGAGGCTATCCTTGAAGGCATCCTTGGGCATGGTCGCGGTGGGCCAGTCGACCAGGCGCAGCATGTCGGGCGAAATGCGCTGGCCGCGGCTGATGTCGCCGGTGGCGACGATGATGCGGCTGGCGGCGTTGCCCGGTTGCCCGAGCAGCCAGAGCGAGGCCAGGATGACGGCGCCGATCCCCAGCAGGACCGCCACGCCCATGGTCAGCAATGCGCGTTTGTTTTTCATGAGATCCTCTCGTACAGGGTGGTGCCGTTATCGGCTGGAAAAGAGATCGGCGGATGGGACGGGGCGCTGGGCGGCGTGCCCGGCCCCAGCGACATGCTGTGCCAGGCTTGCTCGATGGCCGCCGCGCTCAGGCGCGCCGTGGTGCCGGCGAAGGCGGCGAAATCGTTGAGCCGCCCGAGCAGCTCGGCCGGATAGCTGGCCAGCAGCGGGCGCCCGCTGGCGCGGTGCAGGCGCCCGATCAGGTAATCGAGCACGGCTTCGTCGCAGGCCAGCGCATGCTGGTGGCACTGGCGCCGGAACAGGGTGGCGTAAGCCGTTTCGGACAGCGGGCCGACCAGGATCTTGTAGCCGATGCGGCGCAGGAAGGCGTCGTCGAGCAGCAGGTTCGGGGCCAGGTTGGTGGCCAGCACCAGGGTGACGTCGAACGGCACCGCGATCTTGCAGCCGCCTTCGATGGTGAGCTGGTCGCTGCCGCTGTCGAGCGGGGCGTTGAAGCGGTTGAGCAATTCTTCACTGGGAATGCGCTGGCGGCCCAGGTCGTCGATCACCAGGACGCCGTTATTGGCCATGAAGTGCGGCGGCGCGCGGTACACGCCGCTGGCCTGGTCCAGGCGCAGGTCGAGCATTTCGTAGCCCAGCTCGGCGCCAACCTGCACCACCGGGCGCTGGCACAAGGTCCAGCGCGCGTCCGGCTTGCGCCGCTCTTCGCTCTGGCGCAGGTGCAGGGGCGAGGCCGGTACATGCAGGGCCGGGTCGTGGAACTGGATGATATGGCCCTCGGCCAGGATCGCATGCGGAATGGCCACCAGCCCGCTCTGGAGCTGGCCCAGCTTGCGCGCCAGGGTGGTCTTGCCGCTGCCGGACGGGCCGTGCAGCAGCAGCGGACGGCGCGATTGCAGCGCCGCGCCAAGCAGATCGCGCACGCCGGGGTCGAGCACGTCGTCGGCGAAGGCGGCGGCCATCTCGGCCATGCCGATCTGCGCGCCCTTGCCGTGCCGGCTGGACTGGCGCTCGGCCAGGTCGCGGTAAGCCTGCAGGGTGACCGGGGCCGGTCCCACATAGCGGCAGCGCGCCAGGAACTCGGCCGCGCGCACGCGCCCGCCGTCGGTGAGCTGGTAGTGGACGTCGAGATCGGAGTCGCCGCGCCCCGCTACTTCGGCCAGGTGGTCGGCCTGCATGACGTCCAGCACTTCACGCAAGACATTGATCGACAGCTTGAGTTTGCCGGTCAGGACAGGCAGGTGGATCTTGCCGATCGAATACATCGCCTTGGCCACCAGTTCGATCACCAGTCCCATTTCGAGGCCGGTGTCGCGCACGCAGCGCGGCTGCGGCGGCGCGCTGCTGATGCCGTAGTCGGAAGAAGGCGTACGCACCCGCAGGCTGCTGGGCGGATGCGCTCCGGGCGGGGCGGTGTAACTCATATCGGTTCCTCACAGTGCAGGTGACGTTTCCAAAAGGCACAATTTATTTTAGCCACGCCTCCCTTGGCCGGCTTGATAAACAGCAAGATCTGACCGCACGGAAACTTAGAGCCAGGGCTGTGCCAGAGTAAAAAAAGTGCCGGCGGCGATGGCGACGGCGTATGGCATATTTCCCACACTCGGGGTCGGCATCGGTTCGGCCGCGAGCGGCATGCCACCCATGCGCAGGAACAGGGGGCGCAGCAGCGACATCAGATTGGCCCCGGTGTCGCGCAGGCGTCCGCTGGCGAGGATGAGCAGCAGCGCCATGACGCCGCCGGCGCAGAAGGCCGCCAGCGCGATCTGCAGGGCCAGCGCGGGCCCGGTAAAGGCGCCCACGGTGGCCATCAGCTTGACGTCGCCGGCGGCCATGCCGCGCAGGCAGTACAGGGGCAGGAACAGCAGCAGGCCGGTGGCAAAACCGGCCAGGCCGGTGCCCAGCAGCGCCAGCGGCGTGCCGGAACACAGATGCAGGAGCGCGGCGCACGCCAGGGCGGCGGCCAGCAGGCGGTTGGGAATGCGGCGCCAGGCCAGGTCGCAGGCGGCAGCGCTGAGCAGCAAGGCAATCAATACGTAGTGGAGGAGGGGCAAGGCAGGCATGGGCTACTCACGTAAAAATGCCCCCCGGAACAGGGCCCTGTCCCGGGAGGCGTGGTGCAGCGAACGACAGCTCAGGTGGGGCCTGGGACGCCTTACCCTTGCAGGCCAGTGACAACCGACTGGAACAAGATTTTCAGTTGTGCCTGCACATCTTTCAGCGAGGAGACGATCGCAACTGCAATCAGGGCGGCGATCAGGCCGTACTCGATGGCGGTGGCGCCGTCTTCGTCGTTGATAAAGGCTTGCACTGCGGTGGTGATGGTGCTCATGGTGACCTCCGGTTGGTTAAGAACTGCCAACTTCTGGCATGGGTTCGGCCTTGCTGCTGCCTTGCCTTGAAGTACGTTGCTGCTGTACGTCAATTTTTCCGCCATTGGGTCCACTATAGGCAGGTGAGGAATCGACGATTTGACTTCACGCAACTTTCCTTCAAGGCACTAATTTTGCTATCATGGAAACTGTCGATATACGACAAGATGGCGAAAAAGTTGCTGTGCGGTGAGCCGCAAGACGCCGCACAACGGTAGAATCGGGTGAGCGCGAGCGTTAATGCACGACAATTGCCGATCAGGCAACACCGCGGGCCGGGCACGATATGTCAAGCGGAACGCGCCCGGCGATCAGGTACACTAGCCTGTGCCAATGTCGATCGACATCGATTCTTCCGCTACGTGGTAGTTGTTTGATTTACATTTCCGAGAACGACATGGATTCCCTTCTTAAACACATGGTGGACATGACTGGCCACCGCGACCACACGATGCTCGACATCTCGGTGATCTCGGCGGTTCAGGAACTGGCACGGGCGTCGCAGACGCGCGTGCTGACCATCATGCATGTGCGCGGGGAGCAGTATGTGCGCGTGCGCGCCAGCATCTGCGCCGGTGGCCTCGCCCGCATGGAAGAGCCTGCCGATGCGAATGCCCTGGGCGAGCCGATCGCCAGTTTCCCGGCCCTGGCCGCCTGCATCGCCAACAATGAAACGAGTGCCGAGAGCCTGTCGGCCGATGGCAAGCGCACCTTGTGGCTGCCGATCTGGATCGGCGAAAAGGCCGACACCTGCCTCGAAATCCTGCATCCGACTCCGTACACGAGCGACACCATTCACGTCATCGGCGGCATTGTCAGCGTGTACCGCAACTTCCAGAACCTGCTCGATTACAGCGAACGCGATTCGCTCACGGGCCTGCTCAACCGCAAGACCTTCGACGACCAGCTGGCCAAGATGCTGCACGTCACCGCCGAGCAAGAGGCGCTGGAACCGGGCCTGGAAGAGCGGCGCCAGCATTCGGAAGCGGAAAAGCAATGGCTGGCGGTGGTCGATGTCGACCATTTCAAGCTGGTCAACGACAAATTCGGCCATCTGTACGGCGATGAAGTGCTGATCCTGATCGCCAACCTGCTGCAATCGTCGTTCCGCTCGCAAGACCGGGTATTCCGTTTCGGCGGTGAAGAGTTCGTGGTGCTGCTGCGTTCGACCACGCTCGACAATGCGCAAAAAATCATCGACCGCTTCCGCACGAATGTCGAATCGCATGATTTCCCTCAGGTGGGGCAGGTCACGGTGAGTGTCGGCTTCGTCAGCATCAGCCCGTACGAGTCGCCGGTGATCATTCTCGGGCGTGCCGACCAGGCGCTGTACTACGCCAAGAGCCACGGACGCAACCAGGCGTGCCACTACGACCAGCTGGTGTCGGGCGGGCTGCTGCAAGCGGTGGCCTCGAACGATACGGCCGAGTTCTTCTAGCGACAAGCCGCGCTGCGGATGCTTACCCGACGCTGAGGAAGCGCATCGGGTCGACATTCCACTTTTGCGGCGACTCGGGGCGGACGATCTTGTCGCCGCCGCCGAAACCCAGCGGGCGCGACAAATCCACCGTCTCCGGCTTGATATACCCATTGTGCCGGGTGTTGAAAAACACATTCACCTTGGGCGCCAGCAGATTGGTCTCATGCGGGGCGATCACCACCGCCAGCCGCCCCGATTCCAGCATCACCATGGTTCCCACCGGATAAATCCCCACGCAGCGCATGAATTCCTGCGCGTACGTGGGATGAAAGTGGAACTTGCTCCACTCATAAATCTGGCGCAGCGCTTCGGCCGCCGAGATGCCCTTGTGATAGCAGCGGTCGGCCGTGATGGCGTCGTACACATCGACGATGGCCGCCATCTGCGCCAGCTCGCTGATGGCGCCCTCGCCCTGCTGGTCCGGATAGCCGCTGGCATCGCGCCGCTCGTGGTGATGCAGGGTGATATCGAGCGGAATCGGGCCGACGTCAGGCGACTTGATCAAGATATCGTAGCCGTCGCGCGGGTGCTTCCTGACGATGGCAAACTCCTCGTCCGTCAGCCGCCCCGGCTTGTTGAGGATATGGTCCGGCACCAGCGCCTTGCCGGTATCGTGCAGCAGCCCGCCCAGGCCGGCCTGGTGGGTGGTGTCGGCATCTATCCCGCGCGAGCGGCAAAACGCCACCAGCAGGGTACACACGCTGACCGAATGCAAGAAGGTGTAGTCGTCCTTGGTCTTGATGCGCAGCAGGCCCATCAGCGCGCCGGGATTGCGCAGGATCGACTCGGTGATGTTCTGCACCACCGGCGACACGTTGTCGAGTTCGATGGCCTTGCCCAGCCGCGCATCCTGCATCACGGTGCGCACCAGGCCGGTCGCCTGGTGGCGGATCACGGCGGCGCGCTTGAGTTCCTCGGCCAGGCTGGTGCGCGTGACGATCACCGGCGGCGCGGCGATGGCCACCAGCGCCTCTTCGGTGCGCTGGCGGGTTTCATCGAGCGTGGGTGCATGGTCGACGTCGAGCCCTTTGCTGCAATCGATCACCACGTCGTGGATGCCGGCATCGATCATCTTGCGGATTTCCTCGTCGCTGGCCAGCAGGAAACGGTTGCGCACGAACGGATGCGTCATCCAGTCGCAGCTCAGGTCATGGATGTACATGCCGGGCTTGAGGTGGGAAGCATCGACTTTCTTGAGCATTTTTCTGTCCGCCTGTGGTGTAATCTCGCGCAATTGCGGCGACCACGACAGTATAACGTCAATATTTCCCTAATGCATTAACACTTGCCTAAACCCACCAAGTCAACTCACCACCCCGGACGAACATGGAATTACGCCAGCTGCGCTACTACGTCGCCATTGTCGATCACGGCTCGCTCTCGCGCGCGGCGCTGGTTCTGCACGTGGCCCAGCCGGCCCTGACCCAGCAATTGCGCCAGCTTGAAGACGAGCTCGGCGCGCAATTGCTGCACCGCTCGGCCCAGGGCGTGCTTACCACCGACGCCGGCAAGGTGTTTTACGAGCATGCGCTGGCGATCCTGAAGCAGGTCGGCGACGCCCGTTCGGCCGTGACCCAGTCGACCACCAGGCCTTCCGGCAGTGTCACGCTGGGGCTGCCGCACAGCATCTCGGGCGCCCTGGCCCTGCCCTTGCTGATGGCGGCGCGCACCACCTATCCGGAAATCACCCTGCAGCTCACCGAAGAACTGTCCGGCAATCTGAACGAACAGCTCAAGTCGGGCCGGATCAACCTGGCGGTGCTGTTCGACGATGGCCAGCTGGGGGCCTTCGCCAGCAGCGCGCTGGTGGAGGAAGAGCTGAGTTTCATCTGCCGCGCCGGATCGGCTTTCAGCCCGCCGGGCGAGCGGGTGGCGCTGGCCGACGCGCTGGCCACCACCCTGATCTTGCCGGCCCAGCAGCAAGGAGTGCGTCCGCGCATCGAGAACGTGGCGCGCGCGGCCGGCCTGCACCTGTCGAACGTGATCGAAATCAACTCGATCGCCATCCTCAAGTCGGCGATTTTGGCCGACATGGGCGCCACCATCCTGCCGGTGGCCCCGCTGCTGGCCGACATCGAACGCGGCGCCATGCTGGCCCGGGCCATCCACAGCCCGGCGCTGGCGCGCACGGTGACCCTGTGCGCCTCGCGCAATATCCCGCTGACCAACGCGGCCGCCGCGGTCAAGCGCCTGGTGCACCAGGTGACCGAAGAACTGTGCGCCGGCGGCGCCTGGCCGGGCGCGCGCCTGCTCAAATAAGTAGCAAGCACACCGAGCCATCACTTTTTCTTATACCACCATCCCGAAACCGTATTTCCCCTGCGCGCGTGAAGGTCCTACACTCCACGCCAACGGCGATCCATACCGGATAGTCTTGTAAAATCACGCTGTAAAACAAGCCGCATTAAAGCGGCACCCTACCCCGTCACCAAGGCGCCTACCCGGCGCCGTCCTGGCGGGGCAACATCCCGAATACCATTTTGGAGACTCACCATGCCAGATACCCCGGCAACGGCGCCTGCCCCGCAGGACGTCGCTTCACGCCTGACCACGGTCACCCTCGACGACAAATACACGGCGACCACGGGCAATATTTTCCTGTCCGGTATCCAGGCGCTGGTGCGCCTCCCGATGATGCAGCGCGAGCGCGACCAGGCCGCCGGCCTGAACACGGCCGGCTTCATCTCCGGCTACCGCGGCTCGCCGCTGGGCGGCCTCGATGAAAACCTGTGGAAGGCCAAGGCCCACCTCGAAGCGCACCACGTGAAATTCGTGCCGGGCGTGAACGAAGACCTGGCCGCGACCGCCGTGTGGGGCTCGCAGACGGTCGACCTGATCGGCCCGGCCAAGTACGACGGCGTGTTCGCCATGTGGTACGGCAAAGGCCCGGGCGTGGACCGCTGCGGCGACGTTTTCAAGCACATGAACCACGCCGGCACGTCCAGGCACGGCGGCGTGCTGCTGGTGGCCGGCGACGACCACGGTGCCTATTCCTCGACCCTGCCGCACCAGTCGGACCACATCTTCTCGGCCTGCATGGTGCCGGTGCTGTACCCATGCAATGTGCAGGAATACCTGGACCTGGGCGTGCACGGCTGGGCCATGTCGCGTTTTTCCGGCTGCACGGTGGCCTTCAAGGCGCTGGCCGACACGGTCGAATCGAGCGCCTCGGTCGACGCCAACCCGTTCCGCGTGCAAGTGAAGCTTCCGCAAGACTTCGTGATGCCCGAAGGCGGCCTGAATACGCGCCTCTCGTCCGATCCGCTTGGCCTGCAGGCGCGCAAGCAGGAAGCGCTGATGCAGGACTATAAAATCTACGCGGCGCTGGCCTATGCGCGCGAAAACAAGCTCAATCACACCACCATCGACAGCGCCAACGCCAAACTGGGCATCATCGCGTCCGGCAAATCGTATCTCGACGTGCTCGAAGCGCTGGAAGAACTGGGCATCGACGAGAAGATGGCGGCCGACGTCGGCCTGCGCCTGTTCAAGGTCGCCATGCCATGGCCGCTGGAGCCGGACAGCGTGCGCGAATTCGCGCAGGGGCTCGATGAAATCCTGGTGGTCGAGGAAAAGCGCCAGATCGTCGAATACCAGCTCAAGGAGCAGCTGTACAACTGGCGCGACGATGTGCGCCCGAAAGTAATCGGCAAGTTCGACGAAAAAGGCGAATGGGTCGCCCCGCGCGGCGAATGGCTGCTCACCTCCAAGGCCGATTTCTCGGTCTCGCAAGTGGCGCGCGTGATCGCCTCGCGCATCTCGCGCCTGATCACCGATGAGCGCACCTGCGACCTGATCAAGGCGCGCCTGAGCTTTTTGGATGCCAAGGATGCGGTGCTGCGCAAGGCCATCAACACGCCATTCCGTCCCGCGTTCTACTGCTCCGGATGCCCGCACAACACCTCGACCAAGGTCCCGGACGGCAGCTTCGCGCTGGCCGGCATCGGCTGCCACGTGATGGCCACCGCGATCTATCCGGGCATGAACAAGCTAACCACCCACATGGGCGGCGAAGGCGCGCCGTGGATCGGCCAGCAGGCGTTTTCCGAAGTACCGCACGTGTTCCAGAACCTGGGCGACGGCACCTACTTCCACTCCGGCTACCTGGCGATCCGCGCGGCGGTGGCGGCCAAGGTCAACATGACCTACAAGATTCTCTACAACGACGCGGTGGCGATGACGGGCGGCCAGCCGGTCGACGGCCAGACCTCGGTGCCGATGATCGCCCAGCAGATGGCGGCCGAAGGCATCAAGCGCATTGCGCTGGTCACCGAAGATTTGTCGCGCTACAGCGACCGCTCCTCGCTGCCGTCCATCGTCAGCCTGCATGACCGCAAGGAGATGGATGCGGTGCAGCGCGAACTGCGCGAAGTCGAAGGCGTGTCGGTGCTGATCTACGACCAGACCTGCGCGGCCGAAAAACGCCGCCGCCGCAAAAAGGGCGAGTTCCCCGACCCGAACAAGCGCATGGTCATCAACGACGCCGTGTGCGAAGGCTGCGGCGATTGCGGCGTGCAGTCGAACTGCGTTTCGATCCTGCCGAAGGAAACCGAATTCGGCCGCAAGCGCACCATCGACCAGTCGTCCTGCAACAAGGACTACTCGTGCGTGAAAGGCTTTTGCCCGAGTTTCGTCACCGTCGAAGGCGGCACGCTCAAGAAGACCAAGACCGGCGTCACCAAGAATAACGTGGACGATGGCTTCGGCCCGCTGCCGGAACCGGTGCTGCCAAGTATCGAGCAGCCGTACAACATCCTGATCAACGGCATCGGCGGCACCGGCGTGATTACCGTCGGCGCGCTGATGGGCATGGCCGCCCACCTCGAAGGCAAGGGCGCGTCGGTGCTGGACATGACCGGCATGTCGCAGAAAAACGGTTCGGTTACCTCGCACGTGAAGGTGGCGCGTTCGCCCGACCATCTGCGCGCGCAGCGCATCGCCACCGGCGAGGCGGACCTGATCCTCGGCTGCGACATGCTGACCGCCGGCGCTCAGGATGCGATTTCCAAGATGCGTCCGGGCCGCACCATGGCCGTGATCAACCTGCACGAGCAGCCACCGGGCACCTTCGCGCAGAATGCCGACTGGGAGTATCCGGCGGCGGAAGTGCGCGCGCTGATCATGGAATCGGTGGGTGCGCCGGCCATTGACGCGGCTGATTTCATCGACGCGACAAAATTAGCAACCGCGCTGATGGGCGACTCGATCGCCGCCAACCTGTTCATGATGGGTTATGCGTGGCAGAAGGGCCGCATTCCGCTGACCGAGGCATCGCTGCTGCGCGCCATCGAGTTGAATGGCGTGGGCGTGGAGCCGAACAAGAAGAGCTTCCTGTGGGGCCGCCGCGCCGCCGTGGACCTGAAACGCGTGGAGAAGGTCGCTACGCCAACCCAGGCCATCGTGGTGCAGATGCCGCAAAGCCTGGAAAACGTGATCAAGAAGCGCGTCGAGTTCCTGACCGAGTACCAGGATGGCGCATATGCGGCGATCTACGAGCAGCTGGTGGCCAAGGTGCGGGCGGCGGAAACGGCGCAGGGACTGGGCAACCGGCTGTCGACGGCCGTGGCCAAGTACTACTTCAAGCTGATGGCGTACAAGGACGAATACGAAGTGGCGCGCCTGTACACCGACGGCCGGTTTGTCGAGCAGCTCAAGTCGCAGTTCGAGGGCGATTTCTCGGTCAAGTTCAACCTGGCGCCGCCGATGTTCGCCAAGAAGGACGCCAAGGGACATCTGGTGAAGGCGGAATTCGGATCGTGGATGTGGAAGGCGTTTGCGCTACTGGCCAAGTTCAAGGGTTTGCGCGGCGGAGCGTTCGATATTTTCGGGCGCACCGAAGAACGCAAGATGGAGCGCGCGCTGATTGTGGAGTATCGCCAGATGATCGAAGGTTTGATCGCCGGCCTGAATGCGGACAATCATGCCAACGCGGTGGAACTGGCCAACCTGCCGGAGCAGATTCGCGGGTATGGACATGTGAAGGAAAAGGCAGTGGCGCAGTTCCGCGTGGAGAAGGCGCGGCTGCTGGGGGATGGGGCGCATAAGCACGCGGCTTAATCGTCGCTGACGCCAGCTCGCGCTGCTCGCCGCAGCTCCGTCGTTCCCGCGCCAAGGCGGCCCACGGCGGGAACCCAAGTTCGTGCCTACGCTGACAAACTTGGGCTCCCGCCTTCGCGGGAGCGACGGGCTGCTGACGACGGTGTCCACCGCTTGACGTTTACGTAAACGTCATATACCTTACAAGAACGATATCGCAAGGATCATCATGAACGACCTGACTCCCGCCGCCAAACTGAATCTCCCCGAACAGCCGAAACTGGCCAACAAAGTCCGCTTCGTCACCGCCGCCTCGCTGTTCGACGGCCACGACGCATCGATCAACATCATGCGCCGCATCCTGCAATCGAACGGCGTCGAAGTAGTCCACCTGGGCCACAACCGCTCGGTCGACGAAGTCGTCACCGCAGCCCTGGCCGAAGATGTGCAAGGCATTGCCATCTCCAGCTACCAGGGTGGCCACGTCGAATACTTCAAGTACATGATCGACCTGCTGCGCGAACGCGGTGGCGCCCACATCAAGGTATTCGGCGGCGGCGGCGGCGTGATCGTCCCCGACGAAATCGCGGACCTGCATGCCTATGGCGTGACCCGCATCTTCAGCCCGGAAGACGGCCAGCGCATGGGCTTGGTCGGCATGATCCAGTCGATGATCCAGACCTGCGACATCGACCTGTCCACCTATTCCCCGACCACGCTCGCGCCCCTGCAGCAGGGCGACGTGGCCTCGCGCCACCGCCCGCTGGCGCAGCTGATCACCGCACTCGAAAACGAGAAAGCCACGCCGGAACTGCGCAAGGCCATCGTCGACGCGGCCGAAGGCCTGCACGTGCCGACCCTGGGCATCACCGGCACCGGCGGCGCCGGCAAGTCGTCGCTGACCGATGAACTGATCCGCCGCATCCGCCTCGACCAGAACGATGCGCTGAACATCGCGATCATCTCGATCGACCCGTCGCGCCGCAAATCGGGCGGCGCGCTGCTGGGCGACCGTATCCGCATGAACGCGATCAACCCATGGAACGGCCAGGCGCGTGTATTCATGCGCTCGCTGGCCACGCGCGAAGCCGGTTCCGAAATCTCGCAAGCGCTGCCCGACGTGATCGCCGCCTGCAAGGTGGCCGGTTTTGACCTGGTCATCGTCGAAACATCCGGCATCGGCCAGGGCGACGCCGCCATCGTGCCGCACGTGGACGTGTCGATGTACGTGATGACGCCGGAATTCGGCGCCGCGTCGCAGCTCGAAAAAATCGACATGCTGGACTTTGCCGACTTCATCGCGATTAACAAATTCGACCGCAAAGGCTCGCTCGACGCCCTGCGCGACGTCGCCAAGCAGTACCAGCGCAACCGCGAAATGTGGAGCAAGCGTCCGGAAGAAATGCCGGTGTACGGCACCCAGGCGTCGCGCTTCAACGACGATGGCGTGACCGCGCTATACCACGGCCTGCTGCCGAAACTGGGCGAATTCGGCCTGCATATCACGCCGGGCAAGCTGCCACAGACCGACATCCGCCATTCGAGCGGCAAGCACGTGATCGTGCCGCCGGCACGCGCGCGCTACCTCGCCGAAATCGCCGACACCGTGCGCGGCTACCACAAGAACGCATCGAAGCAGGTCAAACTGGCGCGCGAGCGCCAGCAACTGACGGAAGCCAAACGGATGCTGGCGCTGGCATCGAAGAGCGCCGATTTCGACGAACTGATTACGGAGCGCGACAACGCCCTCGACGCCACCGCCAAGAAGCTGCTGGCGATGTGGCCCGAGATGCAAGCCGCGTACGCGGGCGACGACTACGTGGTCAAGATCCGCGACAAGGAAATCCGCACGCGCCTGATCGCCCACACGCTGTCGGGCACCAAGATCCGCAAGGTGGCATTGCCGCGCTATGAAGACCACGGCGAAGTGCTGCGCTTCCTGATGCTGGAAAACGTGCCGGGTTCGTTCCCGTTCACGGCCGGCGTGTTCGCGTTCAAGCGCGAGGGCGAAGACCCGACCCGCATGTTCGCCGGCGAAGGCGATTCGTTCCGCACCAACCGCCGCTTCAAGCTGGTATCGGAAGGCATGGACGCCAAGCGCCTGTCGACCGCGTTCGACTCTGTGACCCTGTACGGCGCCGATCCGGCGCTGCGCCCGGACATTTACGGCAAGGTCGGCAACTCGGGCGTGTCCATCGCCACGCTGGACGACATGAAGGTGCTGTACGACGGCTTTAACCTGTGCAGCCCGAGCACCTCGGTATCGATGACGATCAACGGCCCGGCGCCGACCATCCTGGCGATGTTCATGAACACCGCCATCGACCAGCAGATCGACAAGTTCGTGGTCGAGAACAAGCGCCAGCCGACCGATGACGAAGCGGCCAAGATCCGCGCCTGGGTGCTGCAGAACGTGCGCGGCACGGTGCAGGCCGACATTCTCAAGGAAGACCAGGGCCAGAACACCTGCATCTTCTCGACCGAGTTTTCGCTGAAAGTCATGGGCGACATCCAGGAGTATTTCGTGCATCACCAGGTACGCAATTTCTACTCGGTGTCGATCTCGGGATACCACATCGCCGAAGCGGGCGCGAACCCGATTTCGCAGCTGGCGTTTACGCTCTCGAACGGCTTCACGTTCGTGGAAGCGTACCTGGCGCGCGGCATGCACATCGACGATTTTGCGCCGAACCTGTCGTTCTTCTTCAGTAACGGCATGGACCCGGAATACACGGTGCTCGGCCGCGTGGCACGCCGCCTGTGGGCGGTGGCGATGCGCGACAAGTACGGCGCCAATGACCGCAGCCAGAAGCTCAAGTACCACATCCAGACCTCGGGCCGCTCGCTGCACGCGCAGGAAATCGACTTCAACGATATCCGCACCACCCTGCAGGCGCTGATTGCGATTTACGATAACTGCAACAGCCTGCACACGAATGCGTACGACGAGGCGATCACCACGCCAACCGACGAATCGGTACGGCGCGCACTGGCGATCCAGCTGATCATCAACCGCGAATGGGGCCTGGCCAAGAACGAAAATCCGAACCAGGGTTCGTTCATCATCGAGGAATTGACCGACCTGGTGGAAGAAGCGGTGCTGCAGGAGTTCGAACGCATCGCCGAACGTGGCGGCGTGTTGGGTGCCATGGAAACCGGCTACCAGCGCGGCAAGATCCAGGAAGAGTCGATGCTGTACGAGCACCAGAAGCATGACGGCACGCTGCCGATCATCGGCGTGAACACCTTCCGTAATCCGAAGGCGAACGACACGCCGCAAAAGATCGAACTGGCGCGGTCGACGGACGAGGAAAAGCAGTCGCAGTTGACGCGCCTGGACGACTTCCATCGCCGCAACGCCGAGCAGGCGCCGCAGGTGCTGGCGGCATTGCAGCAGGCAGCCATCGACAATGCGAACGTGTTCGAGAAGCTGATGGAAGCGGTGCGGGTTTGCTCGCTGGGGCAGATTACGACGGCGCTGTTCGAGGTGGGTGGGCAGTACAGAAGGAATATGTAAGCCTGGGTCGTTTCTGCCATCGGCAGGAACGACGCAAGTCATCAGGGAAGCATACCTCGGACCAATTGAGCGTATGCTTCGCCTTCTGGCAAATAAATATCCGTTTTGATCGCGCGCTTGCTCGACACCACCTCACGCTGTTCTTTCGGGTTGTATCCGCGCTTCTCGTCGTCCACCCAGTAAAACGCGGTCCCGCGCAACTGCCACTTTGGCAGCGCGTAGAAATCGATGCCACGGCTGGCCAGCAGCGCCACTTTGTCCTCGAGGGTGCGGCCCTCGATCTGCGCCGCCGCAGCGCCCTTCGCCACGCCCTCTTTCCTCAGCATCCAGTAGCAGTGCGCGTTCAGGCCATTCCTGTGCGCGTCTTCATTACGCCAACGGAAATAATCGACGACGGTCTTGCGGTCCGGCAGCTCGCAAATCCGGCAATCGAAGGCCGCCAGCTCGCCCAGCATCAGGCTGAATTTGGCCGATGCCTCACCGGCCAGGATCGAGTTGTACTTGCGCACCTTTCGCCCGTAAGCATTGATGTCCAGGTCGAACAACAGCGAAATTTCATCGCTTTCGCTGTAACCGTATGTCACCTTGAAACCGCAGTTCATCAAGTGCCGCGTGGTGTCGGCCATCAGTTCGCGGAATCGCACGTCGAACGGCGCATTGAAGCTGACCTTCTCCTTGGTCAGCTTGGTAAAGCTGCGGCCATCGATGCGCGCCACCATGTACACGCCCTGCTCCACGCAGCGGTCGTTGGCGGTCTCGTAGACGCGCATCATCGCGTCGAGTTCGTCAAATTTCATGCCACGCCTTTATAATGAATTGGTCGTCAATGATATCGACGTAGTGTATCTCGTCGAAGCCCTCCCCCATGGTGGGAAGTTCGATTCTCTTGTGCGTGTCGAAAATGCCGACGTCCGGAATCAGGGCGGCGCCGCTGCGGCCACGGTTCCAGGCAAGCGAGCGTTCCAGGTCGATCCGGAAGTACACGCAGATGATCCTGAACTTGCTGCCCTTGAGAACATCGATGTACTTCGCACGCACTTCCCGGGTGGGATTGGTGTTGTCGACCACGAAGGGCATGCTGGTTTCGAGGCAAATTTCCACCAGCTTTTTCTCGCGGTATTTGGTTTTCAGCAGGTCGTTGCTGATACGCAGATGCGTGTTGAAATAATTGTTTTTGTAAAAGGTCGACTTGCCGCTAGCTTGCAGTCCGACAAAAATAATGGCTTCCAATTGTTCTCTTTCATGTTTCAGCGCGTCGGGAGCGAATCGAGGAAGGCGGCGCCGGCCCCTTTCAGCCGTGCTTCGGATTTGCTGACGTGCACCGCAGTCAGTACATGCCTGGCGAAGCTGCCGAAAATAGCGGCGAGCAACCAGAAAAAGCCAGCCAGCGAACCGACCAGCACGCTTTCCTCGATAACCGCGGCAACCACCGTTGCTATACCCAGCCCGAGAATGGCAAGCGAGATAAGGTTAATGCAACGGCGCCGGCGCCGATGACGGTCGCACAGGCCAATGGCAACCTTGGTGGACTCTTGTAACGCAGCGGCCATCACGATATGCACAATGAAGTTTATCGATATCAATGGGTCCCATTTAGGATCGTGGCAGGAAAACCTTTGTGGCTTGCCCATCTGCGCTGACGCATTGCACTTGACGCAGCGCGCAGGCAAAGACGCATCGGCAGGGACGACAAGCAGATTGCCATCGCGCCAACAGCCCGTTGCCGGGCTCATTGGCGCCTCCACTTGCGGCACAGCGTAAGGGGTTGTGGAAGTCTCGTTCACAGCAGCTTTCAAGCAACGCTTCAACTTGCGATATTACTCGGGAAATATACCAGCGAAGCTTGAACTTGCTGCCTATAAAAATCGATAGTCCTCTTGCTGCGTCAGTACTCCGGTAGCGAATCCAGAAAGGCTGAACCGCAGCCTTTCAAGCGGATTTCATGTTCCGTAATGCGCACCGGTTGCAGCAGGCGTGGGCCGGTAACAGCAAGCACGGTGCTAATCAACAGCAACACACCTGCGGGAAATGCCAGCCAGAGCTTGCTCAGTCCAAAAGCGCCAAACAAAGCGATCATGCCGAGCGCGCCGAGGACATGCGCGCCAACGGAACTATTGCGGCGCCGGCGGCGATGTTCATCGCACAGGCCCAACACAAGGACCGCCCTTTTCCGAACGAAAAGGCACACCACCATATATACAACGAGTGGAATCAAGGCATACCAGCCGGGATGGTGCCACATAAAGGCGCGCGGACTGTCCATCGTGGCCGGCTTGTTGCACTTGACACAGCGCGGCGGCAAACGGGCGTCCACGGAAGCGATCAGGATGTTTCCCTCACGCCAGCATGGTTCTTCTTCAAGCGGGTTTTGTGCGCTGAAGATGGGTTCGAAAGATGCTTTTGGCGCTTCGTAGGGATTGGGGGAGATCGGTGTCACGACGTTCTCGGGGAATCGTTGAGGAGGCAATGTGAACTCAGCGCTTGGGCAGCGAGTCGAGAAAGGCGGAGCCGCAGCCTTTCAAGCGGATTTCGTGCTGGGTGATGCTGACCACACGCAAGGTACGCTGACCGCCGATGGCAAGCAAGAGGCCGCACAACATGAGCAGGCAAGCAAGCAAGCCCAGCAAAGGATTGACGCTCCCGGTCGCGTTGAACAGCGCGACGATGCCGAGCGCGAAAAGGCCATACGCGGCCAGCGACACATTGCGGCGGCGGCGGCGGTGTTCGTCGCACAGGCCAAGCACGAGGGTCGCCCTTTTTCGGACAAACATGCTGGCCATGATGTACACCAGGATCGGAATCAGCAGATACCAGCCTGGATGATGCCAGGAAAAGGAACGCGGCTTGTCCATGATCGCCGGCTTGTTGCACTTGACGCAGCGCGGCGGCAGGTGCTCGCGTCTGGACGCGACCAGGATGCCACCATCGCGCCAGCATCGCTTGGTCGCCACGCCGTCATGGAAGGAAGCCTTCGGCGCAGCATACGGGTTGGGGGACAGCGGTGTCACTACGCACTCCGAGAACGGTTGAGAATGCAATCTTAGTCAGGCCAAGTGATTATAGGAAACTATTTTGCTTGCCGCTGTTGTTATCCGGGCGGCCAGGCGATGGCCTCGAACAGGCGTTGCAGACGCTGTCCGCGCTGGGGATTGACCATCGTCACATAGGCGACCTTGCCCGCGAGGTAAGCGCGAAAGTCAGGGCGATGGTCGCGATTCTGCGCCTGCGGCCCGTGGCGGGCGCAGTTGGTCAGCGTGGCCTTGAGCAGGTCGAACTCGGTACGCGCGATGTTGGGATGGCGGTTGACGACGATGCCGGTGACCTGTTGACGGGTCCCGGCGCGCATCATGCGCGTCTTGCGCGTGTTGATGGCAAAGCCTTCTTCGATGGCGATGGCGCCCACTTGCGCGTGGAAACGCTCCATGGCGCGTTCCAGTTCGCGCCCGCCGGAGAACACCAGGTCGTCCGCGTAGCGGCTGTAGCGCGCGCCGAGCGACTGCGCCAGGGCATCGAGGCGCAGGTCGAGCCGCCAGGCGCAGGCGTTGGCCAGTGCCGGCGAACAGGGCGAGCCTTGCGGCAGGTGCGGCGCGCGCAGTGCCTGGCGCCGGGTCCAGGTGAGCGCGTCGGCGCCGGCGGGCGCGCGCAGCACACCGGCCGGCACGCGGTTGACGCACAGGCGCGCCAGCACGCGCGCCACGGTCTGCGAATAACCCAGCTTCGCAAACAGCGCATGAATGCGCGAGGCCGGAATGCTGGGGAAGAAATCCTTGAGGTCCATGCGGATCACCACGCGCTGTCCGCTGTGCAGGGCCGCATGGGTGACGCAGGAATGAGCACGCCGGAAGCCATGCGCGGCCGGATGCGCGGGCACGCGGTCGAGCAGTTCGCGCAAGATGGTGGCTTGCATGGCGCGCAGGCGCTGCTTGGGGATTTCGATCAGACGCACGCCGCCGCTGCGCTTGGGTACCCAGCGGTAGTGGTAGTGCTCCAGTTGCGCGGCCGGCATCGGCTCGCGGCGCCACTGGTCGGCGAACCACCCAAGTTCGTCGGGTCGCAGCCGCAGCCAGTGCGCCAGGTCGCCCACGGAGGGCAGCGCCGGCAGCGCGAGCGCGGCCAGCCACTCGGGGGGCGGCGGGACCAGCGGCAGGTCGAGGCAGTAATGCTTGATGTGCGGCGCCGGTCCGTCGCCCTCCCACGCCTCGTGAAACTCCTCCAGCTCAAAAATGATCTGCGCCAGTTCATCGCGGCTGAAATAGTAAAAGTGTTCGGCGGTGCGCGCGTGGATTTGCTCGCACAGCGCCGGTATCCACGGCCACGGATGGCCGAACGCCCACGTCGCGCTGGCGATCAGCCCGGCGAGGGTTGCGTCGCGCGCCAGCATGGTGTCGGCGAGCGCCAGGGCGACGGCGTCTTTGGGAATCATGGGTTGTCAGCGGTTGTCGGCTTTAAGGGGGGGGCGGAGAGCCTTCAACCAGTCTGGTGAAGCTTGAGTTGTGGTGCGCGTCAGCGCACCGGCACTCATGCGGTGAATTGCACAGCAATGAATATCCCACGGGGTAGCCCCGTAGAGGCTTGTCCCTGCACGAGGCAGGAACACGCCGGCTTGAAGGATCCGCCCGCGTAGAGAGTAAGGCAATTTTGCATGAACGTCAATGCGGCTGCCGCACCGTAATCAGCCGATGCAGCGCCCGACAGTGGCACCGGGCAGCAGCACCGGCTGCCACAAGACCTGCAACTGCGCCGGCGGCGTGCCCGCCACCAGCGCCGAGAGCATTTCGGTCATCTTGGCGCCGGCCTCGTTCGGGCCTGGCTGGTCGATGGTGGTGACGTTCGATCCGACCAGACTGTCCTCGATGCTGCCCCAGACGATGACGGACATGTCCTTGCCGATCTCGACGCCGGCATCTAACAGCGCGCGCACCGCGCCCACGCCGGAGAGGTGATTGTCGACGATGACGGCGGTCGGGCGCGGCAAGCAGGCCAGCAGCTCCTGCATGGCCTGGTAACCGGTGCGGCGGTCGAGCGTGTTGTCGACCAGGTGACGCGGATCGACCGCGAGGCCCGCCGCCTGCATGCAGGCGATGAAGCTGTTCTTGCGCTGGCACGCGAAATTGAGTTCGAGCGGCGCGCTCACCAGCGCGATGCGGCTGTGGCCATGTTCAATCAGGTGCGCGCATGCCAGCCCGATGCCGGCCTCGTTGTCGTAGTCGAACCAGGCGTATGGCTGCTTGAGTTCCGTGCGGCCGTGCGCCACGAACGGAAAACCCTTCTTCACCAGATAGGCAATGCGCTCGTCGTGGACCAGCGTGCGGCTGACCACCAGGCCATCGACGCGGCGTCCGCGCACCATCTGCTCGTACGACGGCAGTTCGTTTTGCGGCGACACCGGCGCGATGATCAGGTTCATCTTGCTCTTTTCAAGCGCGGCCGACATGCCGCCCACCACGCCCAGGAACATCGGGTCACCCAGGTCGCTCGGCAGCAGCGGATAGATGATGCCGAAGACATTGGTGCGCCCCACCGCCAGGCTGCGCGCCATCGGATTGGCTTCGTAGCCGGCTTCCTTGGCGGCGGCCAGCACGCGCTCGCGCGTGTGCACATTGACTTCGGGGTAGCCGTTCAGGGCACGGCTGACGGTGGTCTTTGAAATCCCGAGCGTACGGGCCAGGCTCTTGAGATTCATGGTCGAACTTCGTTGGGCGATGTCGTAAAGACTGCGATTATAGCAACAGGGTCACGCGGCACGATCGACCTGCCGTTTAAAGAAGTACAAGGTGATCAGCACCAGCGTGATTGGCACCAGCGTCAGGTAGAACGCGAAGTGGCCGCTGAAATTGCCGAACACGTAGCCGGTGATGAAAGAGCCGGTGGTGCCGCCCAGCGCCGAAAAAATCACCAGCAGCCCGGTCATCGACGAGTGCTGGTGCGGCGGCAGGGAACTGAGCATGACCGAATTGATTCCGGGGTAAATCGGCGCCATGAACAGGCCAATCAGCGGGAACAGGAAGGTTGCCAGCGGCGCGCTGGACCAGGTGATGTTGGGGTCGGCCACCACGTCGTGCGTGAGCGGAAGCGCCAGCAGCACCATGGCGGCCATGCCGATCACGCAGATGTTCATCACCGGGTACCAGTTCATCTTGCGCATCACGACACCGGCGGACAGGCGCCCGATGGCGAGGCAGGCGGCGAAGATGCTGGTCACCTGCACGCTCATGGCCGCCGGCAGCTTGAGGATTTCGTTGTTGAAGGTCGGCAGCCAGGTGCCCACGCTTTGCTCGATCAGCACGTACAGGAAGGCGGTCATGACGAATACGCACACCAGCGGCTTGAAAAACAGCTTGAGCATGGCGGTAAAATCGTCCCAGCGGCTACGCCCCGCCGGCAGCTGCGCGCTGCCTTCCTCGAACGTGGTGGACAGCACCAGTACGAAGGTGACGGCGCACAGCCCGGCCAGCACCCAGTACACCTGCAGCCAGCTGCGCGAAGCAGGGTCGGACGAATCGATGAAGTAGCCGAAGATCCAGTAGGCACTCAACACGCCGACCATGAACACACCTTCGAGCGTATTCATGATGCCGGCATGGTGGCGGCGGTCGCGTGCGATCAGACCCAGGGTCGAATAGACCGACACCTTGACCAGCGCGAACGCCACGCCCACGCACAGGAACAGCAGCTTGGCGGTCCAGAAGGCAGGTACCAGCGGCATGGCGATGCTGGCGGCGGTAACCAGCGCCAGGGCTGCGAGCATGGCGTTCTTGTAGCCGATGCGGGGCAGGAAGGACGCCACCAGGAATGACACGACCGCAATCGGCAAGTCCTTGAACGCTTCCAAAATGCTGGCGCTCGATTTGGTCACGCCGTAGTTGCCGATGACCTGGAGGATGACCGTGCCGACGCTGTTAAGCAGGATCGCAAAGACGAAGTAAATCAGAAAAAGGGCTAACATGATGCGTTGGTTTTTCACGCTGTCTCCATTGTATTTTTTATTCTGTGTTCCACGACGGACCTGCTGGACGCTTACTGGCAATCCTCCAGCTTGAAGCGGTCCAGCGCCGGGATGACGCGGTCGGCCTGCGTGAGCACGTCCGGGCTGCCGATGCCCAGTGCCCACATGCCGGCGCTCTTGATCGACGCCACGCCGGCCACCGCGTCTTCCACGCCGAGGCAGTCGCCCGGCGCCACGTCCAGTTCGCGCGCCGCCGTCAGGAAAATCTCCGGATGCGGCTTGCTGTTGGCGATCAGCGCGGCGTCCACCACGTAGTCGAAACGATCGCGAATGCCGAGGCGTTCGAGCACCGTGAAGGCGTTCTTGCTCACCGAGGCCAGGCCGATGCGCAGGCCGGCCGCGCGCACCGCCGCCAGCGCCTCGACCGCGCCGGGCAGCAGGTCGGCCGCCGACATGGTGGCGATCAGCTCCTGGTAGTGGCGGTTCTTGGCGTCGGCCAGCGCCAGCTTTTGTTCATCGCTGTAGCTGCGCGACGCACCGGCCAGGATCAGATTCAGGGAGCCCATACGGTCGATGCCCTTCAACTGTTCGTTGAACGCTTCGTCGAAATGCACGCCTTCCGATTCGGCCAGCCGCTTCCACGCCAGGTAATGATAATGCGCGGTGTCGGTGATGACGCCATCGAGATCGAAAATCACTGCCTTGAACCTGCTCATGCCTTTTCCTCCTGAAGTGCACGCGCGACCGATACCGATGGCGCGGCGCGGGTCAGCGCCACGCGCTCGCCGCAGTGGGTCAGTCCGAGCGCCTCGCCTTGCAGCAGCGTGTAGCGCGCGTGGGTGGCGTCGATGCGTACTTGCAGCAGCGCGCCGTGGATGTGGATCTGGAACTGGTAGTGCTGCCAGCGCGCCGGCAGGGTGGGCGCAAAGCGCAGCGCGCCGTCGGTCACGCGCATGCCGGCAAAGCCATTGGCCACGCCCATCCAGGTGCCCGCCATGGCCGCCGTGTGCACGCCGTAGTGGGTGTTCCCGTGCGTGTCGTCCAGATCCAGGCGCGCGGTCTCCATGAAGTAATCGTAAGCCTTGTCGTGGTAGCCCACTTCCGAGGCGATGATGCTGAAGATGCAGGACGACAGTGACGAATCATGCGTGGTCACGGCTTCGTAATAGTCGAAGTCGCGCTTCTTGTCGTCTTGCGTGAACTGCTCGGACAGCAGCAGCAGCGCCAGCACCACGTCGGCCTGCTTGCACACCTGGTGGCGGTAGATCACCAGCGGGTGGTAGTTCAGCAGCAGCGGATAGTTTTCTTTCGGCGTGGCGGCGAAGTCCCATGGCTTTTTGCCGAGGAAGCTGTCGTCCTGCTCGTGGATGCCGAGGGCGGCGTCGTAGGGCAGCGCCATGCGGCCGGCGGCGCGGCGCCAGGCGGCCGGTTCGGCGTCGTCAAGGCCGATGGTTTGCGCAATGCGTTCGAAGTCGTGCGGGCGCGCGCCGCGCAGGGTGTCGACAATCTCCGCCGCGAAGCGCAAGTGCATCTGCGCCATGGCATTGGTGTAGTAGTTGTTGTTGACCAGTGCCGTGTATTCGTCGGGACCGGTGACTTCGTTGATGCAGAAGCGCCCGGAGCGGTCGTAATTGCCGATCCCGATCCAGATGCGCGCCGTTTCGAGCACGATTTCGGCGCCGGCCGAAGCCATGTAATCGAGGTCGCCGGTGGCGTCCAGATACAGCTTGATGGAGTAGGCGATATCGGCATTGATGTGGTACTGCGCGGTCCCGGCCGGGAAGTAGGCGGAGCACTCTTCGCCGGCGATGGTGCGCCACGGGTACAGCGCGCCTTTGGCATGCGACATCTGGCGCGCACGCGCGCGGGCCTGCTCAAGACCGGCGTAGCGGTAGGCCAGCAGCTGTTTGGCGATCTCCGGTTTGCTGTACAAGAAAAACGGGAAAATGTAGATCTCCGTGTCCCAGAAGTAGTGGCCTTCGTAGCCTTCGCCGGTCACGCCCTTGGCGGCGATGTTGGTCTTGCCGTCGCGGCCGACCGATTGCAGCAGGTGGAACTGGTTGAAGCGAATGCCTTGCTGGAGCGCGTCGTCGCCGGCGATTTCCACGTCGGCGCGGTCCCAGAAGTCGGCCAGGTACGCCCCCTGGCGCGCGCACAGGGCATCGAAGCCGTCGGCTTTGGCCTTGCTTAGCGCGGCGCCGGCGAGGCCCGCCAGTTCCGCCTCGGGATAGTCGCGCGATGAAAAATAGACGCCGTACTTGGTCAGGCTTTGCGGCAGCATCACGTCCAGGTTGAACACAAAACTGTGGCTGGCCGCCAGCTCGTGGCGGCTCGCGCTGCCCGCCACCGCAGCCACGGTGTCGATCGCGCTCACCAAGGTAAAGCCGCTGTTGTGGGTGCGCTGGGTGAGGCTGGACGTCGTGGCGCCCTGCTCCACCGCCAGCAGGTGCAGCGCGGGACCCGACACGGCGGAGCCGATGCGCGGATCGTCGCCGGCTTCCTGGTTGCGCACAGCGCCGTCAATGCCGGAGACCACGCGTACCTGCCCGGAGAAATTAAGCGCGGTCAGTTCGACATCAAGCGCGAACAGGTGCTTGTCGGCCAAGGAGACCACGCGCCGCGTGACAAGGCCAAGGCGCTTGCCGCTCGGGGAGGTCCATTCGACGCTGCGGCGCAGCACGCCGGTACGAAAGTCGAGCACGCGCTCGTAGCGATCGAGCGCGCCTTGCAGCGGGTCGAAGCGTTCGTCGCCGAGCCAGACGTCGATGCCTTTCGCATTCGGCACGTTGAGCATGAACTGGTTGGTCTTGGCCAGCGCGAAGGCGGCTTCCGGATAGACGATCGGTTCGGACTCGTAGAAGCCATTGAGGTAAGTGCCGTCGAGCGAGGTGCCGGCCGGGCCGCTGTAGCCTTCTTCCGGCGTGCCGCGCAGGCCGATGTAGCCGTTACCGAGGGCGAACAGGGTCTCGTTCAAAAAGTGCGTGGCGGGGTCGAAGACGGTCTCGCGAAGGCACCATGGATCGGTCGGGAGAGCGTGGGGAATACTTGCGTGCGGCACGGTTTTGTCCTTTGTCTGTCTTTTGAAATTTGCGCTTCAAACCGGTTTGGATTCGAGGCGAGTCTATTTCAAATCGGTTTGGAAAGTCAATTTATTTAGATTTTGGTGGAAAAATCAGGTCTGGCGGGCGATCAGGGTGGTCGGCAGCATTTCGGACTCGACCTGCTCGCCATTCATCAGCGCCAGCATTTTTTTGGCGAGCAGCACGCCGCCGTCGCGCAGGTACTGGTGCACGCTGGTCAGCGGCGGCACGAAGCTGGCCGCGCCGGGCGTATCGTCGTAGCCGATGACCGAGACGTCGTCAGGCACGCGCAATTGATGTTCGGTGAGCGCGCGGATCGCGCCCATGGCCAGCAAATCGCTGGCGGCAAACACGCCGTCGAACGCGTGGCCTTTTTTCTTGAGCAGCGCGGTCATGCTGTCGAAGCCCGACTCGAAGGTGAAGGCCTTGGGGCGGATGATGTGGACCGTGCCCTGCCCGCCCAGCGCGTCGATGAAGCCGGCGCAGCGCTCCTGGACTTCGGCGTGGTCGACGTCACCGAGGAACACCAGCTTGCGCCGGCCTTGCGCGAGGAAGCGTTCGGCCACGCTGGCGCCGCCGCGGCGGTTGTCGCTGCCGACCACGATGGTGGTGGCGCCACTTTCCGGCGCGCCCCACACCACCAGCGGCAGGTTGGCCTTTTGCAGGAAGCGCACCGCTTCACCGTGCGAGCCCTGGCCCAGCAAAATCAGGCCGTCGGCACCCTGCACCGGGGCGGTGTCCATCAACTGCTTGGAGGTGAGCACCACGCTGTAGCCGGCCGTGGTCAGTTCCTGGGTGATGCCGCCCAGGAGCTCAAGCGGATACGGGTCGGACATGGGACGGCCCTTCACGGGCGTCATTTCGACCACCACCGCGACCGAGTAGCTGCGCCGCATACGCAGGTTGCGCGCGCTGATGTTGAGGCGATAGCCCTGCTCGTCGGCGATGCGGCGGATTTTTTCGCGCGTCTTTTCCGTCACCAGCGGGCTGTCGCGCAGCGCGCGCGATACCGTGATCGTGGAAACGCCCGCCAGGCTGGCGAGGTCTTCCATCGTCAGGGCGGCGTCGTTCTTGCGCGCTGCGATCGTGCTTGCTGCCGGTGTGGCAGTCTTGCTTGCAGCCTTGTTTGCGGCCATGGAAACGCTCAATTTTGGTAGGAAAACAACGACACCGCCGCATTATGACAGGTTTACGGCATGCCACAGACAAAATGACATCGATAACATTTTGATTGACATCGATATCATTTCTTGTTTCAATGATTCGTCTTTCCTTGCCATCCTAATAAATTGCAGACGAGCCCGATGTGCGGCAAGGTGGGGAAAGGAAAGTGGACACGCATGCGGCAGGCACTCGGAAAGCGAATGCGCAGCCAGTCCAGGAGACGGATTTCAACAAGAACACACGATAAAAAAGCGAGCATAACGATGAACAGTCACAAGCACTTCCTGCTTTCCTCAGTCACGCTGGCCGTGCTGACCCTGATGAACCAGGCCCAGGCAGCCGGCCAGGCCGCGCCCCCTGCCGCGCCGGCACCAGATGCGGCGGCCGCCGATGCGGTGGCGACCGAAATCCAGCAGGTGGTGGTGACCGGCACCGCCTCGGCGCGCGGCACGCGCAAGATCGACACCAGTTTTTCGATCACCACGGCAACCGAGGAACAGCTCAAATCGGCCTCGCCCAGCAGCACGGCCGACGTGCTCAAACTCGTGCCGGGCGTGTATGCGGAGTCGACCGGCGGCCAGTCGGGCGCGAATATCGAAGTGCGCGGCTTTCCGTCCGGTAGCGATTCGCCCTTCGTGTCGGTGCAGATGAACGGCAATCCGCTGTATCCGGTGCCGGTGCTGTCGTTCTTCGAGGGCTCGTCGGCGTTCCGCCTGGACGACACGGTGGCGCGGGTCGAAGTGCTGCGCGGCGGGCCGAGCACGATTTACTCGGTCGGCCAGCCGGGCGCGACGATGAACTTCATCCTCAAGAAGGGCGACGATACGCCGGAAGCGACCCTGCGTGTCACCACCGGCACCGGCAAGCTGCGCCGCCTCGACGGTTTTGTCGGCGGCAAGATAGCCGATGGCTGGTACGGGACCATCGGCGGCTTCGCGCGCCAGACCCAGGGCGTGCGCGATCCCCAGTTCAAGGCCGACGATGGCAAGCAGCTGACCGCCTCGCTCACGCGCAGGCTCGACGAAGGCGAAGTGACCGCCTACGTGCGCACCACCAAGGAAAAGAATGCGTTTTACACGGGCGTGCCGCTGATTTCGAGCGACAACGGGCGCACGATCACGGAGTTTCCCGGCTTCGATCCGCTCACCGGCACCTTGATGAGCAATGAAATGCGCCACTTCACCATCGACGCGGCGCCCGGCAAGACCCTCACGCGCGACCTGGCGGACGGGCGCGGCATGGACGCGACCGTATTCGGCGCCGAGTACGAGCAAAAACTGGGCGGCTGGGACGTGTCGAACAAGGCAAATTATTTCAGCGGCGACCTGAACACGATCTCTATGTTCACCGGAAATAACCCGCTGACGGCCGCAGCCTATCTGGCCAATGCCAACGCGACCCACAATCCGGGTGCGGCGGCCGGTTCGGGCAGCATCAGCTATGTGAAAGGCGGCGCGGTCGATCCCAATCAGCAAGTGGTGCAGGCCGGATTGTGGTCGGTCGAGAAGAAGCTGAGCTCGTTCACCAACGAATTCCGCATCAGCCGCGAGCTGCTCAAGAACAATACGACCACGGTGGGCGCGTATGTGGCGCGCTACAAGTCGAATGACGAGTGGTATCTGGGCAACAGCCATCTGATGACGGCCACCCCCAACGCCAGCCTGATCAATGTGCAACTGAGCAACGGCACCATCGTTTCGCGCAACGGGGTGGATGGGAATGTATTTTATGCGCCGCTGGCCGCGTACAAGGGCAACAATACCGCCCTGTTCGTTGCCAATGAGTGGAAAGTGAACGAGCAGATCAAGGTGGACGTGGGTGCGCGCCGCGAAAAGCAGAGCCTGAAAGCGACGATTTCGAACCTGACATCGATGGATACGGATGCCAATCCGCTGACGGTGTACAACAACGGCACCTCGGTTGCGACCGGCACCAACACCCAGCTCAGCCGCGACGACAGCGTCAACTCGTTCACGGTGGGCGGCATCTACAAGTTGTCCAAGGATATGAGCGTGTTTGCGCGCGCCAATACCGGCCACACCTTTATCTATTTCGACGATATGCGCAACGCCGGCACCCAGGCGGCGCTGAACGACCGCAAGGGCGTGCCAACCCCGAAAGTGACGCAGTACGAAGTCGGTTTCAAGACCGTGGGCGCCATGTACAGCGCATACATCAACGGCTTTTACACGGACTTTACCGGCATTTCATTCCAGCAGATCACGACCGATGCGGTGCTGAACTCGGTGAGCGGTTCGCGCGGGCATGGCGTGGAGTTCGAGCTGGCCGTGCGGCCGGTGAAAAACCTGCAGGTGAGCTTGATGGGCAACTATCAGGAATCCAAATACCGCGACAATCCGGCGATTTCCGGCAAGCTGGTGCAGCGCCAGCCAAAGATGCAGTTCCGCCTGTCGCCAAGCTACCGGATTCCGATGGGCGACAATTCGCTCAAGCTGTACGGGACCTACGCGCATGTGGGCAGCCGCTGGGCCGACCAGTCTAATCAGTCGTACCTGCCCTCGTATAAAACGGTGGACGCCGGCATCCTGGCATCAATGGGCGCGCATTGGGAATTCCGGCTCGCGGGCACGAACCTGAGCAATGAACTGGGGCTGACAGAGGGGAATTCTCGCCTGACCGGGGCGCAGAGCAGCGGTCCGATCAATGCACGGCCGATTTTCGGGCGCGCGGTGGAAGCGTCGCTACTGTACCGCTTCTAAACCAGATGGCCGGCGTGGACAGATTGCCTGTCCACGCCGGGGCCACGGCCCATTTACTCGACGACCCACGCGTATTTGACCTTGGCCCAAGCCAAGGCAGCCTGGCCGTCTTTCGCACCTGGTTCAAACTTGCAGCGGGCGCCAGCGCGGACCGATGCACGATCGACGCGCACCGCGCCGCTCGACTCAAGCACTTTCGACTGCACCACTTTGCCATCGGTATCGACCAGGTAAGCGATGGTCACGGTGCCGCTTTCGCCGTCATCCTGCCAACGGACCGGGAATTCAGGTTTTTCGCAGCCGGCCACTTCGAGGCGGGCCGGGCGGTCTTCAGCCATGGCCTGGGTCGCGCTCAGGCACAGTAAGGTCGCGGACAGTACGGTGGCAAAACGGGTAGTGGCAAACATACAACCTCCAGAGGGATAATGGATGAATCCGGCGCTTCTGGCGCTCGAATCGTCTGCTGTGTAGCCAGCTGACAGTTCAAAATATACTGCGCCGCAGCATATTTTCTCCATTTATTATCCCCATGCCGGATATGCCAGATGCGCATAACTTATTGCCATGCACCAACATATTACATTCGCAAACTGGATAACAGTGATGAAAGACCTATGTTGGTGCATATGAGCGAAGAAACCCGTTTCAAACGACCCGATTTATAGCAAAACCCTGTGTTGGTGCGCGATATCAGCTTGTGACAATAACGCGACGCCCTTGGCAAATACTTCTTAGCCGGGCGTGGGATCGACCCGTTTCCACCACGCCTTGCCCGGTGCCGGGGCCTTGAGGTCGAGCGCCTGCCCCATTTCCGGGGTAGTCAGGGGCACCCCGCGCGCAGTGGCGAGCGCGGCGATGCGATCAAAAGGCTCGTGCCAGGGGTGCAGGCCGAGGTCGAAGGTGCCGTTATGCACCGGCATCAGCCATTTTCCCTTGAGGTCGAGGAACGCTTGCAGGGTCTCTTCCGGCTGCATGTGGACATCGGGCCATTGCTTGTCGTACGCGCCAGTTTCCAGCATGGCCACGTCGAAGGGGCCGAATTTCTCGCCGATCGCCTTGAAACCGTCGAAATAGCCGGTGTCCCCACTAAAGAAGACGCGCAAGTCCTTATGCTGGAACACCCAGGATGCCCACAGGGTCGAGTTGCCATCGGTTACGCCGCGCCCGGAAAAGTGCTGGGCCGGGGTGGCGACCATGCGCACATTGCCCACCTTGCGTTCCTGCCACCAGTCGAGCTGGCTTACCTTGGCGGCATCGATGCCCCAGTTCACCAGGCGCTCGCCCACACCGAGCGGGGTGAGGAATTGTTCGGTCTTGGCGGCCAGCGCCAGGATCGAGGCATGGTCGAGGTGGTCGTAATGGTCGTGCGAGAGGATCACGGCCTTGAGCGGCGGCAGCTCGTCGATGCTGATCGGCGGCTGGTGAAAGCGTGCGGGACCGGCCCACTGCACCGGCGAGGCGCGCTTGGAAAACACTGGATCGGTCAGGTAAAAGGCATTGTCGAGCTTGAGCAGCAGGGTCGAATGGCCGAGACGGAACAGGGTGTTGTCGGGCGCCGCCAGCAATTGCGCGCGGGTGAGCGCTTGCACGGGAATCACGCCGCTCGGTACGGTGTTCTTGTTCTTGGCGGTCAAAAAGGTCCACGTGATGCCGATCAAATCGGCGGCGCTTTGCTTGAACATGGGCACCGGATTGCGAAATTTGCCCTCGCTGAACTGGGGCGACTGGTGACGCGGCGCTGGGCTGTCGGCGAAGGTGCAAGAAGCCATGGTAAGGAGTGTCCCTATGAAGATGAGGCTGAGGAAAAGTCGGTGCACAGTGAGTCCGATCAAAGAATGTACACTACACAGTGTAGTTTCATTCTTTGGAAAAGTAAACTGGCGGGTGTAAAATATTAAAATGAATGCACCTCAACGACTGACCGACCGTAAACGCCTGGCCATCCTGGCTGCGGCCGCCGAGCAATTCCGCAGCTGCGGCTTCGAAGCGAGCAGCATGGACAAGATCGCCGCCGACGCCGGCGTGTCGAAACGCACGGTCTACAATCACTTCCCCAGCAAGGATGATTTATTCGCCGAGACGCTGGTGCAATTGTTCGAGCGCAGCGCCGCCGAACTGGACTTGCCTTATCGCAGCGACGCCAGCCTGCGTGCGCAATTGACCGAACTGATGACCATTAAAGTGCGGGCCATGGCCGACCGCGACTTTCTCGACCTGGCGCGGGTGGCCATTGCCGAGGGCATGCACGCACCGGAGCGGGCGCGCGCGATCGTGGCGCGCCTGGGCGAGCGCGAGGAAGGGGTGACGCGCTGGATCCGCGCGGCCCTGGCCGACGGCAAGCTCAAGGAGTGCGACCCGGTCTTTGCCGCCACCCTGCTGCAGGGGCAAGTCAAGGCGATGGCGTTCTGGCCGCAGGTGACCATGGGCGCGCCGCCGCTGGCGCCGGAACTGCACGCCGCCGTGGTCGACGCCGCTGTCAGCATGTTCCTGGGCTACTTCGCTCAGGCAAAACACGCCGCATAGACGGGCGGCATGGTGGTCGACAGGGTATGCCAGCTATCGCCGGCATTCTCGGACATCCACACGCCGCCGCTGGTCGAGGCCATCAGCAAGGTGGTGGCATCGTCGGCTACTGCCAGCCCATGGCGGTAGACCAGGTCGTAGCAATGCTGCTGCGGCAAGCCTCCATTCATGACCTTGAAACTGTGGCCGCCGTCATCGGTGCGCGTGACCGCCAGCGCGGCGCCAACCGGGATGCGGCGCTGGTCGGCCTCGGCCGGTGCAAACCAGGCGGTGCCGCCATCGCGCGGATGGGCGGCCACGGCAAAACCGAAGTTCGACAGCGGCGCGCTGGTGATTTCGGTCCAGTGGTGGCCGTTGTCGTTGGAGCGCCAGATACCGTTATGGTGCTGGCACCACAGCACATCCGGGTCGCCAGCCGAGCGCACGATGCGGTGCGGATCTTGCACCGCTTCATTTTCGTTGAGCTCGGGAGGCATGTAGTCGGCGCGCATGCCGGTGGCGCTGATGGTCCAGCTGGCACCGCCATCTTCCGTGCGCCAGACGCCGCCGCAGGACACCCCAACCAGCACGTGATTGCTGTTGCGCGGATCGACGCAAATGCTGTGAATGCCGGGCACGTCATAGCCGCCGCCGAACCATTCGGCGCGCTGGGGCACATCCCACAGGGAACGCACCAGCTCCCACGAGGCGCCGCGGTCGCTTGAGCGGAACAGGCCGCCCGGCAAGGTGCCGGCCCACAGCACGCCCGGCTGGTCGGCCCCGCCCGCTTCCAGCGACCAGATCAGCTTGTTTTTCCACTCGATTTTATCCGTGCTCTCCTCCGGCTTGGGCGGATAGGCGGGCGCGGCAATTTCGGTCCAGGCCTCGCTGCCGGCATCCTTGCGGTGCAGCTTGACCCCGAAGTGGCCCAGGTTGAGGGCCGCGTACAGCGTGCCGTCGCGCGGATCGGCCAGTGTGATCGAGACTGGCTCGCCAAGGAAGTGGCGGGGACCGATTTCCCATCCCGCGCTACCGCGCTGCAATTCAAACAAGCCCTTGCGGGTGGAAAGATAGGCACGCGCACGCATGTTCAGCCTCCGGAAAGTGCTTGCAGGATGTAAACGGTACTGTCGGGTGTGAGAGGGTCGTCGAGGCGGGTGCGTTCTTCGCTGCGCCGCCCGTCGATGAAGACGACGACGTTCTCGCGCAGATGGCCTTGATCGTCGAGCACATAGCCGCGCAGCAAAGGATTGGCCGCGAAGGCTGTGTCGAGTCCGCCGCGCAGGGTGGCCGCAGTGGTGTCGACCTGCGGCACAGCGGTGAAGCGGGCAAGCTGCTGGGTGAAAATGAGACGCGCCATGGCATCCAATCACTGGTGTGACGACGATCGGGAATCAAAGCCGTTTAATTTTATCGCGGATCGGCGCGCCTGTCGCGTGCGGGCCTAGAATGGAAGCGAGTCAACTTTCTGGAGCCGGGCATGCCGATCAAACCTCAAGAACTTGCCGCGCTGATGCTGGAAGTCGAGCACGAAGACCCCATCGATTTCGCCGACCTGCCCTTCGGCGAGGCCGAGCTGCGCGAACTGGTGGCCGCCCATCTGTGCGAGATGGCGGCGGCGATGGACAACTTCAGCACCGAAGACCGGCTGATGACCCTGCTGGCGGTGTCGGCCAAGCTGGTGCTGGAAAACCTGGTGCTGCACCTGCAATTGCTGCGCCAGCATGGCTTGCCGGTGAGCGACAGTGTCGAGGAATTGCTGAGCCGGCTGCGCAAGCCGGATGGGTCTTGACCCGGCAAGGTGCTCGGACGACTACCAGCCTGCGGGCCAACCGCCCGGCGGAGGCTTGAGCTTGGATTTGATGAAGGCCAGGTATTTTGGGTCGTCTTCCTTGAAGATGGCCTTGCCCTCATGAATGTAGGCACGGGCCAGTTCATCGGCAGCTGCCGTCATATTGCCCAATTCAAACTGTGTCTGGCCCAGCCGCAAATGGATAAACGGGTTGCCGATAGCTCCGGGACAATGCATCGCATCCTGCAAGGCAAGCCTGGCCTGTTCATAGTGTTTGGATTTGAAATTGGCGTCGCCGATTGCCACCAGCAGCCAGGTCGCCGCTTCCCATTCGGTATAGGGTTTGGGGAGGACGCCAAGTGCCTTCACGTACGCTTCCACCCCCTCGCGGGTTTTTCCCTGCGCGACCAGGGCGTCACCGCTGGCTGACAGAGCCTTGACCTTGGCGTGAATCGCATCGGTCAGTTGGGTTGGCGCGGCTGCGTGCACCAAGAATGGCGCCACCGAGAGCAGCAATGTCGCAAGATAGTGTTTGATGCGTGCGGCGATAGCAAGTGCTGGTTTCATGAGGCGGATTGTGCCACATGCCAGCGCGTCTGGCGTCGGCCCCACCTCACCCCATCGCCTCTCGCAACCATCGCCTGAGCAACGCCGCCCCTGCGCGGGGACGACTGGGCGAGGGCTATCGCTATGTGCCCGATATCGCGATGTTAAAATCGACCGGTTCCTTCAGAAAGCCTGTATGCCGTCGATCAACGCCCTTCTGTTTGTATTCGCCTCCCTGCCCGGCGCCGCTGCACTGGCGGCCGACAAACCGAAACCCGACTTTGTCGCCGATGGAGCGGTGCAGCGAGCCGCCACGGCCTATGCAGCGCAAGCCGTGGCGACGGCGCGCGACCAGTTCGGCATCAAGCTCGACGGCAGTGATGCCAGCATGGTGCAGCTCGAAGCCGTGCTGGCGCGCGCACACACCTCGTACGCTGCCAAATCGCCACGTCCGTCGGACGAACAGGTCATGGCCGTGGCGCGAATGTACGGCAGTTACCTGGGCGAAGTGGTTCGCCTCAAACATGGTGGCGTGTGGGGCATGGCCCCGCTGGACGGACAGACGCTGCCGGGGATGCGAACCACGTCGGGGACCAACTTCTGGCCATGGACACAAGCATCGCAGCGCATCAGCAAGGGTGCCAGCAACAACGTTGCCGACTATTACAAGGTACTGCTGTCCAAATGAGCGGCGTCCACCCTGCCCCATCGATGCACCTGCTGTTCCCCTGCGACCCGTTCAACAAGCGCGTGGCCGACGAAGCGTACGGGGAGGAATTCGACGCCGCACGCGCGGCTGGTTTCGCGTGCTCGCTGTTCTCCTTCGAAGACTTCGAAACGGGGCAATTCAAGGCGCAGCCGGCCCTCTCGGCCGGAGTCAAGGTGCTGTACCGTGGCTGGATGCTGACGCCGGAAGGCTATGCGAGGCTGCATCACGCCATCGCGGAGCATGGCTGCGCGATGGCAAGCAGTCCGGCCCAGTACCGCCATTCTCATTACCTTCCCGAATGGTACGCACTGTGCGAAGAATTTACGCCGGAAACGGTGATCGTCGCGCGCGATGCGGATTTTGCCGCTGCGGTGGCCGGCAGGAACTGGCCCGCCTATTTCGTCAAGGACTACGTCAAATCGCTGACCACCCAGCGCGGCTCGGTTGCGGCAACACCACAGGAAATTGCGGAAGTGGTCGGCTTGATCGAAAAATACCGTGGTGCGCTTGAAGGCGGCGTTTGCATCCGCAAGTTTGAGCAGCTGCAAGCCGACAGCGAGGAGCGCTATTTCGTGCTGCATGGCAAGGCGCATGGCCGCGATGGCAGCGCACCTGAGCTCGTGCACGAGCTCGCCCGACGCATCGACAGCCCGTTTTTCTCGGTCGATGTCGTCACATCAAGCCAGGGAGAACGTCGCCTCATCGAACTGGGCGACGGCCAGGTATCGGACCGCAAACAGTGGCCGGCCGATCGTTTCATGGCGATGCTGGCCGCCACGTCCGCCTGAGCCGGCGCCCGCCGTTAAGGGCGCTCTTCGGTGCCAATGACGGGTGCGGCCCGGTACAGCTTGAGGAACTTGAACATCTTCGGCCATTCCTCGCGCGGACGAAAGACGATCGCCACTTCCCGGTTGTCGAGCGCGGACTCGGTCAGCACGACGTGATCTTCCACCTGCTTCGCATTCTCGAATTCCCTGGCATTGACGATGCAGACCGCCTTGAAGAACGGCCCCGCCAGCCACGCCTGAACCTCGGGTGTGTCCTTGAATTTCAGATAGCCGGCCAGCGATGCATGGGCCACGGCCACCATCGCAAAACCGAGCGGCACATCATCGCGCACCAGGATATACATTTTCATCGTTACGGCCACACTCACACAAGGGGTTGGACGGATACTGCTCACGCCAAGTGTCATGCACAACACCCTGCGTGCGCAGTATCTGCGCGGCGGTCCCGCTGATGCTTGCTGCGTGATGCGATGGCTACGACACGAAGCGTGACAGCAAGCGAATATACGCGCTCTGGTAGCCGTTCGAGTTTTCGGTCACCGACCACGAGTTCAGCGGCCAGGAATCGTTGAAGTCGAGATAGGACTTCTGCGGCGGCTGTCCGAACGGCGGCGCGGGAACCGCCGTACCGCAGCCCGGATGCAGGCCAGGGCAACCGTTTTCCCAGTTATAGCCCGGATTCGGGCCACCCACCAGAAAACCCGGCGGCGGGCCAAAGGTCGACTCCTTGACGCTATCCCATTTGGCGGAACCGTGCGCGAACCAGGTGTGATAAAACTGGTCGACCGAATTTTCGGCGCCGAGCGTGCCCATGTTCGATAGATAGACCTTGCCGAGCGGATTAACCCCGTGCAGGTAGTGAAGATAGTGCGATGCGGCGTTCATATTGGCCGCGGCCGGGCGCGTCCCCAGGCCGTCATGGGCCAGCGCGGCGAACATATTGCCTTCGTGCGACTTGATGGCGTTGCTGCCCCAGGTGTACACCTGCAGATGGGCCAGGTAAGGGTCGGTCTTGCCGCTCATCGCGGTCCAGTGGTCGGTGCCTTCCATGCCGGTGGCGTAGGCCGTGCGGATGGCGGCGGCCGTGGCCGGGGTTGCCGTGGACAGGCTGGCGTAATGCAGCAGCGCTTGCTGGAGTGCGCCTTCAAACGGCGAGGCATAGTTGTACCACACGAACAAATGCGCGTTCAGGTACTGTGCATTGACAACGTTGTTGTAGACGGCTTTGCCGGTCAGTTGATACAGATAGACGGCGGCGGCCAGCTTGTGGCCAAGGCGCCCGTAATCATCGGTTTCTTGCTGGCCGGCGCCCAGTCCCTGGGAGTTGTAGGCGGCGTCATTGTTCTTGAACAAAACGTTGGGATTGGCGACAGCCCAGTTCCATGCGCGCTCGGCCCGCGTCTTCAACCCGGCTCCGTAGCTGGACAGGCCGGCTCGCGTACCGAACACTTTGGCGCCCAGCGCAAAGGCGCCGGCCGCAGCCAGCGTGGCCGACGTATTGGGCGGCCCGTACAGTGTCGGGCCGGTAGCCGCCGAAGGCGGGCTGGCGTGGGCCAGGCCGGCGATCGACAGCATCGCGCCGCTCGTTTCCTGCATCTTGATCAGCCAATCCATGCCCCACTTGATTTCGTCGAGCAGGTCGGGGTGCTGGTTGCCCGATTCGGGAATGTGGTAATCCTTGCCCCAGATGCCGGGATTGTCGGCAAATGCGTGCAGCAGGTCAATCAGATAGCCGGCGTGCCAGCGCGTGTACTTGTTGAAGTCGCCCGCGTCGTACCAGCCGCCCGAGACATCGCGCTCGGTCGAGGCATCGCCGGGTGAGCTGAACAGGCGTGCATGCTTGTCCTGCAAGGGCCCCAGGTGCGAAGCGGCATCGGCCCAGCCGGCGCCGGCCAGCGCCGCCGTCTTGGCGATGCCGGCGCGCTGGTAATAGAAGTAGCGCACTGCGGCGCGCAGCACCGGTTTGTAGACGTCGGCAGCGATCCTGAAGGCCGGCGACGTCACGTTGCCCTGGGTGTCGCGGATAACATACTGACCGGGAGCGCTCACCGCGCTGAAGTCGACATGCCAGGCCTGGTCGCCCGACGTGGCATCGGTCGCGCCGCCATTCCAGGCGACCGGTGCGCCGCTGAAAACGACCACATTGGTCACGGCGTTGACCACCTCGTACACCGTGCCGGGGGTAAAACTGTCAGCCGCGTCGAAGCCGGTCTGGGGATTGCGCACCACCGCGATCTTGTCGCGTGCCGGCAGGTAGCCGAACTGGTCCACGACGATGGCCGGTCCCAGCGTCATGGTCGATGCCGGCGCGGACTTCGACAGTGCCCTCGACGCGGCCTGCGACCCGGACGATTCCGGTGCCGATGGCGGTGCCGATGGCGGTGGCGATGGCGGCGCCGCAGCGGATGCTGGTGCGGAAGACGGCGCCGAGCCGCCGCCGCATCCGATCAGGCCCATGGGGATCAGGGCGCCTGTTGCCAGCAAAAATTTGCGTCGTTTGTTTGTCGTATCACCTGTGTTCATCGTGTCTCCTTATTGGTTTTCCGGGGACCGCGACTGCGCGCGGTCCTGGCATACGGATGAATAAGCTCGGCAGACGGACAGGCTCATGCGCACGGCATTCGCCAGACCACCTCATGTCAGGTGAGGTCGTTCGCGCCCCTGCCCAGGACGCGCAACTTTTGTATTTATGGAAATATTCTGGCTGGCGTTACTGGCGCCGTCAATGCCGATCGGGATAGTTGCCAAAGTTTAGCTGGCAGCACTAAACACGCTGCCGGCCGGTTCGGGGCCGGCAGGAGTGGTCAATGGGTGGCCACCGCGTCGGCCAGGATATGAGGCCAGCGATGTACGATCCGGCCGTCGGCGACGGATAGCCGGGCGCGGTCAGCGCGCCACGCGGGAGCACCGGCAGGCGGGCTACGCCGGGTGCCGGAACCTTTGCATCGGGCACGAATCGGTCGTGTTATCGGTCGCCAGCGCCAAGGGCTGCGTCGCAACGTCACTCAGGAAGTTCGGTCACAGATTGCACGCCGCGGCTAACAAGAAACGCAACTTCGTCCAGATCTGCCGGGGAAAGCGCATCGAGCGAGAAACTGTAGATCATGCGGTAATCCGCATCCTCATGCATCTCGCTCTGATAAATACGTAAGTCCTCGACGAGGTCGACCGGCCAGGAGTCAAAACGGGACATCAATGCGACCTTTCCACGATATTGGATGCAACTTGATCAGTGCTGCTCACAGCCATACTGACAAGCTGGTTGGACAGATACTGCGCGCACCAGTGTAAGGTACTTACCCGCTACTCAATAGCTGCCAACCTCCGCCCTGCGGCTTACTGCGTGATGTGCATGTCGAAACGCGCGCCGCTGGAAAACACGCAGGTGCCGGAACCCATTTCGGCGCGCGTCATCACGTATTCGCAGCGCGTATAACCGCCGCGGTTGCCGGACGCATTGGCCACGCCCTTGGTCGCGCCCGGATCGCGTGTGGCTTCGCCGGAGAACGCTTCGCCGCCGACGGCGAACGAGAATTCGCCATGCCCGCGTTCCGGATTGCTGATGGTGCCGGAAATGCGGCCCAGGCGCGATGCCTCGTCGTTGGCCGGATACAGACGCGCCGTGTACACCGGGCGGATGGCCGGCACCGGCACGATGGCGACGCCGCCGCCGTTGTTATTGTAGTTGCCGTTTCCGCGAGGTGGATATTGATCGATAGGAACGACATAGCAAGCCGACAGCATGGTCGATACCGCTACCAACGCCAGAATTTTTTTTGCCTTGATCATGTTACCAATCTCCTGAGTAAAAACGCATCGCGAAGCCCGTGCTCTGCAGCGTCATCCAGTCTGGCTGACGCACTGCAAGTTCGGCTGGTTCGCAGTATAGGTACCCAGGTTGTGCAAAAGTAAACCCTGCTGGTGGTAGCGAAAATTGATACTGTCCGTGCATAAACATGACACCGCCACCCGCTGCGCTTGCGCTTGCCCGTCAATGCTGAGGATGCATGACGACCTTGATGCAGTGATCCTGCTTGTGCTTGAACATGGCGTAAGCCCGCGGCGCTTCATCCAGGTCGAGGTGATGCGTGATGATGCAGGCCGGATCGATTTCGCCGTTGAGCACGCGTTCAAGCAGGGCTTGCATATAGCGCTGCACATGGCACTGCCCGGTGCCAGGTAAGCGTTCGGGTTGGCGTTCTCGCACACCGAAAACAGTTTTTGCTCGCAGAAAAAGCACTGGCCGCAAGCGATGGGAAACGGCACCACCACGCGCTCGCCCACCGTGAGGCGCTTGCCGCTGGCGCCGATCTCGACAATCTCGCCCATGAATTCGTGGCCGAGGATGTCGCCCTGCATCATGCCCGGTACCACGCCGTTGTACAGGTGCAGGTCGGAGCCGCAGATGGCGATGGACGTGATTCTGACGATCGCGTCGCCCGGATTGAGGATGCCCGGATCGGGCACCTGTTCGACGCGCACATCGCGCACGCCATGCCAGCACGTCGCTTTCATTGGTCGGCTCCTTTGCGCAACAAGGTGGACACCAGGCTGCGCGCGCCGCACGGCTGGCCGCGGGTGGTGGGGATTTCGCCGGTTTCGATCAGTTGCTTGAAGCGGCGCAAGTCGTCACGCACCTGGATCATGGGTTCCTCGCCGAACAGCCTGGCCACCGCGGCGCCGGCGCGCCCGGCCGGCCGGTGGTAGCTCATCTGCACCTGCAGCACCGTGGCGCGGCCGCCGTTGGCGGGGATGAAGCGCACGCTGCCGGCATTGTCGACGTCGGCCCCGGGCACCGAACGCCAGCGCAGCAACTGGTCCGGCTGGTCTTCGGTGATCTCGGCATCCCACTCGACCTTGCGCCCGGCCGGCCCCCTGGCGCACCAGTGCGAAAGCCGCTCATCAATGATCGTGACCGATGCGAGGTGCTGCATGAAGCCAGGCAGGCGCGCGAGGTCGCGCCAGAAGCGGTAGCATTCCCCGGGCGGACGGTTGATGCTGACCGCGTGCTGGACCCGCTGCCCGCCCTGCGGCCCGGCCAGCGTCCCATGGGAGGGCGTGCGGCGCGGCGGATTGCCGGCCCGCAGGTCGAGCGCGCCGACCGAGGCCAGCGCCAGCGCCGTCGACGCCAGCCGGCGCCGGTTGGCATCAGGGTGGATCGCGGCGACGCCGACGATGCCCAGGTCCATGGCGTCGCCCACCACGCGCGACCAGCGCCACAGCTGGTCGTCGGGCCGGTTCAGCAAGCCCGCGCCGCTGACCAGGTCGCGCATGCCCATCACGCGCAGCACCTGCGGCCAGTCCGGCATGCCGGCCGCGCGCGCCATGAAACGCGGCGCCATCAGGCCCGCCAGCCCCAGGCCGATGCTGAACCACCCGAGCGCCATGCCGAGCCGGATGTCGCGCGCGCCATGCGGCGGGCCGGTCAGGTGCGCCGGCATGTCGCCAGCGGCGCCAGCCTCATCGACCACGCCGGGCGCGGCGCCGGGGTATTGCCAAAAGCCGGGACGCGCCTGGCGCCGGCCGGTGTCGCTAGTGGTTTCCATGAGGTCTCCTGGCGGATGGCGGGCGCCGCCGGTGGCGACGCTCAGTGACTATGGAATTAGGCTGCGGCGGGCGCCGGATGTTCCCGCATGGAGCTCATGTTCAAGTTCTCGGCGACGCACTTTGAGCGCGCGCAAACTAACGCCAGATGGACGCTGGTCCATGCTTAAAAAGCATCGGGGCGAAAACGCAACAGTTACCAATAATATTTTTTTAGCCCGGTGGCACCTCATTACAATAGAGATTCAGGCCCGTCTTATGCGGCCTTTTCCGGAGCGCGGCGCGACCCTCGATCGCGTCCACCGGACGCACCCGGATGCGCCGCTCCCGCGAAACCTCACCCCCTGCCATGGGCAGATAAAAATAACAACACAAATTTCTTTTAGAGTTAGTTAAGTTGTAACGAACTTTGCTATTTCGCAAGGAAAGAGTGTATATTCCTAATGGTATGCTTCCGATCATTCTTTATTGATCGGCGACCTGTGCCGCGTGCAATCTTGCCGCTCCCTCATTCGTGCCATGTGGCGTGAGGCGACGCCCGAGAAAACAATCCGGCGAGCGCTCGGTCGTTCTTTTCAAACAGGAAATTTTGCCGGCGTAATTCAGTTGCTATAATAACAAATACGTTATAAACAGGGAACCCAGATGGAAGCAGCAGCAAAAGTAGTGGCCGTCGTTGGCCTGGGTTATGTCGGCCTGCCATTGGCTGTCGAATTCGGCAAGAAACGCACGACGATCGGTTTCGACCTGTCGACCAGCAAAATCGATAGCTATCAGCGTTTCATCGACCCTACAGGCGAACTGAACAGTGACCAGTTGCGCGCCGCGCAGCACCTGACCGTCAGCGCCGACCCTGCCGCCATCGCCGGCGCCGATTACATCGTGGTGGCCGTGCCGACCCCGGTCGATAGTGCCCACAATCCCGATTTCACGCCGCTGGCCGGCGCCAGCAAGACCGTCGGCCTGCATATGAAGAAAGGCGCGATCGTCATTTTCGAGTCCACCGTGTACCCGGGAGCGACCGAGGAAGTCTGCATTCCCATCCTGGAACAGCATTCGGGCCTGAAGTGGATGGAAGACTTCCACGTCGGCTTCTCGCCGGAGCGCATCAATCCGGGCGACAAGGAACATACCCTGACCACCATCCTCAAGGTGGTGTCGGGCGACGACCAGGCCACCCTCGATGAAGTGGCCAAGCTGTACGAATCGATCATCACGGCTGGCGTGTACCGGGCCTCGTCGGTCAAGGTGGCGGAAGCGGCGAAGGTCATCGAAAACACCCAGCGCGACTTGAATATCGCGCTGATGAACGAACTTGCCATCATTTTCGATAAAATTGGCATCGATACGCTGGAAGTGCTGAAAGCGGCCGGGACCAAGTGGAATTTCCTGCCGTTCCGCCCGGGCCTGGTGGGCGGGCATTGCATCGGCGTCGATCCGTATTACCTGACGCACAAGGCCGACATGCTCGGCTACCACCCGCAGGTGATCCTGGCGGGGCGCCGCATCAACGATGGCATGGCCAAGTTCGTGGCCGAAAAAACCATCAAGTCGATGATCGCGGCCGGTTTTAACGTCAAGGGTGCGAAGGTCAACGTGATCGGCCTGACGTTCAAGGAAAACTGCCCGGACCTGCGCAATTCCAAGGTCGCCGATATCATCACCGAACTGACAACCTACGGCGTGCAGGTGCACGTGCACGATCCGGTGGCCGATGCCGCCGAAGCCATGCACGAGTACGGCGTGGAACTGGAGAGCTGGGATCGCCTGCCGCAAGCCGACGCCATCATCGCGGCGGTCTCGCACAAGGAGTTGCTGGCGCGTCCGCTGTCCGACCTGCAGGCCAAACTGAACAAGGGTGCCTGCTTCATGGATGTCAAATCGCTGTTCGACCAGGACGCCTTGCGCGCCGCCGGTTTTTCCGTCTGGCGCCTGTAGGGGCGCTTGGGGAGCGCCCGCTGGTGCTTCCTTGTATGCAGCATGAATAAGAAACTGGAGTCTGCCGTGGATAAATTCATCGAGGTTCAACAGCACTTGCGCGCGCACCGCAGCCACTGGCTGGTTACGGGCGCGGCCGGTTTCATCGGTTCGAACCTGGTCGAAGCGCTGCTGCGCCTGGACCAGAAGGTCACCGGCCTCGACAACTTCGCCACGGGCCACCAGCACAACCTGGACCAGGTGCGCGAACTGGTCGGCAGCGCCGCCTGGGCCAATTTCACCTTCATCCACGGCGACATCCGCGTGCCCGCCGATTGCGCCAGGGCCGTGGCCGGCGCCGACTATGTGCTGCACGAAGCGGCGCTGGGCTCGGTGTCGCGCTCGATGGAAGACCCGATCACCACCAACGATACCAACGTCACCGGTTTCCTCAACATGCTGGTGGCCGCGCGCGATGCCAAAGTCAAGCGTTTCGTGTACGCCGCCTCCAGCTCGACCTATGGCGACCATCCGGCCCTGCCCAAGGTCGAGGACGAGATCGGCAACCCGCTGTCGCCCTACGCCATCACCAAGTATGTCAACGAACTGTACGCCGAAGTGTTCGGGCGCTGCTACGGCACCCAGACCATCGGCCTGCGCTACTTTAATGTGTTCGGCCCGCGCCAGGACCCGGACGGCGCCTACGCCGCCGTGATCCCGCAATGGATTGCCGCGCTGATCAAGAACAAGCCGCTGTTCATCAATGGCGACGGCGAAACCAGCCGCGACTTCTGCTACATCGACAATGTGGTGCAGGCCAATCTGCTGGCCGCCCTGGCCGACGATACGCAAGCGAGCAACCAGGTATACAACGTCGCGCTCAACGAGCGCACCAGCCTGAACCAGCTGCACGCGATGATGTGCGAATTGCTGGCAGAACAGTTTCCGCACGTGCGAGACCATCAGCCGCAGTACGCGCCTTTCCGCGCCGGCGATGTGCGTCACTCGCAGGCCGATATTTCCAAAGCAATCAAGTTACTCGGTTTTGCCCCCACCCACCGGATCGGCGAGGGCATGCAGCAAGCCATGGCATGGTACATCCGGAATTTGACTTATAACAACTAAAAGCGCTGCGGCCGGGCGCCATCTGGGCCCGCCACGCAACGCCACTTTTCCTGTCCAGGGGTGGAAAAATGCTTCGGATTTCTAATCACTATGTCTCACGGGTTGTGTTCGTGCTGCTGTTTGTCGAGGTGCTGATCCTGATTGGCTCGGCGTACGCGGGCGCGGCGCTGCGCGTCTACGAAGACGGCAAGACCTCGCTGCCGCCGCACCTGGACAATTTCCTGATCTCGGCGATCGCCTACGCCATCGCCATCGTGTTCAGCATGAGCGCGCTCGGCATGTACCAGCTCAACCTGACCGAAGGCTTGCGCAATCCCTTCTTCCAGAAGCTGTTGCCGTCCTTTGCGATGGGCTTTTGCATTTTGACACTGCTGTTCTATGTGGCGCCGAACCTGTATTTCGGGCGCGGCATCATGCTGCTGGTGTTCATGATCGGGGCTGGCGGGATCTTTGTGGCGCGCACGATTTTCTTCAAAACATCGGAAGCGCGCAAGTTCGAGTCGCGCATCCTGTTCGTCGGCGGCGGCGCCCTGGCCAACGAATGCCGCGAACTGGCCAACCGCGCCCAGGTCTACCACCGCTATGAAATCGCCGGCTTCATCGCCATGCCGTCGGAAGATTCGCGGGTGCCGGCTTCTGCTTTGCTGGAAGTGCGCGGCGACGAATCGCTGCTGACCCTGGCACGCCGTCATGATGTCGAGGAAATCGTGGTGTCGGTGGAAAACCGCCGCGGCGGCGCCTTTCCGATCAAGGAACTGCTTGAGTGCAAACTGTACGGCGTGAAAGTGATCGATGCCGCCACCTTCTTCGAGCGTGAAACGAGCCAGATCCGGGTCGATTCGCTGCAGCCGAGCTGGCTGGTATTCGGCGGCGGCTTCGACCAGAGTTTCATCCGCATTTTCGTCAAGCGCACTTTCGACCTGGTGGTCAGCGCCACCTTGCTGGTGGTCTCGCTGCCGGTGATGTTCCTGACCGCGCTGGCCATTTTCATCGAAGACCGCGCACCGATCTTTTACCAGCAGGAACGGGTCGGCACGAATGGCGAAACCTTCAAGGTGCTCAAGTTCCGCAGCATGTACAACGATGCCGAAAAGGGCGGCAAGCCGCAGTGGGCCGCCCAGAACGATCCGCGCGTCACGCGCGTGGGTAACTTCATCCGCAAATGCCGGATCGACGAGTTGCCGCAGATCCTCAATGTATTCAAGGGCGAGATGAGTTTCGTCGGCCCGCGCCCCGAGCGGCCCTACTTCGTGGAGCAGCTGACCGAGCAGGTTCCCTACTACAACGTACGCCACAGCATCAAGCCCGGCATCACCGGCTGGGCCCAGGTGCGCTACGGTTATGGCGCATCTGTCGATGACGCGGTGCAAAAGCTCCAGTATGATCTGTATTATGTGAAAAACAACAGCCTGTTCCTTGACCTGCTGATCCTGATCGACACGCTCAAGGTCGTCATGGGCAGTCACGGGCGTTGACTGCGGCCTGCACCTTGGGGCGGGCGGCTGCGCCGGCCTCGCCCGGCAATTCGATCCACACCGGAAAGACGACGGGACCGGAATGCTGACCAACATCGCTACCTTTAGCTATTCCATTGCCGCGCTCGCGTTTGCGATGCTCGGCGCCGTGCTGGGCACGCGCTGGCGCAGCCGCCAGCACGCCTCGGTACTGGCCAGCGCCTGCGCCCTGACGGTGCTGTGGAGCGGCGCGCTGGCGGCCCAGGCCTGGGGCACCCTGCCCCAGAACTGGGCTGGCGAACTGCTGGAAGTGGCGCGCAACGGCGCCTGGACCGTGGTGCTGCTGTCGCTGCTGGGCCACTTCGAGGGCACCAGCTGGCGCCAGCTGCGCCGCACCCCGGCCCTGCCGGCGGTCGCCGTGCTGTACGTGCTGGTGCTGGCCGACAAGGTCTTGTCCGAATTCTATCCCGCCATACTGGGCCAGCAGAGCGGCATCCTGGGCGTGATGGCGCGCATCGGCATGGCTGTGCTCGGCATGCTGCTGGTCGAACAGTTGTACCGCAACAAGCCGGTGCAAGAGCGCTGGGCCATCAAGTTCGCCTGCCTCGGCATCGGCGGCATCTTCGTCTACGATTTCTATCTGTACAGTAACGCCCTGCTGATGCGCCAGGTCAATCCCGAGATCTGGTCCGCGCGCGGCGTGGTCAATGCCCTGACCGCGCCCCTGATCGCGGTCTCGGTGGCGCGCAGCGCCTCGTGGTCGACCCATATCGCCGTGTCGCGCCGCCTGCTGTTCCATTCGGCCGCCCTGTTCGGCTCGGCCGCCTACCTGCTGGCGATGGGCGCGGCCGGCTATTATCTGCGCTACTTCGGCGGCCAGTGGGGCTCGCTGATGCAGATGGCCTTCCTGTTCGGCGCGCTGGTGCTGCTGGCCGGCATTTTGTTCTCGGGCACCTTCCGCTCCTGGCTGAAAGTGTTCATCAGCAAGCATTTCTACAGCTATAACTATGACTACCGCGAAGAATGGCTGCGTTTTACGCGCACCCTGTCCGAGGCCGGTCCCAACCTGGGCGAACGCACCCTGCAAGCGGTGGGCGAGCTGGTGGAAAGTTCCGGCGGCATGCTGTGGATCCGGCGCGAAGCGGGCCGGTGCGAACCGGTGGCCAGCTGGCACTTGCCCGACAGCGCCCCGTCCGAACCGGACGACTCGGCCTTTTGCCGCTTCCTGGAATCGCGCCAGTGGGTGGTCGACTTGCAGGAATTCACCAAGGACCCCGACAAGTACGAAGGCCTGGTGCTGCCCGAGTGGCTGGGTAAATTCCCGCGCGGACGGCTGGTGGTGCCGCTGATGCTGCAGGGCCGCCTGTTCGGCTTCATGCTGCTGTTGCAGCCGCGCAGCGCCATCACCCTGAACTGGGAAGTGATCGACTTGCTCAAGATTGCCGGCAGCCAGGCCGCCAGCTATCTGGCCCAGCATGAAGCGGCCAGCGCCCTGATGCTGGCGCGCCAGTTCGAGTCCTTCAACCGCATGTCGACCTTCGTGGTGCACGACCTGAAGAACCTGGTGTCGCAGCTGGGCTTGCTGATCCCGAATGCCGAAAAGCACAAGGACAATCCCGAGTTCCAGCGCGACATGCTCGAAACCGTGACCTTGTCGGTGCAAAAGATGCGCCTGATGCTGCAAAAGCTCAGCCGCAGCGCCTCGCAGGAGCGCCCGGCCCCGCTCTCGATCGAAAAACTGCTGGCCCAGGCGGTCGCCAACAAGGCCGCCTTCGAGCCGCGTCCCCTGCTCACGATCAGCGAGCCGCGCCTGCGTGTAGTGGCCGACTGGGAGCGGCTGGAGCGGGTGGTGGGCCACCTGATCCAGAACGCGATCGAAGCCACGCCCAAGGAAGGCCAGGTAGCAATCACGCTCAGCCGTGCGGACGATTCGGTTATCATCGAGATCCGCGACACCGGCGAAGGCATGAGCGAAGAATTCATCCGCGAGCGCCTGTACAAGCCGTTCGAATCGACCAAGTCGGCCGGCATGGGCATTGGCGCCTTCGAGAGCCGCGAATACATCCATGAACTCGGCGGCAGCCTGGCGGTGAGCAGCACGCCACCGCGCGGCACCACGTTCAGAATCACCCTGCCCCTGTGCCAGCAGGACATCCAAACTGTCGACAGAGCCGCGTGACGGCCAGAGGATCGCTGTGACCCAAAACAAAATGAAGATGCTGATCATCGAAGACGACCCGGGCCTGCAAAAGCAGCTGCGCTGGTGCTTCGATGCCTACGAGGTGGTGGTGGCGGGCGACCGCGACGCCGCGCTGGCCCAGGTGCGCCGCCACGAGCCGGCGGTGGTGACCATGGACCTGGGCTTGCCGCCCGATCCGGACGGCGCCACCGAAGGCCTGGCCACCCTGCGCCAGATCCTGGCGCTGGCGCCCGATACCAAGGTCATCGTCCTGACCGGGAACCAAAACCATGCGCACGCGGTCGAAGCAATTGGGCTGGGTGCATACGACTTCCATCAGAAGCCGTTCGACCCCGAAATGCTGGGCCTGGTGGTGCAGCGCGCTTTCTATCTGCATGCGCTGCAGCAGGAAAACCGCTGCATGCGCCAGTCGCAGGCCGATTCGCCGCTCAGCGGCGTGATCAGCCGCGACGCCGGCATGCAGCGCGTGTGCCGCAATATCGAAAAAGTGGCGCCGACCTCGGCGTCGGTGATGGTGCTGGGCGAAAGCGGCACCGGCAAGGAAGTGCTGGCGCGTGCGCTGCATCAGTTGAGTCCGCGCGCCAACCAGCGCTTCATGGCAATCAACTGCGCGGCGATTCCCGAGAACCTGTTAGAGAGCGAACTGTTCGGCTACGAAAAAGGCGCCTTCACGGGCGCGGTCAAGCAGACCAAGGGCAAGGTCGAGCTGGCGCACGGCGGTACCTTCTTCCTCGATGAAGTGGGCGATCTTCCGATGTCGCTGCAAGCGAAGTTGCTGCGCTTTTTGCAGGAGCGCGTGATCGAGCGCGTCGGCGGACATGAAGAAATCGCGGTCGATGTGCGCATCGTGTGCGCGACGCACCAGAACCTCAAGGCCTTGTCGGCCAGTGGGCGTTTCCGCGAGGATTTGTATTACCGCCTGTCGGAAATCGTGGTCACCATTCCGCCGCTGCGCGACCGGATCGGCGATGCGGCGCTGCTGGCCCACCATTTCAAGAACAAGTTCTGCGCGCAGGAATCGCGGCCGACCTTGCATTTCAGCCAGGAAGCGATCGGCGTGATCGAAAGCTACCCGTGGCCGGGCAATGTGCGCGAGATGGAAAACTGCATCAAGCGCGCCATCATCATGGCCGACGGGCCGCAGATCACGGCGGACGATTTGGGATTGTCGGCCTCGGCCGAGCCGGAGCAGCCGATCAACCTGCGCCAGGTGCGCGACGAAGCCGAGTATGCGGCCATCGTCAAGGCGCTGGCGCGGGTCGATGGCAACATCGTGCGCGCGGCGGAGTTGCTGGGGATTAGCCGGCCGACCTTGTACGATCTGATGAGCCGGCACGCGATCAAATCGGCGGCGGCGGGCGCGTAAGGGCGCTCATCCGCGCGCTGGCGGGCCTGGCGTCGGGGCGCTTCCGCCTCGACAATGCCATTGCGCCAACGGCCAGATAGTACATGGCCATTACCAGGGCGACGTAGCCGAACGCGTCGCCCGCGTCCGCGACCAGCAAGGTGGCGGCACCGGGCAGAACGATGATTCCCGAGATGATATCGAAAATGGGATGTTCGCTAAACAGGCTCAGCATGTCGGAGACGACCCTCGCCGCCAGCAAACAGAAAAATACCGTTGAAAATGTCATGTCCGGACTATGCCAAGGGCGCGATAAGCTGATACATGGAGACCGGCCCTTCGACACTGGCGCAAATCAGGAAGGCGTGGAGCTGCGCTCTTCGAACTTGTGAATATAGCGTTGTGCAACGGACGAGCCCAATTTCACCGCATCTTGCATGATATCGAGACCTCTGACCGGGTCTTTTTCCACGCCCAAGCCATCATAAAAGGCCGTGCCGAGATAGAAGATGGCATCAGCATTACCCTGCTCGGCAGCCTTCAGAAACCACGCCACCGATTCCTTGAAATCCTGCGCCACGCCTTCGCCATTCAGATACAGCACGCCCAGTTCATACTGGGCCGACGCCAGGCCGGCTTGCGCCGCTTTCGTTATCCATTCCAACGCCTGCGCCATGTCGGGCTGGCAACCGTAGCCCTTCATGTAGTACAAGCCCACGTCAAATTGCGCCCATACGTTGCCGGCCTCGGCGGCAGCCCGCATCAGGGCAAGGGACCGTTCCTGGTCTGGAGCACAACCCCAGCCGTTGTGAAGAAACAGCGCCAGCCCGTACATGCCATCCACATTTTTCTGCGAAGCGGCGCGTTCCATCCACGGAAAGGCCGCAGCTGCATCGTCGAATGACTGATGCAAGGTTTTCGCATAGTCGACCTGGGCCTCGGCGTTACCGCTCAGGGCTGCCAGTTTCAACGACGCCAGGGCCGCTTCCCGCGCGGGGATCTGAAGCTCATCGCTAATAAACTGCTGATGCGTTTCTTCGTTATTCTGCATGCTATTACTCCTTGAAAACCATAAGCGAAATATTCTCGTCAGCTGTTTTGCCCAATCACCGCCACATTATAGGGAGATTAATGGCTTGATTGACATTATTTTTGCGCCGGTGTGTGCGCTGTAATGACTCATCTAATTGTGCGGAGCCCGATATCCTTTTTGCCAGCCACCTCCTGCATAAAATCGGGCCCCGCAAACGTCCACGGAATCACCCATCCCGCGCAGGCCAGCAGCACCTGCGTGATATCGCCGAAGCGCCCCGGCAAGTCTTGCTGCGACCACTCCAGCCAGAATACCACCGCGCCAATGAACACCGTGCCGATGACCATGACCGGCTGGCGGTGCCCGATCGGCGTCGTCAATCGCGCCAGATAGGCAATCGCAAAAAACGGCCAGAAAATGTCGAGGATGTTTTGCAGCCCCGACAGCGAGCGCATCTGCCCCACCAGCGGAATCCAGTTAAAACCATACACCATCCCATCCGGCCCCGGCGCCAGTTCGCTGATGACGAAACCGGCGCCGATCAGCACCACGCCCATCCACGCCGCGCGCCGCATGCGGCTGGCCAGGAGCAGGAACATCCACGCGGCACAGGCGCCGGCGACCGCTTCGAGCGACAACTGGCGCCCTTCGATGATGATCTTGAGCAGGAGCACGCAGGCAACGAGCGAGCCGAACAGCAGCAAGGCTGGCTTGCCTTCGCGCGTGAGGGTGCGCGCCAGCATGCCCAGGCCGGCAAGATAGCAGGCGTAGGTCAGCATCTGCGCCATCTCCATCGCCTGCGGCTGGTGCAGCGAGCGGTACAGCAGCGCCAGCCCGTTGCGCAGCTGTCCCATGTCGAAGGTCGGCACCAGCGGGCTGGTTTGCGACAAGGCCCACAGCGCCAGCGCTGCCAGCCCCAGGTTGGGCAAGGTGCCGCGCCGCAGCCAGTGCGCGCGCCAGGCGGCCAGGCGCGGCCCGGCCAGGGTGTCGCCGTGCAGCAAGGAAGCGAGCACGCCGCCGGCCAGGCTGCCGAAAATATTCAATACCAGGTCGATGCGCGAAGCGTCCCGGCTCGGCAGGAATTGCTGGATCGATTCCATCGCCAGGCTCAGCATGCCGCCGGCCACCGCCGCCGTCACCAGCGCCACGCCGAAACGCGTGCTGCGCATCAGCCAGGCCACCATGAACAGGCCGAACGGCATGTAGGCCAGCACGTTCTGGACCAGGTCGGCCTTTTCCACGCGCACATGACCGCCAAACAAAAAGCCGAACAGGGACGCGCGCGGCGCGCTCCAGCCGGCGAACGGATACAGGCTGCCGTAGACGATCAGGACGACAAAGACCAGGACCAGGCGGCGCATCGGGTGCGCCTCAGCCCTGGCCGCGACAGGGGCGGCGCTGCGGCAGCGGGCCCGTCATTGCGCGGGCTCGTCCCACTTGCCGGCCTCGACCAGCTTGTTCTTGAGCCCCGGCAAAGGAAAGCCCAGTTCATACGCCTTCTTGGCGTGCAGGCGGGCCTTGTCGTACTCTTTTTTCCTGAGATAGGCCAGCCCGGTGTTGTAATTGATGGTCGGGTCTTCCGGCTGCAGTTCGACCGCGCTGGTGAACATATTGACGGCTTCGTTGGTCTTGCCGAGCGATAGCAGATAACTGCCGTAGGTGGCGCGCACGGCGGCATCATCCGGCGCGAAGCGGATCGCGCGGTTGAAATAGCATTCCACCGGCCACTTGGTTGCGGGCACCTTCACCTGCTTGTCGCGCAGGCTGACCATGGCCAGGGTGGCCAGGGCGCGCGCATGGTTGGGAATGGCGCGCAGGGTGTAGTCGAGGTCGCCGCCGAGATAGCTGGTATTGCCCTTGATGCCGGCCTCGACTTCGGGCGTGAAGTGGGCGCCCTCGACGATTTCGAGGTTGACCTGGCCGCGCTTGCGGTAATCGAGCGGGCCGTAGTGATTCTTCAGTTCGCCGCAGTAATTGAGCGCCTGGGCGCCGGTCGAGGTCAGCAGCACGGTGCCGGCTAACAGGTAGGGCAATAGTTTCATCGATATCCTTTGATCTGGCATGAAGGAGGCCGCGCGCTTACCACGAGCGCAGCCAGTCGCCGGTCCAGCCCAGCACCTGGTCTTTCCACACGCGGCGCGAAAACGTGTGGTCGGCCTCGGGCAAGGTCTGGCGCGACACCTGCGGCGCGGCCAGCAAGCCTTGCCACTTGTCCGATGCGGCGGCGGTGTCGAGAAATTCCTGGGCGGTCAGGTCGGCGCCGCTGATGATCAACAGCACTTTACCGCGAAAACGCGCCAGCCCGGCCTGCATGCGGTCCGGCAGCGATGCCGGCGCGGCGGCGCCGGATGCGCCACCCTTGCCCTTGCCGAACGCGGCGCCGGCGATGCGCAGGAATGAGCTGGCGGCGGCGGCCACATTGAATTGGCCGCGCAGGATCTTTTTCCACAGTTCCGGGTCAAACAATCGGGCGCGGTAATAGTGCTTGATGGTGGCCTTGGCATGGCCGCCGCTGGTGCGCACCCACGGGTTGAGCAGCACCAGCCCGGTCACGCGCGGATCGTCGGCGGCGTAGAAAATCGCCGCCGAGGCGCCGTCGCACAAGCCCCAGATGACCACTTCTTCAATGCCGGGCAGGGCCTTGAACAAGTTGTCGACAGCGGCGCGCAGGTCGTCGCCGACCACGTCGAAATCGCGGATGGCGCCGTGGCTGTCACCCATGCCGCGATAGTCGAAGCGCAGCGAGGCGATCCCCTGCGCCGCCAGCCCGCGCGCGAGCGTGGTGAACTGGCGGTGGCTGCCGACCCGGTACTGCGGGCCGCCCACCACGATCAGCAGCGCGCGCCTGGCCGGCTGCGCCGGCACGCTGACGATGCCGAACAGCGCATCGCCGCCGCAGTCGAAACTGAGCACAGCTTCACGATAGTCCATGCGGCGCTCCTTGAAACAGGGCCGATGTGGCCGCCAGCAGCTCGGGCGACTCGGCGATTTCCTGGGTCGACCAGAATGGCGTGCAGGCGACTTGCTGCAAGTGCAGGTCCACGCCGGCTTCGCGCCAGGCATCGGCCAGGCGCGCCACAGCCGGCGTCAAAGGCCGCTCGGCCGCGGCCGAGGTTTCCATCCAGTGCACCGGGCAGCCCAGCGGTGCAAGCTTGGCCGCGTCCTTGCTGTCGATTGCGGCGGCCAGCGCCGGGGCGATTTCATAGCCCGCCACTTCGAGCATCTCGCCACCGAGCAGGGTGGCGCGCAAGGCGGCCGTGCCGGTGCTTTTATCGGTTTTTTTGGCGTCGCCGCCCTCGGCCAGCATGGCGTTGGCGGTGAGCAGGCGCAGGAACTGGGTCAGGAAGGTGGCGCCGTTTTGCACCGGTTGCCACAGCACCAGCTGCGCCAGCGGATGACGCGCCGTGTGCGCATAGTCCAGCGCCAGCAAGGCGCCCAGGCGCAGGCCCCACACGGTCAGCGGCGCCGCCAGGCGGGCCGAGAGCCAGCCGCAGCCGGCAGCCAGGTCCTCTTTCCAAATTTCCCAGCGGGCATCGGCAAATTCGCCGCTGCTGTCGCCGCTGCCGTACAGGTCGAGCTGCAGCACGCCGTAGCCCTGCGCCGCCAGCGCGCGCGCCTGCAGGGCGGCCATGCGGCGCGCCTTGTTCATTTCGTCGCCGAAAGGATGCACGTACAGGACCGCGCCGTGGCAGCGCGGCCCGGCGGGCGGGTGGAACAGGCAGAAACGTTGTCCCAAGTCCGTCTGGAGAAAGAAGGGCTCGGCGCCCGGCGGCTTGGGATGGGCCGTCATCAGGCCAGTTTTTGCTTCACGAACGCGTTCAGGCTGCCCAGCGTCTCAAAGGTGCTGGCGCTGATTTCATCGTCGTCGATGGTGATGCCAAAGTGTTCTTCGAGCGCGGCCATCAGGTTCACCACCGCCATCGAGTCGAGCTCGGGGATGCTACCCAGCAGGGCCGATTGTTCGTTCAATGCCTTGCCGGCGTCGCCCAGGCTGAGCACGTCGGTGAGGATGGTTTTGATGTCTTCGAGATACATGGAAATCCTAAATAAGTGAATGCTGATACAGTCGGGGAGATCGCGACATGGTACACGGGCCTCGCCTGATCAGTCCAGACCGCCACTGCGCGTGCGCGGCCGCTAAACCGTGTCGCCATTGCGCCGCAAATTTTGCATCATGCGCAGCATGAAACGGAACTGGCTGCGGTCCCACGGCGTGAAGCGGGGCAGCTGGAACAGGTCGCCCCCCGGCCGCGCCGCGCCCCACGAGGTCGACACTGCCGCGTCGAACCCCAGTTCCTTCACGATGGCCACATGCTCGGCCAGGTAATCCTGTCCCGGTTTGCCGTTCGGATAGGCAAACAGCCGCACCGGCGCGCCGATGATCGCTTCCAGCGCAGCCTTGCCGTCGACAATTTCCTGGCGCGCCCCGGCCGCATCCATGCGCGCGACGATCGGATGGTTCACCGTATGCGCGCCGATCTCCATGCCGGCCCGGTGCAGCTGGCGCACCTGTTCGGAGCTCATCATCAGCTTGTCGGGCAGCGCGACCGGCACCAGCGCGCACAGCGCCGCCACCTGGCGCAGGCGCTCGTCGAGCGGCAAGTACTTGAGCGCACCCAGCAGGGTCGAAATTGCCGCCTGCCGGCTGGCCACGATATCGAGCACGAACTCGCCCTGCCCGGCAGGCCGCAAATCGATCCGCTCCGGCGCCCGGCGGATCAGCTCGATCACCGTGTCGTTCCACATGCGCCCGCCGTTCAGGAAGCCGCTGGCGATGAAAAACGTCGCGTGCACGCCATGCCGCTGCAGTATCGGCAAGGCGATCTCCGCATTGTCGGCATAGCCATCGTCAAACGTGATGCAGGCGGCGCGCGGCGGCAGCTTGCCAGCCCTCAAGCCGCGCACGCCATCGGCCAGCGAGATGATATTGAAGCACTGTTTCAGCTGGGTCAGCTGCGCATCGAAGCGGCGCGCGTCGACTTCGTCCGGAAAAATCGCATCCTGCTGCGCCAGGACCCGGTGAAAGATCAGGATCGACAGCCGCTGGCGCGCGCTGCCCAGGAACCCCAGATGGCGCATGGCGTGGCTGGCCATGCCGGCCCAGGCCGGACCGGCGGGGCCGGAATCGAAGCGATCGGTACGCTGTAGCGGCATGGAATGCTCTTTCGTGGTGGATAAGGTCATGACGCGGCCGGACGCGGGGCTTGGGCCTGGGCCTGGGCCTGCGTCTCGGCCTCGATCCGGGCAAGACGGGCCGCATCGCGCGCGGCGGCCCTGGCCGCAGCCGCCTCGGCTTCCAGCGCTTTCTCGACGATGTAACCGGTGCTCACCACGGCCGCCATCAAGTAATACGGCACGTCGTAATACAGCAGGCTGAGGAAGGCGCCGCCCACGCCGAAGCCAATCAGGCTCACCTGGATCATGCGGGCAAGGTCCCCGGCCCATGTAAAGTCCTCCCTTTTCGCCGTCATGCGCACGATCCAGGCCGCCTTGCGCCAGGTGAGGAAAGCCAGCAATAAATACAGCCCCAGTCCGACAAAGCCATGCTCGCCCAGCGCCTGGAAATAGATGCTGTGGGCCGCGTGCACATCGTCCGGCACCGGCGCGTACAGCTCGAAGGCGGTCCGGTTGTAGATTTCAAAGCCGCCGCCAAGCGGGCGGTCCAGCGCCAGGTGGTAGGCCATATACCAGGCATTGATGCGCCCCATGGCCGAACTGTCTTCCTTGTAGGTATTGATGGTCTCCATGCGCGACGACCATTTATCGGGCATGAAGGTGATCGCAATCGGCACGATCAGCACCATCAGGCCACCCAGCAACAGCTTCTTGGGGCTTTTCAGCCACAGGAAGAACAGCATCGCCGCGATCCCCACCAGCGCCCCGCGCGAATACGAACCGAGCGCGGCGAATGCGCACAGCAGGATCGACGCGGCCATGCCCCAGCGCACCCATTTCTTTTGGGCCTGCATATACAGGAAGGCCATCACCGGAATGATGGTGATGAACGCCAGCGCGACTTCGTTATTGCCCTCGATATAGCTGCCCTGCGGCCCCCACACGATGCTGCCGCCGCCCGTGGCCACGGTGAAGATGCCGCCCTTGACCCCGTAATAGCCGAGCGAGCCGACCAGGGTCCAGATCAGCAGCTTGACCTGCTCTTTTGTCTTGATGAGCATGATGGTGGCGAAGGTCATCAGCATGATCTTCGCGACACGGTTGAGCATCACCACCGATTCGTTCGGCCACATCGAAAAGATGGTGGTCAGGCCCATCCACGCGCTGAAGGCCATGAGCGTGACCACAATCGGCGTCATGGGCAGCTTTTTCGGATCCTTGGTGACCAGCAGGCCAACCAGGGTGACGCCGGCGATGATCGCGGCGAACGGAAAGGAGTAGGCGAAGCCCCAACTGAGCCTGTGCGGATTCATCACGCTGATCCACACCCACATCAGCACACCAATATACGGGCGCTTGAGGATAAACGGCAGCGAGCCGAAAACAACCAGCGTAATGACTAGGTCTCTCATGGACGATCTGGTGAAGAATTAAGCTAAGGTATCAGGCTAAGCGGCCGTGGCGGATTCGCTTAAGTAATATGTAATTGATATTGTTAGTGTTCAAGTGGTAAGATTGTACTTGAACTTCCTCCAAATATCGCTTGCAGAGAAAAATTGTTCTCCGCACAATTTGGCTAGCGTCTTTACTTGGCGCAAGTCGCCCCCTTTTCTTTCCCGAACAGCAACGTTTTGGCTTCCAGCCGTACGCAAGGTTTCAATGAGTGACTTGATCCACGACTTCATCTTCCGCTCAGCCGGCCGCACCCCACAAGCGGAGGCGCTCGTTTATGGCAGCCGCCGTCTGGATTACGCAACACTTGCGGAGTCTGTACGGCAAGTCTCGACAACCGTGCTCGGTCTTGGCCTGGGGCGTGGCGAGCGGCTCGCGGTATATCTCGAAAAAAACATCGAGAACGTGGCCGCCATGTTCGGCGCCGCCGCGGCCGGCGGCGTGTTCGTTCCCGTCAATCCCCTGCTCAAGCCCGAACAGGTCGCCTACATCCTGGCGGACTGCAATGTGCGCATCCTGGTCACCTCGGCCGACCGCCTGAAATTGCTGGCCGCCGCCCTCGGCGCCTGCCCGGACCTGCACACCGTCATCGTCACCGGCAACATCGACAACGCGCCCGCGCTCGAACGCATCACGGTACTGGCCTGGGACGCCGCCCTGGCCGCCGCCCTGGCCGCCGCCGCGCCGGCGCGCAATATCGATACCGACATGGCCGCCATCCTGTACACCTCGGGCAGCACCGGCAAGCCAAAAGGCGTGGTGCTCTCGCACCGCAACATGGTGGCCGGCGCCAGCAGCGTGGCCAGCTACCTGGAAAACACGGCGGCCGACCGCATCCTGGCCGTGCTGCCATTGAGCTTCGACTATGGCCTGAGCCAGTTGACCACCGCGTTTTCCGTGGGCGCCACGGCGGTGCTGATCAACCACCTGCTGGCACGCGATATTTTGAAAGCCGTGGAAGCGGAGCGCATCACCGGCCTGGCCGCTGTGCCGCCGCTGTGGATCCAGATCGCGCCCCTGCCCTGGCCGGCCGGCTGCACCCTGCGCTACCTCACCAATTCCGGCGGCGCCATGCAGCGCCCCACCTTGGATGCGCTGCGCCGCGCGCTGCCGAATGCCCAGCCGTTTTTGATGTACGGCCTGACCGAAGCCTTCCGCTCGACCTACCTGCCGCCGTCGGAGCTGGAGCGCCGCCCCGATTCGATGGGCAAGGCGATCCCGAACGCCGAAGTGATGGTGTTGCGCCCGGACGGTAGCGAATGCGATCCCGGCGAAGCCGGTGAACTGGTGCACCGCGGCGCGCTCGTCTCGCTGGGTTACTGGAACGACAGCGCCAAGACCGCCGAGCGCTTCAAGCCGGTGGTCAGCGTACACCACGGCCTGACCCTGACCGAAATGGCGGTGTGGTCGGGCGACACCGTGCGCAAGGACGAAGACGGCTTTTTATACTTCATCAGCCGCAACGATGAAATGATCAAGACTTCCGGCTACCGGGTCAGCCCCTCCGAAGTCGAGGAAGTGATCTACGCGCGCGACGGCGTGGCCGAAGCGGCCGCCATCGGCCTGGCCCACCCCACGCTGGGCCAGGCCATCGTCGTCGTCGCGCACCCGAAGGAAGGCAGCGCCTTGACCGCCGAAGCCCTGCTGGCGGCGTGCAAGCCGCACCTGCCGGCCTACATGCTGCCGGCGCGCGTGATCATCTCGCCCGACAGCCTGCCGCGTAACCCGAACGGTAAAATCGACCGCAAACTCTTGAGCGTACAAATGGAACAGCTGTTTATGGAAGCCGCAAAGGAAACCAACTCGTGAGCGCCCCCCGTCCGCAACACGCGCCGCTGGCGCAATTCGAGGTCGAGGGCGATTGCCTGCAGATCGGCGGCATGCCGCTCACACGCCTGGCCGAACGGGTCGGGCGCACGCCCTTCTACGCCTACGACCGCGCCAAGCTGACCGAGAGGGTCGAACTGCTGCGCCGCCACCTGCCGCCCGAGATCCATCTGCATTACGCCATGAAGGCCAATCCGATGCCGGCCGTGGTCCAGCACATGGCCACCCTGGTCGACGGCATCGACATCGCTTCCGGCGGCGAACAGCGCGTGGCGCTCGACACGCCGATGGCGCCGCACCTGGTCAGCTTCGCCGGTCCCGGCAAAAGCGACACGGACCTGAGCTGCGCGATTGCCGCCGGCGTGGTGCTGAACATGGAGTCGGAAGCGGAGATGGAGCGCATCGCTGTCATCGGCCGGCGCCTGTCGGTCAAGCCGCGCGTGGCGGTACGGGTCAATCCCGACTTCGAACTCAAATCGTCGGGCATGAAGATGGGTGGCGGACCGAAGCAGTTCGGCGTCGACGCCGAACGCGTGCCGGCCATGCTGGAGCGCATCCGCGAACTGGAACTCGACTTCCAGGGCTTCCACATCTACAGCGGCTCGCAAAACCTGAAAGCGGCATCGATCCAGGACGCGCACGAAAAAACCTTCGCGCTGGCGATCCGCCTGGCCGCGCACTGGCCCGGGCCCCTGCGCACGCTCAATATCGGCGGCGGCTTCGGCATTCCCTACTTCCCCGGCGAAGAACGGCTCGACCTGGCCGCCGTGGGCGAGAACCTCAAGCGCATCCTGCCCGACGTGCGGCGCGACTTGCCCGATACCGAGATCGTGATCGAACTGGGACGCTACCTGGTGGCCGAGGCGGGCATTTACGTCAGCCGCGTGATCGAGCGCAAGGAGTCGCGCGGCCAGGTCTACCTGGTCACCGACGGCGGCCTGCACCACCACCTGGCGGCATCGGGCAACTTCGGCCAGGTGATCCGCAAGAACTACCCGGTCGCCATCGGCAACCGCATGAACGCCGGCGAGCGCGAAACCGTGTCCGTGGTCGGTCCGCTATGCACCCCGCTCGACCTGCTGGCCGACCAGATGTCGCTGGCCAAGGCGGACGTCGGCGACCTGGTGGTCGTGTTCCAATCCGGCGCATATGGCCTGTCCGCCAGCCCGGTTGCCTTCCTGAGCCATCCCGTGGCGCTGGAAGTGCTGGTCTGATGCCATAATCCGCAACCAACGAATAAAACCCAACGAACAAATAAAAATCAACACAAGCGCGAGGAATGCAATGACTGAATTTTCCGGGAAACCGCAGTGAGCGGGCTGTGTGGATGGATCGGCCACGGCGCCAGTGCCGCTGACAACCAGGTCCTGATCGAGGCCATGGCAGTGCCGCTGGCCGCCTTCGACAAGACCGATATCAGCACCCTGCAAGCCTCGCGCAGCGCGCTGGCGGTGGCCGCGCGCGCCGCCAGCGCCCACGTTTACCAGGGCGATGGCCTGGTGGTTGCCGTGTGGGGCGAACCGGAACTCGATGACGGCGCCGATGCGCAGGGCCGGCAAGATGGCCTGGGCGAGCGCGTGGCGCGCCTGTGGCGGCGTGACCCGGATGCCGTCTGCGTCAAACTGAGCGGCGCCTTTGCGCTCGCCATTCTCGACAACGCCAACGGCGACGCCCTGCTGGCGATCGACCGCATGGGCACCCACCAGCTGAGCTACCAGACGGTGGGCGAGGCGCTGGTGTTCGCCACCTCGTCGGACGCGCTGATCCGCCATCCGCTCACGCCCGGAGCGATCGATCCGCAAGGCTTGTACAACTACGTCTACTTCCACATGGTGCCGGCGCCGGGCACCGTGTACCGCGGCCAGCAACGCCTGCTGCCGGGCGAATGCCTGCGCTTCAAGCAGGGCCGCGTGGAAAAGCGCGCCTACTGGCGCATGGTGTTCGACGAACAGCCGCAGCACGCGTTCGAAGACCTCAAGCAGCAATTCCGCGAGCTGCTGCGCAGCAGCGTGCGTGACGCCGCCGGCAAGCAGCCGTACGGCGCGTTTCTCAGCGGCGGCACCGACAGCTCCACCATCGCCGGCATCATGCGCGAGCTTGACGACAAGCCGGTCAACACCTATTCGATCGGCTTCGAGGCCGAAGGCTACGATGAAATGTCGTACGCGCGCCTGGCGTCGAAACACTTCGGCACCAGCCACCACGAATACTACGTCACGCCCGATGACGTGGTGGCCGCCATTCCGCGCATCGGCGCCGTGTTCGACCAGCCCTTCGGCAACGCCTCGGCGGTGCCGGCCTTCTACTGCGCGCGCCTGGCGCGCGCCGACGGCGTCACCCGCATGCTCGGCGGCGACGGCGGCGACGAACTTTTCGGCGGCAACGAGCGCTACTCCAAGCAGCACGTGTTCGCCCTGTACGACAAGGTGCCCGGCCTGCTGCGCAAGGCGCTGCTGGAACCGGCCGTATTCAACTTCCCGGCCGGCGAGCGCCTCAAGCTGATTCGCAAGGCGCGCAGCTACATCGAGCAAGCCTCGCTGCCGATGCCGGCGCGCCTGGAAACCTACAACCTGCTGGGCCGCTTCGGCCCCTCGCAAGTGTTTACCGGCGCATTCCTGGCCAGTGCGGATGTGGGCGCGCCGCTGGCCAGCCTGTCGCACACCTACGCCCAGAACGACGCGTCGAGCCTGATCAACCGCATGCTGGCGCTCGACCTGAAAGTCACCCTGGCCGACAACGACCTGCCGAAAGTGATCAAGGCCTGCGAACTGGCGGGGATGGAAGCGGCCTTCCCTTTCCTGTCCGACCAGATGGTCGGGTTCTCGGCGCGCCTGACGGCCAAACAGAAACTCAATGGCACCCAGCTGCGCTACTTCTTCAAGGAAGCGCTGCGCGGCTTCCTGCCCGACGAAATCATCACCAAGCAAAAGCATGGCTTCGGCCTGCCGTTCGGCGTGTGGCTGCAAAAGCACAAGCCGCTGCAGCAGCTCGCGCTCGACAGCCTGTCCGACCTCAAACAACGCCAGATCGTGCGCCCGGAATTCATCGACGCGCTGGTCGGCCAGCACCTCAACGAGCACGCCGGCTACCACGGCACCATGGTGTGGGTCCTGATGATGATGGAGCAGTGGTTCAAGCAGCGCTCCGCACCGCAAAGCTGAAACCGATGCCCGAATACCAGCGTTTCGACGCCCTAGCCTGTGAATTTCCCCGTCCGCGCGCGCCCCTGTTCCCCAGCCTGCGCTGGGCCGACCTGAGTTTTGGCGGAAGCGGCACGGTCGCTCCGGCCCTGATCGACGGCACCGCCGTGCGCCACTTCGCGCGCGGCCGCTACGCCATGCACGCGGCCTACCAGGCGGCCGGCATCGGCCCGGGTACGGCGCTCCTGGCCCCGTCCTACCATTGCCGCACCATGATCGACCCGGCGCTGGCGCTGGGCGGCACGGTGCTGTTCTATGAAGTCGACAGCGACCTGACGCCGCGCGTGGACAGCATCCGCGCCCTGCTGGCGCCGCGCGACCATGGCATCAAGGCGCTGGTGCTGCCGCACTACTTCGGCTTCGAGCAGCCGCCCGCGCTGCTGGCTGCGGTGATGGCCGTGTGCCGCCACCACGGCCTCATGTTCATCGAAGACTGCTCGCATGCCTGGCAGGTGGCGGCCAAGCGCGCCCAGGGCGCGCAAGCGAATGCCGACCATGTGCTGATGGCCAGCCCGTACAAGTTTTTCGGCTGCGAAGACGGCGGCGTATTGTGGGCCAACCCGGCCCTGTTCCCGATCACGCCACCGGCCCGCCCCGGCCTGCTGCGCGAAGCGAAAGCCTTCGCATCGGCGTGGTCGCGCAACCGCGCCGCGCGCGTCGACGCCACCGGGACGGTGCCGCGCGACGCCGCGCTGCGCGGCCAGGACATCAGCGAACGCCACGACCGTCCGTCGCCCCTGTACCAGCGCGCCATGGAAAACAAGAACAGCCTGGCCCTGTCGCGCTGGGTCATGCGGCGCACGCTGCTCGCGCCCCTGATCGAACAGCGCCGCCAGCATTACCGCCAGTGGCTGGAAGCGGTAGCCGGCGCGCGCGGCGGCCAGGCCCTCATGCACGAGCTGCCGGACGACTGCGCGCCGTACATGTTCCCGATCACGATCGCCGAACCGGACCCGGTGTTCTATCAGTTGAAGCAGGCCGGCATGCCGATCTTCCGCTGGGATGACATGGCGGTGTCGAGCTGCACGGTGGCGCGCAACTACCGCCTGCACCTGCTGCACCTGCCCTGCCATCAGGGCTTGAGCGCGCAGCAAATGGCGTGGATGACGGCGCTGGTGGCGAAAGCGCTGGCATGAGCGGCTGGACCAGCGTGCCGCTGCAGCGCTCCCTGGGCGCGCACGGCGCGGCCTGGGACCAGTTGAACCGGCGCCTGTTCGGTGACCATCCACTCCTCACCACCCTCTTTATCGACGGCCTGCTGCAGCACTTCGGCGACGGCAGCGAGCACCTGTGCGCGTACCGGCGCGACGGCGTGATCGAGGCGATGTGCGTGATCAAGCCGCGCAACCCGCTGGTGTGGGCCAGCTTCCTGCCGCCGCAGGCGCAGATCGCAGCCACCCTGGTAGCCGATAGCGCGCTGCTGCCCTCGATATTGAGCAGCCTGCCCGGCATGGCGATCCAGCTCGACCTGCTGTGCAACGACCCGGCCGTGGGCGCCGTGCTGGCCGGCGCCGCGCCGCGCCGCCATTTGCTCAATCACGCGCTGACGATGAAGATCGAGCTGGCGGGCAGCTTCGCCGGCTACTGGTCGTCGCGCTCCAAACAACTGCAAAGCAATATCAAGAAACGCGAGAAGCGCCTGCTGGATAACGGCATCGGCCAGCGCCGCGTGCACATCGGCGAGGCCGGCGAGATCGTCGCCGCCGTCGACCGCTACGCCGCGCTGGAGGGCGCCGGCTGGAAGGGCCGCAACGGCACCGCGGTCGGTTCCACCCCGGCCCAGCACCAGTTCTACCGCGACCTGATGCAGCGCTCCGCCGCCGACGGCCATGCTTTTGTGTCCGAGCTGTGGTTCGGCGACGCGCTGGCCGCCGCGCGCCTGATCCTGCGCCGCAACGGCGTGTACGTGATCCTCAAGACCAGCTACGACGAGCGCTTCGCCGACTACTCGCCGGGGCGCCTGCTGCTGCGCGACGTGATCGACCAAGCCTTCGCGGCCGACCCGGGCGGCGCCATCGAATTCTATACCGACGCCGACCAGAACCAGCTCGAATGGGCTACCGCCCAGCGCTGGATCCAGCACCGCACCCTGTACCGCTGGAACGTGGCCGAAGCGCTGGTGGTATCGCTGCGCGCCTGGCGCAGCAACCCGCAAGCGCCCGAAGGCCTGGCGGTGGAGGTGTTCGACCATCCCGACGCCCTTCCGGCCGACGTGCAGACCTTCATGACCAAGGCCGAAAAGCACAACGTGGCCTGCGGCCTGGCGTGGTACCGCAACCTGGTCGAGACGGTGTATCCGGACAATCCCGGCCTGCGCTTCTACGTGCTGCGCCAGGGCCAGCAACTGATGGCGGTGCTGCCGCTGCGCGCCGAAAAGGCCGGCGGCACCTGGCAACTGGCTTCGCTGTCGAATTTTTATACGAGCCTGTACGAGCCGGTGCTCGAACCGGGCCTGAAATCGCGCGAGATGGTGGCGGTACTGTCGGCCATCCAGGCCGAGTTTCCCGGGCTGGCGTCGCTGACATTGACGCCGATGGACCCGGCCTCGCATTCCTACCAGACCTTGCTGGGCGCGATGCGCATCAAGGGCTGGATCGCATTCGAGTATTTCACTTTCGGGAACTGGTACCAGCCGGTGAGCTGCGACTGGGCCAGCTACCTGGCGGCGCGCAGCGGACCGCTGCAAAACACCATCCGCCGCATGCGCAAGAAGTTCGCCGGCGATGGCGGCACCCTGGAAATCGTCACCAACACCAAGGAACTGCCGGTGGCGATTGCCGCCTACGAGAAGGTGTATGCGGCCAGCTGGAAAAAGCCCGAACCCTTCCCGGCGTTCACGCCAGGGTTGATGCAGGCCTATGCGGCCAAGGGCTTCCTGCGCCTTGGACTGGCGTGGATCGATGGCGAACCGGTGGCCGCGCAGCTGTGGATCGTCTCGCACGGACGCGCCGAAATCTACAAGCTGGCCTACGACGAGCGCTTCAAGGGTTATTCGCCGGGAACCCTGATCACGGCCATGCTGATGGAGCACGCGATCGACAAGGACAAGGTGAACGAAGTCGATTACCTGATCGGCGACGACGCGTACAAAAAAACCTGGATGAGCCACCGGCGCGAGCGCTGGGGCCTGGTGGCGTACAACCCCAAATCGCTGCGCGGCCTCACGGGACTGGCGCGCGAAGCGGCCGGCCGCGCCGCGCGGGGCGTGGCCGACCGGCTGATCTGACGGTCTTTATGCCGAAGTGCGGATGAAGAAGATGTTGTGCGTCTTCCCATTCGGCATCAGCATGAAACCGCGCAGCGCCGGTACGTAGCGGAAGCGGTTATGCACCCCGGCGCCCGTGGTCGCGGGCGGCATGGTGGCGCCGGCCAGCTCGAACATGCTCATGTCCCAGGTATTGCCCCCGTTCGGCTTGATCACGTAGATGCGTCCCGCGCCCGCTCCCTGGCCGCAGTAGAACAGGAAGCGGTCGTTGGCCGGATCGTAGTCCATGCCGGCGTAGGTTGGCTTGTCGGCCTTGAAGCTCTCCAGCGCCGCACCCGGATTGAAGCTCACCGAGATCTGCGCCGAGCCGTCCACCGGCACGCGCGATGCGAATACGCCCAGCGTCCCATAACCCATGCCGTCAGCCCAGTTCAGCGAGAACAGCTGGTTGCGCAGCGAATCGTGCGCGATCGGCCAGCGGATGGTGTCGCCGGTGCGCTGCGTGATCGGCTGGCTCCAGGTGCGCGTGGCCGCCGAAAAGCGCGCCAGGCCGGTGCTCCAGGTGTCGCCCGTGGCGCGGATCATCACCGCGCCCAGGTGGCCGGCCGGGGCATCGGCCCAGGTTCCGGGCGGGTCCCAGGTATTGGTGCCCAGGTCGAAGCCATCGACCTTGTTGAAGAAGTGCGCGTTGCCGTAGGCGCCGCGCACCCCGAACATCATCAGGCGGTTCAGCTGCGGCACGAAATGCACGGTGCTGTACAGGTGGCGCGAAGTCGGCTTGCCGTCGGTGTAGTAAGCCACATCGATCGCGGTGGCCGAGGACTGGCCATGGCGCAGCTGCCAGCTTGGTGCATTGTCGGTCAGGCGCAGCGACACCACGCGGTTGTCGGCCGAATCGAGGTGGCCGCCGGCGGCGGCGATCAGGATCTCGTTGGTGCGTTCGTTGAAGGCAATGCCGCTGTAGGCATGCACCGCCGCCCCGCCCGCGCCGGACGTGCCGGCGATTTCGATCCATTCGCCCAGCGCCTTGCCGGCGAACCAGGTCGGATCGCCTTCCTGCGGGGTGCTTGGCACCGGCAGCGGCGGCACTGGCGTGTACTGCGCCGGCTTCACGCCCCACACCGGCTTGACGTCGAAGGCGGCGCGCAAGGTGCCCCAGTTGGTGGCGCGCGTCATGCGCTCGTAGGCGTCGCGCGCGCCCGGCACGCCGTGGCGCACCGCGTAGGCAATCGCCGGCACCAGGTTGCCCCACAAGGCACGCTCGCCCGGCATGTATTCGCCGGCCAGGGTGCCTTCGGTCTTGCCCATCCAGGCCGGCGGCGTCGCGTAGGTGGCGGCGTACACCGCGGCCTCGGAGCTGTACCAGGGGCCGGTGCCGGTATCGTAATCGGGCTTGGCGACGGGCGAAATGACCATCGTGTACGGCACCGCGTTGATGTACCAGAAGCCATCCTTGGTGCCGAGCCGGCCGATCGCGCTGCGCGCCTTCCAGGCAAAGAAGGCGCCCAGCTTGGTGCTGGCCGCGCCCGAAATGGGCAAGCCCAGCGACACCGAATAGCCGAAGGCCGCGGTGACGAAGTCCTGCTGCCATGGCGAGGCCACGCGGATGGTGCCGTCGTAGCCTTCGCCCGGCTTGATCCAGCCGAACGGGTTGTTCGACTGGGCCACGTAGCGCCCGTGGAAGTGGTCGATATTGGCTTCGACCGAGGCGATGAATTCGGCGCGCAGGGCGCTATCGTCGTCAGGGGTGATGCACAGGGCTTGCACGCGCGCGCGCCAGTCCCACGCGCAGCTGCGGGTCTGCCAGGCGGCGACGGCGGTCTGCACCAGGCCCTTGCTGCCGGTGCGCAGCGCGGCGTTGTCGCCATTGCCAAGGTAGTTGGCGGTGGCGGCAAACTGCACCTGCTCCATGAAGTAGAAACGGCCCGTGGCCAGGTAGGCCGCAAAGCCGACCGAGGGGCTGTGCGCCACATCCCAGGTGGGCGGATTGCCGCCCGTGGCCACCGGGGTGTACTGGCCGTTGGTGGAGCCGCCGGTATCCTTGAAGCCATGGCCGCTGCGGATATTCAGGGTCGGGTAGCTGGAAAAACGCAGCGGGCGGTTGGTGCTTTCATCGCGGTAGTGCAGGCCATAGCGCCCGGCCGAAAAGCCATTGCGCACCACGGCGGCATACGCGGCCGGCACGTCCGCCACGAGGAACAGCACGTCGTGCTGCGGCAGCAGGCCGATCGGGTCCTGGTAGCCGGACGACGCCATGCTGTCACCGTCGTAGATGAAATTGCCCGCCTGGAGCGGCGTATAGCTCGCTACCAGGGCCTTGACGGCGGCCGCTTCGGCGCCCAGGCGCGCCTGGTACGAGGGCACCAGTTCACTCGCCTGCAGGTAGGCCGCATCCTGGCGCGGCACCACGCCAGGATCGGCGCCGCTCCAGTACGACAGGGCGCTGCCGCTGATCAGCGGGGTGCGCTGGTGGTGTTTCAGGTCGATGGCGGCCGACATGCGCGCGCTGCCATTGAGGGAGAAGGTATACGTGGCGGCCTTGTTCGAGGGCGCGGCCACGCGCAGGTAACCGTTCTCGATCCACGGCAGCACTTCGAGCGCGCCGCTGGCCCACATGCGCACTTCGAGCCAGGCCACCAGGTGCGGGTCGCTGCCGACCGGCTTGCGGTAGATCCAGGACGACATCAGCGGGCCGCTGACCCAGACCTTGAACGGACTGTCCCAGTCGGCGCCCTGCCAGCTGGCGCTGCCGAACGCGCCGCAGCCCACTTCGGCGACGGCGCCGCTGGTGCGCAGGCGCGCCGTGTCGATCGCGGGGTCGCCCGCGCTGGAGGCGACCACGCCCAAGTTGATCGTGGTGCCGGCCGCCGTGGGCAGGCTGGCCTGGCCCGACAACAGCGCGAACTTGACCGAACCGTCCGGCCACAGGTTCTTGACGTTGATCTGCAAGGCGCCCTTGTCCGAGCCGATCGAACGGCTCGCCGGCAAGTCGCCGCGGCGGAATGCAAAGCCGAGGCAAAACGGCACGGAAGTCTGGCCGGTGGTGCTGATGACACTGAAGCGGGCGTTGGCGATGGCCGTGCCCGGTTCCGGCGTGGCCGGCGTGGATGGATCGAACGGGCTGGTCGATGGTGTTTGCACGCCGCTGGCGGCGGTCGAGGTGGGCGCGGCGGCGGCCCCATTGCCGCCACCACCGCCGCCACCGCAAGCGCTAAGCGCGCCGGAAGCAACGAGCATCGTTGAGCGTCGGAGGAAAATACGGCGTTGCAAGTCGGTCATAATGGTTTCTTCGTAATAACAATGAAAAAATAGCTATTAACGCGGCGTCGCTCGTTTTAAACAACCCCAATAGCGCGGCGATGATATCGTTAGTTGCGGCATGGAAACGACATTCTACCTGCATATTTGTCGAGCACGAAATGACCGTTCACAAACAAAACGCCAAATATCAATATAAATTTTCGTGGGATGATTGAATGGCAATGCGCACTCCATTGCCAGGGAGGAATTACAATGACGCTCTGCTCAATATTACCGCCAGATTAACTCCGATAACTGGTTTGGCATTATCTGGCGGACATCCGGCATATTAACAGGCAGGCCGCCGGCGATACCGGTTTTCGGTATCAGGCGGCAGGAGCGGGGCTCCAGCGCGCATTCAGGAAGCGGCGCGCCGGGCCTTCGACCAGGTAGTAGGAGGCGATACCGAGCGCCGCCGCACCGGCCAGCGCGAGCGGCAGCGGCAATGCCTTTTTCAGGCAAGCCGCATAAAACGGCTGCTGCCACAGGTACAGCGAAAACGACCACAAGCCCAGTTGGCGCAGGGGACGCAGGGCAAACAGCGCCTGCAACGGCGCGGCGGCGCGCGGCAGCAGGTTGACCGCCAGCGCGAACGCGGCCACCCCGGCAACCTGGGCAATGGCCGGCGGCACCGACCACCAGTGCAGCGCCACGCCGCCGCCGAGCAGCAGCGGCACCACCACGCTATTGGTGCGCGGCACGCCGCGCCGGTGAAACAGCACGCACAAGAAAGCCGATATGACAATGCCATAGGCGGCCGTTTCGGTATGCAGCATGTGGGCATACAGTTCCGCTCCGGGCGGATAAAGGCGCTGATAGCGGATAATCATTGCCGCGCAGGCCGCCGCCAGCAGCAGCAGAATCAGCAGCGGCGTGCGGCGCCAGGCGCGCACCGCGACGGCCACCAGCGACAGCGCGATATAACTGTGTTCCTCGACCGACAAGGACCAGATATGGCCGAATTGAAGCGCGCCGCTGAATACGTAATTATTAAAGAAAAACAACGGTGGTAATATCTCTGACAACGTAATCGGCAAACCGAGCGCCATCCAGGCGAGCGAAGTGAGCAGCATGAATACCAGGTGGGCCGGCATAATGCGCGAAATACGGCGCCGGTAAAAATGGCCGATTGCCACCTTATCGATAAACAATAGCCGCGCCATCAGCATTCCGGACAGCACGAAAAACAGGCTCACGCCGACCCGCCCCAGGTTAATCCCCGGCAGCGGCATGAAGTGCCCGACCAGCAGCAGGCCGATGGCCATGCCGCGCCAGCCGTCCAGCGCCGGCACATAGGCCGGGTGAGCAGCGGGCGCGCTCATGCGCCGGCCGCCGCGCGGCGCGCCTGGACGATGGCCAGGAACTCGCGGTACAGGGGATGACGGAAAGCCCACAGCAGCAGCGGCCAGGCCAGGCAGGTGGCGCCGGCGCAGGTAAAGAAGGCCGCGTGTCCGAGCGCCTGGCCGGCGGGACGCAGCCAGGTGACCAGCGCCAGCGCCGGTGCGAGACTGAGGGCGGCGAGCGCCAGGTTCATGCCCACGTTGCGCAGCAGCGCGCCAAAGTCGGTCGGCAGGCAGCGCTGCTTGAGCGCATACCAGTATGGCACGCTGACCACGGCCATGACCATGAAGCCGACCGCGAAATACTGCAGGTTGCGGTAATAGAAAACCACCAGGCACAGGGCGATGGCCTTGACCGGCTGGATCACCAGTTCGGCCGTGGCCACCAGTTTCGAGTGGCCGGCCGCCAGCAGCACGGTCGGGGTCAGGTTGATCATGGCGCTGGCGGCGCCGGCCAGGCAAAAGAACGGCACCAGCGGCGCCGACTGGTCCCACTGCGGCCCGAACATCAAGCGCAGCACTTCGAGCGGGAATAGCGCCGCGAAGCCGTAAAAGGTCCAGGCGATGGCGGTCACGTTGGTGACGCTGGCGACGTATTTTTCTTCCAGCGCGTCGCCGTTGCGCACCGCTTTCGAGAACGCCGGATAGGCCACATTGCGCACCGCGCCCATGAAGTCGCGGTGGAACAGGTTCATCAAGCCCTGCGCGCGGCTGGCGATGGCCACGGCCGAAAAGCCCATGATCTTGCCGACCGCCAGATCGTTGATGTCCATCGTGATCGAGGTGATCACGTTGGCCACCGTCAGCGGCCCGCCGAACTTCATGATCTCGCGCCACTTGGTGAGCGCGGGCCGCAGCAGGCGCGCCGCCGCGCCCACGTGCCAGATGCCGGCCGCGATGATCGCGTTGTTCAACACGGCGCCGCAGGCCAGCGCATACGCGCCCGCACCCTGCCACGCCATCAGCAGGGTGGCGATGGTCGAGAGCACGGCGGCGGACAGGTTAATCCGCATCACGGCCTTGAAATTGAGTTCGCGGCGCAGCAGCGCCAGGCACACCGAATTGAAGGGCAGGATCAGGAAGTTGAGCGCCACGATGCGGGCGATGGTGGTCAGGCTGTCTTCATGATAGAAGGCGCCGATCAGCGGCGCGCCCAGTTGAATCAGCAGGAACAGGCTGGAACCGAGGATCAGGGCCATGCCCCAGGCGCTGGCGATGTAGTCGCCGGTCAGGTCCTTTTTCTGGATCAGGAAATTAACCAGCCCGAAATCGCGGATCACCTGGGTGACGCTGATGATCGCCAGCGCCACCGAAAACAGGCCCACCTGCTTGGGCGTGAGCAAGCGCGCCAGCAGCACGAAGGACACCAGGTTCAGGGCGATGCCGAGATAACTCTCCAGGAACGAAAACGCCATCGCGCGGCGCACGGTACTCATGCGGCGCTCCGTGGCCGTTGCACGATCGCGTCGAGGGCGAGCGCCAGTTTGCCGGTCAGATTCGCGCGTGTGTACATCGCCAGTTCGCTCGGAATGCGCGGCGAGAAGGTCGCACCCGGGCCGCTCGCGCACAGGCTGGCCAGGATATCGGCCAGTCCCGCCACATCGCCCGGATCGGCGCGGCGCGCGCCGCCGACCTGGGTGAGGGTCTTGGCCACTTCGCTGACCGGCTGCGCCGACGCCAGGATCGGCCGCCCGCTGCCCAGGTATTCGAACAGCTTGCCGGGCATGCTGGCGTGCTCGTAGACGCCTTTCGAGACCGGCAGGTACAGGACGCTGGCGCCGGTCATGAGCGCGGTCGCTTCGGCGTGCTGCACGCGCCCGCGTTCCTCGACGATATCCTCGATGCCGTACTCGCGCGCGGGACCGGGCGCGTAACCGGCCGTCACGATGTTCAGGCGTGCCAGATTTGGTGCGCCACGCTCCTTGAGCCGCCGCACCGCAGCGTACAGGTCGTCCGGGCCGTAACCGGGGCGCCAGACGCCGGTGTAGACGACGCGAACGCGATCGTCCTTTGGCGCCGGCGCGGCGGCCGGGAAGTCGTCTTCATCGAAGCCGTTGGTAATAAAGAAGCGGTTCTTCGGCAGCAGCTCCTGCGGCAACAGGCCCAGGAACGATTCAGTGGTGGCGATCACGCCGGACGCGGCGCGCAGCACGCGCCGCTCCAGGCCCGGGTTCAGGCGGCGTTGCAGCCAGGTGGTCTTGTCCCATTCCACCTCGGCCGGCTTCCACAAGTCGCGGTAATCGACCACGAAGGGCACGCCGGTGCGCCGGCTGACTTTTTCGGCGACCAGGAAAGACGACCACGGCCAGCCGGTGGCGTAGATGGCGTCGAAGGGTTGCGCCGCATGCAGGCGCACGGCATGCTCGACCGCCATGGGAATCCAGCTGGCGCATTCGTCCGGCACGTTCCAGAGACGGCGCACGCGCCACTCGATGGCGCCGGCCAGCCGTTGCGGGTCGATCACGCTGGCCAATCTTGCCGCGATCCTGGGCGCCATGTGGCGGGTCCACAAGGGTGCGCGCTCGATGCGGGTGCCAGTGCGCACTTCGTCCAGCAGCGAAGCGTCGCAATCCTTGGGATCGGGGTTCTCGAGCGTCAGTACGGTCGGGGTCCAGCCATGGTCCGGCAAGTGATTGACGAACTCCAGGCTGCGGCGCGTCCCCGAATTGAAGATCGGCGGATACAAATAGGCGATGACCAGCACTCTCTTCATCGTTCAGCCACGCACTTTGCGATACACGGCCAGGTGGCTGGCGAAACTCTCGGACCAGGCGAACTTGCGCACCCACGCGGCTGCGGCGGCGACCATCGGCGCGCGCTGCTCGCCCAGGCTGCCGGCGCGCCCCAGGGCTGAAACCCAGGCGTCAAGATCGTGCGGCGGCACCACCATCGCCAGCGGGCCAATCAGCTCTTTCAGGCTACCGAGGGCGCTGAAGATGACCGGCACGCCGGCCGCCTGCGCTTCCAGTGCGGGAAAGCCGAAGCCTTCGTACAGGGTCGGGTACAGCACCGCCTGGGCGCCCCGGTACAGGGCGCGCAGTTCGGCGTCGGACAAGAATTCGGCGAAGAGCACGCGGCCCTGCAGATGCGGCGGCAGTTCGGCCATGGCGCTGCGGCGGGCGGCGGCGCCGAAACCGCAGATGACCAGTTTCAGGTCTTTCTGGCGGCTGGCGGCGATCACTTCCATCGCCCACTCGGGGCGCTTGCGCTTCATCGGCCCGCCCAGGTAGACGGCGTAAGGCGCGTTGCCGATTCTTTGCGCCAGTTCCGCGTGCATCTCGCTTTGCTCATTAGTGAAATAGGCTTCGTCGATCCCGTGCGGGATCACCGTCAGCTTCGGTTCCAGCCACGGCCAGCGCGCCAGGATGTCGGTGCGCGAGCATTCGCTGATGGTGATGACGTGCGCGCACTTTTTCAGGGCCGCCGGAATCGTGTGGTCCCAGTACAGGCGCGCGCCGAGCGTGTCGGGGCGTTCTTCCCAGGCCAGCGTATCGTGCAGGGTCACCACCGTGGGTTTCGGCTGCCACAGCGACAAGGCGCCTTCGGTCGCGTGCAGCAGGTCGATATCGAGTTTGCGCAGGCGCAGCGGCAGGCCGAGCTGCTCCCAGGCGCGGAAGCGGTCGCCGCGAAAGCTGAACACATCGGTTTCCAGGTTGGCGCCGGGCGGCGTGACCATGCCGTGGCGGTCATCGTCGCCGAACAGGCGCCAGTGCATCTCGGGATGGTTCTTCGAGTGGCTCAGCAACTCGTACACGTACTTGCCCATGCCGCGAATGTGTTCGGTATTGAGGCAGCGTGCCACCAGTCCAATGTTCATCATGCTTTTTCCTTTGATGGCGACAGCGCCTTGAGGCCCGTCTTGACCAGCACTTTCCACGCCGGGACGTGGGTGGGGTCGGTGCGCAGGGCGGTCCAGCCGGCGCGCCGCGCCTGGCCCAGGTTGCGCGCTTGCAGATGCGCGCCGGCGAAGTCACTCCAGCTTTTGGCCAGCATGCGCCGCACCGCCGGCGCGTCGCCCATGCGCCCGTCGGGCGAGGCCAGGCCCCAGCGGCCCAGCGCCTGGCCGATCACGCGCGCGCGGTAGTTCTCGGCCGGCGTGGCCTTGGTGATGCTGGCCGGGTGAATGCGGTACAGGGCGTAGGGCCGCGCCACGCGCTCAATCGGCGTCACGCGCGAAGCGCGCAGCCACAGGTCGTAATCTTCGCCGAGGCGCAGGGTGGTGTCGAAGCCGTTCAATTCCGCCAGCAGGGTGCGCCGCATCAGCACCGTGGAGGTCCACACCACGCAGTCGAGCAGCAGTTGCGGATAGATCCAGCCGCTCGCGCCGGCCCAGCGCGCGCTATCCATCGCCTCGTCCTGCAGGCGCGCCAGGTAGTCGGGCGGCGGCTGCGGCACGTCGCTCGGCCACACCTTCCAGGCGGTGTAGCTCATGCGGCAATCGGGCAGCGCCGCCATCCGCGCCAGCTGGGCCGCCAGTTTACCGGGCAGCCAGATGTCGTCGGCGTCGATAAAGGCGATCCACTCGCCCCGCGCGGCGGCGATGCCGGCATTGCGCGCGGCCGCCACGCCGGCGTTGGCCTGTTCGACGACGCGCACCGCCGGAAAACCCTTGCGCACCAATGCCACCGAGCCGTCGCGCGAACCATCGTCGACCACGATGATTTCCAGCGCCACCTCCTTTTGCGCCAGCACCGACGCGATGGTCGCGCCGATGTAGCGCTGCGCGTTGTAGCAGGGGATGACGACGGACACCAGCGGCGTGGATGCGTGAGGCATGGCTATTTCCCCAAAATCGCGTTAAAAATGCGCAGTTGGCCGGCAGTGGTGCTGTCCCAGCTGAACTGCTCGGCGTAGCGGCGCGTGTCGTCATGCGCCGGATAATCGGCGCGCAGGGCCTGCACGGCGTCGGCCACGCCCTGGCGGCTGCGTTCCCCCATCAGCACCCCGGCGGCCGGCGCGGCCACCACTTCCGGCGTGCCCCACACGCAGCTGGCCACCACGGGCGTCCCGCAGGCCATCGATTCGAGCAGCACATTGGCCCAGCCTTCGCGGCTCGACGCCAGCACCAGCGCATCGGCCGCGCCGTAGTAACGCGGCAGCTCGGGCTGCGGCACCGCGCCCAAAAAGCGCACGCGCTGCTCGACCTTCAATTCGCGCGCCAGCGCCTGCAAGCGTGGCAGTTCGACGCCGCTGCCGGCGATCAGCAAGGTCACGCCCGCTAACAGTGGCAGCGCGCCGATGGCCAGGTCGTGGCCCTTGAGTTCAACCAGGTGACCGACCGACAGCAGGGCAAAGCCATCGAGCCCGAGCTCGCGGCGCAAGCCGGCGCGGTCACCCTGGCGGAAGCGCTGCAAGTCCACGCCGTTGCGCAGCGGCGTAATGCTGGCCGGGTCGGCGCCCAGCTGCACCAGCTCCGTCTTGAGCGCGTCGCACACGGTGATGACGGCGGCGGCGTTGGCGGCGGCCCACTGGATCATCTTGCGCGGTTTGGAAAAATTCGGAATCAGGCTGATGTCCGAGCCGCGCGCGGTGATCACCACCGGCTTGTTGAAATGCTTGCCCAGCTTGACCGCCGCCACGCCATCGGGATAAAAATAGTGGGCGTCGATCAGGTCGAAGTCGTAGCCTTCATCGAGCATGCGGCCGACCGTGGCCTTGGCCGCGTTGGCCAGCAGCGCCGGCGTGAAGTTCATGCCGATCTTCGGGATAACCGGATAGCGCGGGTGCAGCACCGGCAAGCCGAAGCGCTCTTCACTAGCGGGCACGCGCGCGAAGTCGCCGTACTGGCCAAAGCGCTTGGCCGTGAACGGAAACCACGGCACCGGCGCCACCACGCGCGCCTCCACCTGGCCGCTGGCGACCAGGTGGCGCAGGCGCGTCTCGACAAAAATGGCGTGGTTCGGCTTGACCTGGTTCGGGAACAGGGTCGTGAAGGTCAGGATCTTCATTTAAGCGAGCCATACACCGCTTTGTAGCGCGCCACGCTGGCGGTCCAGGTGCGCTCGCGCTCCACAAAAGCGCGGCCGTTGGCGCGCAGCGCGGCCCAGCGTTCCGGCGCGCCCAGCAGGGCCAACACCTTGTGCGCCAGCGCGGCCGGGTCGCCGGCGGCGAACAGGATGCCGGTCTGGCCATCGTCGATCAGTTCGCGGTGGCCGCCCACGTCGGAGGCGGCCAGCAGGCGGCCCTGGGCCATCGCTTCGAGCGGTTTCAATGGCGTCACCAGATCGGTCAGGCGCATTTTCAGGCGCGGATACACCAGCACGTCGACCAGGTTGTAATAGCGCTGCACCTGGTCGTGCGGCACCCGGCCGGTGAACACCACCTGATCGGCCACGCCCAGTTGCCTGGCCAATGCCTTGAGCGCGGCGTCCTGCGGACCGCCGCCAACGAGCAGCACGCGGATCTCGGGGTTTGCCGCCAGCATGGCCGGCAGCGCGCGCAGCAGCACGTCCAGGCCTTCGTAGGCATAGAACGAGCCGATGAAGCCGAGCACCGACTTGCCGTCGAGGTGCAGGCGCAAGGCCAGCGCTTCGTCGCGCGCGCCGTCGACACTGAAATCGGCCACGTCGACCGCGTTCGGGATCACGGTGATTTTTTCGGCCGGGATGCCGCGTCCGACGATTTCGGCGCGCAAGCCTTCGCAGATGGTGGTGGCGGCATCGACCCGTTTCAACGCATACGTTTCCAGCGCGCGCGTCATGCGGTAGCGCAGGCCCCATTCGCGGCTGGTGCCGTGATCGACGGCGGCGTCTTCCCAGAAAGCGCGGATTTCGTACACCACCGGAATGCCGAGGCGGCGCCCCACGCGAAGCGCGGCGACGGCATTCAAGGCCGGCGAATGCGCGTGCAGCACGTCCGGCTTGACCTCGCGCGCGACGTTGAGCAGGCGGTCTTCCAGCACGTCGATGACCGCGACCTGGTTGAACACCGGCAGGCGCGATAGGGGGCCGCCGGCCGCCGCAGTGCGGAAGAAATCGAGGCCGTCGACGTGCTCGAACGCGGCCTGGGTCATGCCCTGCTTGGGACTGGTGACGTGAAAAGTGTCCCAGCCCAGCGCGCGCTGCTCGTTCAGGATCGCGCGCGTGCGGAAGGTGTAGCCGCTGTGGAGCGGAATGGAGTGGTCCAGTACATGGAGAATGCGCAATGGCGCCGCTGCCTCCGTCATGCCCCCGCTCCCAGCAGCTCTTTGCGCAAAAAGGCTTCGAACATCAGCAGGGTCCAGATCGGGGCGCTGTAATCGCGCCGGCCCGACTCGTGCTGCTCGACCATCTCGGTCAGGTAATCGATGTTGAAGATGCCGGTGTCCTTGAGCGTTTCGCCAAGCAGCGAATCGCGCACGCGCTGGCGCAGCGGGCCACGGAACCACCCGGCCAGCGGCACCGCGAAGCCCATCTTCTTGCGGTACAAAATATCTTCGGGCAGGTACTGCTCCAGGCTTTTCTTGAAAATGTACTTGCCCTCGCCGCCGTGTAGCTTCATGTCGGACGGCAGGCCCGAAATCCATTCCACCAGCTTGTGGTCCAGCAGCGGCACGCGCACTTCCAGCGCATGCGCCATGCTGGCGCGATCGACCTTGGTCAAAATGTCGCCCGGCAGGTAGGTCTTCATGTCGAGGTACTGGATCATCGACAGCGGATCGTCGGTCGGCGACCTGGCGGCGTGGCCCTGCATCACGTCGATTGCGCGGTAGCCCTGCAACTGCTTGTGGAAGCTGGGGGTGAACAACTGCGCGCGCATGGCGTCGGACATGATCGATACGCCATGGAAGTAGCCCTCGACCAGGTCGCGCGCGAGCGCTTCAAAGGTCGTCTTGGCGCGGAACATGCGCGGCGCCCAGTCGGCCTTGGGATAGTATTTTCCGAGCGGGCCGAAAACCAGCTTGCGCAGGCCGGTCGGCAGGCGCGAACGCACGCTGTCTTCCGCCATGGCGTAGCGGTAGCGGCGGTAACCAGCCAGGTTTTCGTCGCCGCCGTCGCCCGACAGCGCCACCGTCACGCGTTTCCTCGCCAGCTGGCACACGCGGTAGGTCGGGATGGCGGAGCTGTCGGCATACGGCTCGTCGTACAGGTCGGCCAGGGTGTCGAGCAGCGCGTAATCGTCGGTGTCGACGGTTTCGGTATGGTGGTGCGTCTTGTACTGGCGCGCCACCTGTTCGGCGTATTCCGACTCGTCGAAGGCCTTGTCGTTGAAGGCGATCGAACAGGTGTTGACCGGGTCCTTCATCAGGCCGGCCATCATGGCCACGATGGCGCTCGAATCGACGCCGCCCGACAAAAAGGCGCCCAGCGGCACTTCGGCCTTGAGGCGGATCTTGACCGCTTCGCGCAGGCGCACCACCAGTTCCCCTTCGGCGTCGCGCTGTGTCATGGCGCCATGCAGCTTGAACGGCACGTCCCAGAACTGGCGCGGCTGCGGTATCGGCTGGCCGATATTCACAGTCAGGCAAAAACCGGGCGAGAGCTTGAAGGCGCTGCTGTAGATGGTTTTCGGTTCCGGCACGTAGCCGTAGGCGAAGTAGTCTTCCACGGCGCGCGGGTCGATTGCGCGCGGCAGGCCGGGGTGGGCGCGCAGCGATTTGAGTTCGGAGCCGAAGATGAACATCCCGTCCGGCAGCACCGCGTAGTAAAACGGTTTGACGCCAAGGCGGTCGCGCGCCATGAACATGGTCTGCTTGACCCTGTCCCACACGGCGATGGCGAACATGCCGCGAAAGTGCTGCACGCACTCCTCGCCCCAGGCCGACCAGGCGTGCACGATGGTTTCGGTGTCGCTCTTGGTGCGGAACACGTAGCCGAGTTTTTGCAGTTCCTCGGTCAGCTCGGGATAGTTGTAGATTTCGCCGTTGAAGACCACCCCGACGTTGCCTTCGGCGTTGAACATCGGCTGCTGGCCGCTCAGGATATCGATCACCGACAGGCGGCGGTGGCCGAATCCCACGCCAGGCTCGGTGTACACGTCGCCTTCGTCCGGACCGCGGTGGTGCTGGGTTTCGTTCATGCGCTTGACCAGCGCCGGGTCGATCTCGCGCGCGCCGCGCGTATCAAAAATGCCGACTATTCCACACATGATTTCGCACTCTTCCTGAATAGTTTTTTATGTTCGCACAAGGTGTCGTACAAAGATTCGTAAGCGGCCACCATGGCCGCCATGTTGTAGTGGCGCTCGACCCGCGCGCGTCCGGCCGTGCCGTGCTCCAGCCGCAGTGCGGCGTCCATCACGTAGCGCTCCAGCGCAGCGGCCATCGCAAGCGGGTCCGACGGCGGCACCAGCGCGCCCGTCACGCCATCGGCGACGACTTCCGGCACCCCGCCGACGCGGGTGCCGACCACCGGCAGGCCGCTCGCCATCGCTTCCAGCGCCGAACCGGGCGTGCCTTCGGCAATCGAGGACAGCGCGAAGATGTCGAAACCACGCAAAATGTCGGCCACTTCAAGGCGCGCACCGGGCAGCCAGACCGCATGCGCCACGCCGGCCTGTTCGGCCTGGGCCTGCAAGGCCGCCAGCAGCGGGCCGCCGCCGACAATCGCCAGGCGCACCTGCGGCAGGCGCGCGTGCAGCAACACAAAGGCGCGCAGGAGCGTCGCATGGTCCTTCACATCCTGGATACGGCCGACGGTGCCGATGACAATCGTCTCCGGCCCGGACTGGCGCAGCGCTCCGCCTTGCGGATGGAATTTGTCGGCGTCGATGCCGTTGGCCAGCAAGCGGCTCTTGTTCCTGGCCACGCCGATCACGCTGCGGTTCCAGGCCAGCATGTCGGCCGAATTGGCGTAGCAGCAATCGTAAAACGGCAGCATCAGGCGGCGCAGCATGTTGTGCTTGCGGTTGCGTCCTTGCGGATCGCCCGCGTCGCGCCCGTGCAAACCGTTGATGCGCACCGGGACCCCGGCCAGCATGGCGGCCGGCGCGTATTCGAGCGCCGACAGGTTGTAAGTATGCAGGATGGCCGGGCACAGGCGGCGCAGCAGCTTCCACAGTGCGCCGTGGGTGCCGAGCGACAAACCGGGCTGCTTGTGCAGGGCGAACAGTTCCACGCCGGGCTTGGTGATCTTGTCGGCGAACGCCGTGTAATCGGTCAGGCACACCACCGCGTGGCGGTAGTGCGCGGCCGGCATGCGGTTGATGCGCTCGACGAGCAAGGTCTCCAGGCCGCCGAAATCGAGCCGGTAGATCAGGTGGACGACGAGGGGAATGTCGGTCATCAATGCCTCGTGTTGGCCGCCAGCGCGGCCTCGATGGCGGCCAGGTCGCCCTTGAGGAAGGCGCGCATCGCCACCCGCGCCGGTTCCGGATTTTCATCGTACGGCGCGAAAATCATCACGGCGGCGCCGTCGTCGCTGGCATGCAGCAGCTTCTGGCGGATTTGCAGCAGCTTGCCGGCGTAGTCGTTGCTGGTGGTGCTGCCGTCGATCCAGTACCAGTGCCACACCAGCATCTTGCCGCTCGGGCCGGACATGCTGCTCTCGCGCAGGCGCAGGCCGCGCGCACCGATCGCTTCGTCGCGCACGACGGTGGTGATGGTGCGCCACACAGGGTCCTTGACCGGCGACAGGCGGTTGGTGGTGGAAATGAGCTTGGTGCCTTCGGGCGGCTTGCGGTAGTACAGCAGCTTGAAGCCGACCGGCTGGCCATCCGGCGCGTGGAACTGCTGCAGTTCGGCGCTCGCGGTCGGGAAGGCCGGGGTCCAGTCGACAAAGGCGGGGCCGCGCGGCGCACTGGTAGCCACTTCGGTCAGCACCACGGGCGCCGGCGCCGGCTCGGTCTTTTCCAGGTAGTAGTTATAAGCGGGCCAGATGCCGACGCAGGCGATGACCGCCAGCGCGGCTGGCAGCAGCTTGTTCAACGGCGCCGGCGGTGCATCCGGCACGGCCGGCGCCGCGGCCGCATCGGCGGCGGGAGCGATATCTTCGCGCCAGATGGCGCCGATCCAGAACAGCAGGAACATCACGAAGCCGAAGAACACCCAGCCGTAAATCAGGTGATCGAAGCCGACCGCCAGGGTCATGCCGCTCAGGTGGCCGATCATCACGATCAGGTAGGCGCGCGCGCCGTTGGCGAAGATCGGCACGATGATCGAGGCGGCGATGAACAGCGCGCGGCGCCAGGTGGTGCGGTAGGTCAGGTAGGCGTACAGGCAGCCGAGCGTCACCGATGAAATCAGGTAGCGCACGCCGCTGCAGGCTTCCACCACCGACCAGTTGCCGGTCGGGATACTGAAGTTGTTCCCTTCGCGGAAAACCGGAATGCCGGTGGCGATCAGGGCGTCGACCGTGAAGTTGGCGGTCATGCCGATCAGCGGTTCGATGAACACATCGCCGAAGGGCACCGCGAACAACATGAACGCCAGCGGAAAGGCCAGGCTGCGCGCAATCGGCAAACCGAGGATCGCCAGCGCGCTCAAAGGCAGCATGGCGACAAAGGCGTAGTGGCGCACGATCTGCACTTCGCCCATTTCGCCGAGCAGCCAGGCGGCGCCGCAGCCAGCCAGCAGGACAAGCGCGGGCCACCACGGCCGCACCGGCATGGCGCGCAGCGCGTCGCGCCGGCCCCAGATCAGCCAGAGACTGATCGGCAGGATCACATAGCCGTGCGCAAAAGTGCCGGAGCTGTCCCAGATGCCGACGATCGAGGCCGCCGTCTCGAAGTAGGCGAGGAAGGGAAACAGCAGCACGGCGCCGATCAGGAGCAATTGCGGCAAATAGGACTGGGCCGGGCGCGCCGGGTTGAGGGTCATGCCTTGTTCCACTATGCGCTTTCGACGGACATCTGTTCTAACAGGGAGACAACCGGCGCCAGGTTGCTGGACCAGCCATACTGGGTTTCGACGGCGTGGCGCGCGGCGCGGCCCATCGCGGGGCGCGCCGCATCCAGGGCCTGGCCGATGGCAGCAACAAACTGCGGCGCGTCCGCGGCCAGCAGCAGGTCGCGTCCCGGCTCGGCGGCGATGCCTTCGAGCGCCTGCGGCGAGACCACCACCGTCTTGGCCATCGACATGGCCTCCAGCACCTTGTTCTGGATGCCGCGCGCGATCCGCAGCGGCGCCACGCACAGGGCCGCGTGCGCGACGTACGGGCGCACATCGGGCACGGTGCCGGTGACGGACACGCCGGGCAGCGCGGCCAGTTGCAGCACTTCCGGCGCGGGGCGGGCGCCGACGATGACGAATTGCGCCGCCGGATGGCGCGCCAGCACGGCCGGGAAAATCTCGCGCGCGAACCAGGTCACCGCGTCCACGTTCGGCCAGTAATCCATGGCGCCGCAAAACACCAGCGCCTGCTGGCCGGCGATGAAGGGATTCGGATAGTCGGCGTGCGGCGTGAAGTAGTCGGTATCGACGCCGTTATTGAAAAAACCGGTGCGCTCGGCGCTTTCGGGCGCGAGCTGGCGAAACAGCGCCGCTTCCGGCGCCGACACGAACAGCGCGGCCGCGCACTCGGAGGCCACCTTGCGCTCGTAGCGCAGCAGCTGGCGCGCTTCGTGCGCATACAGCATGCTCATGGGCCAGGATTTCTGCGCGGCGTACTGGCGCCACTTGTCCGAATCGACATCGCAAAAATCGACCACGCGGCGTGCCTGCGGATACGGCTCGGCATACTGCGCCATGGCCGAGGAAAACACCAGGATGCGTTCGACCTTGTTGGCCGCCATGGTGGCAGCGACCCACTCGCGCATGCCCTTGTCGCGGTAGTAGTCGAGCGAGAGCGAGCGGTTGGCCAGCAGCGCGCCCAGGCTGCGCGCGCGCGCCCGGGTCGGGTCCAGGCGCGCGAAGTGGCTTGATGCGCACAGGGCCTGCACGCGCGGCAGGTGCTGCCAGTCGTCGGGGTCGTCGACAAAGGTCCCCAGGTGCACCCGGTAGTGGCGCGCCAGGTGCTTGAGCAGATGATACGAACGGATCTTGTCGCCCTTGTTGGGCGGGTAGGGAATCCGGTGGATCAGCAGCAGCAGGTCGTCCACGCTCAGCCCAGGCTCTTGACGATGTGCGGGCCGAGGAGATTGGCCAGCGCCAGCGGCATCTTTTTCCACAGCTTGATGAACAGCTGGTACTTGGGATTGAGCGGGTTGTTGTCGGGCAGTTCGGTCGACTCGTACAGGCGGTATTCGTAGGCCAGCGGCGTCGGCGAAAAGCCCCAGTTCTTCTTGAAGTCGAAGGCGCCGGTACCGAGCTTGCTGCGGCCGAAGTCGAAGATGCGGGCGCCGCGCGCGCTAGCGGCCTGCATCAGGTTCCAGTACATGAAGTCATTGCCGGCGAATTCGCGCGCGGCCGGCATGCCGCCGCCGTAGTAAGGCAGCACTTCGTCGCGAAAGTAAAAGCTCAGCACCCCGGCCACGATCGCGCCATCCTTGACGATGATGCGGATTTCGCATTCTTCGCCAAAGACTTCCTTGATCACGGCGAAGTATTTTTTCGGGAACACCGGCGTGCCCAGGCGGTGCACGCTGGTGGCGTAGGCGATGAAGAAGCGGTCCACGCCCTGGTCGATTTCCGCGCTCAAGCCGCACTTGATCCCCTTGCGCACCATGGCGCGCTGCTTGCGCGGGATGGCGTTCATGTTCTCGTCGTCGTCGGCGCTAATCGCCTTGCGGAAGGTGACGTACAGTTCCTTCTGGTGCCAGGCCGGGTCGCCCGTGTGCGCCGGCAGCAGGTTGCGGTATTCCAGATGGCCGACCTTGAGCTGCGCGGCCAGCTTGTCGGCGGCGGCGTCGAGCAGCGGACGGGCGGCATCAAGTGTCGCGGCCACGCCACCGAGCACGCAGAACGGCAGCGATCCGAGCGAATGCCCGAACAGGCGGCTCTTGATCTCGGCCAGCGGCAGCACGCCGACGATCTGGCCATCCTGCTCCACGTAGTAGAACCAGGTCTTGTGGCCATACACGCGGCCGATGATGGTTTGCCAGCCGGCGCGGTGGAAGAAGGTCGCTTCCGGACAGGCGGCCACGAAGGCGTCCCAGCGCGCCATGTCGCGCGTGTCGCCGGCGCGCAGGAGGTGCACGGTGGCGGCGGTGCTGGCGGTGGCGGGGCGGTCCTGCACGGCGTCGGTGTTTGAACTCATTTAGTCCCTAAGAAAATACGGTCCATGCGGTCCCAGGCAAAATCGCGCGTGAGCTGCTTGATGCGCCCTTCCATGCGTTGCAGGTTGACGTAATGGCGGAAACGGGTTTTCAGGCTGGCCCCTTCAGGGCGCGGCTGGCCGGGATCGAGCTCCCATGGATGGAAGTAGAAGATCGCCGGCTGGCCGTCGTCGCTGTTCACGCGCCGCATCATCCAGCGCGACAGGCTGTAAGGCAGCAGGCGGAAGTAGCCGCCGCCGCCGGCCGGCAGCTTGCGTTGGCCCAGCATGGCGGTGGTGATCGGCACTTCCAGCAGGCCATCCGGTCCGTTCGGATAGAAGGCGAAACGCGGCGCGTCCGGCATGCCGTAGTGGTCGTGCTGGATCGGGTAGATGCTGGAGCTGTAGCGGTAGCCGGCGTCGTGCAGCACGTCGAGTGCCCACAGGTTGGCGCTGCCGATCGAAAAACTCGGCGCGCGGTAGCCCAGCACGGCCTGGCCGCCGATGTCTTCCAGCAGGGCCTTGCTGCGCCCGACGTCGTCGGCGAATTCGGCGCGGGTCTGGTCGGACGCGCGCAGGTGGCCGTAGCCGTGGCTGGCCAGTTCGTGGCCGCCGGCGACGATGCGGCGCACCATGTCGGGATAGCGTTCGGCGATCCAGCCCAGCGTGAAGAAGGTGGCGTGCACGCCGCCGTCGGCCAGGATCGCCAGGATGCGTTCGACGTTCGCTTCGACCCGGCATTCGCGCGCAGGCCAGGACTCGCGCGCGATGATGGGCGCAAAAGCCGACACCTGGAAGTAATCCTCGACATCGATCGTCATCGCATTGCGGATCGGTTGGCCGAGCGCGCGCGGCATGGCGGCGGGATGCAGGCGGTCGTTCATTCGTGATGGTCCGTGGTGTGGTGATCCGGCGCGGGGTGGGACAGCGCCGGCAATGTGCTGACGACTTTTTTAAGGATCGCCAGCACCGAGGCCATCGACTTTTCCATCTTGAGAATGCGCTCGTCGAGGTAGCCCGGGTTGTCCAGGGTGCCGATCGAGGCCACGCCGCGCAGGGCGGCGGCAGCCTGCTCGCGCACCGCTTCGGGCGGCAGTTCGTATTCCTGGCGGATGTCGCGCACCACTTCATTCACATCGGCTTCGGTAAAGGAGTGCATCTCTTCCAGGTAGCCCATCAGCAGCAGGCGGTCGCACAGGGCGTTGGTCTTCCTCGGAATGCCGCCGCTGTAGTCGAAGATGGCCGCGTGCGCGCCGGGGGAAAACGAGGGATCGTCCTTCCATCCGACCGTATGCAGGCGGTGCTCGACGTAGGCCTGGGTTTCCGGCCCATCCATGGGCCCCAGGTGATAGCTGGCCGTGATGCGCTGGCGCAGCTGCTGCATGCCGGCGCTGTGCAAGGTGGTGCGAAACTCCGGCTGGCCGAGCAGGAAGGTTTGCAGCAGCGACTTGTCGTCGGTCTGGAAGTTCGACAGCATGCGCAATTCCTCGACCGCGCGCGGGGTCAGGTTCTGCGCTTCGTCGACCACCAGCAAGGCGCGCTTGCCATCCTGGTCGCAGGCGCGCAGGAATTGTTCGAGACGCTCCAGCAGCGCGGTCTTGCTGGCGTTTTCGTACGGCAGGCCGAAGGCGGCGACCACGGTGCGCAGGGTGTCGTCCGCATCGAGATGGGTGTTGACGATGTGGGCGGCCACGATCTGCTCGGACGGCATTTGCTTGAACAGGTTGCGCACCAGGGTGGTCTTGCCGGCGCCGACTTCACCCGTGATGACAATGAAGCCTTCGCCATGCGACAGGCCGTACTCGAGGTAGGCCATGGCGCGCTTGTGGCCTTTGCTGGCAAAGAAAAAATGGGGGTCCGGCCGCAGCCGGAAGGGCTTGTCGCTCAGCCCATAATAAGTTTCATACATCGCTGACTCGATTTCCGCTAGAACTGCAAGGACAGAGAGGCCGTTAAGGCGTTCTCGCGGTACGACGCGACCTGGTCGGTCGTGGTACCGGACACGCGGCGCGCCTCGAAGGCGCCCCGCACTTTGGGCGAAAACTGGCGCGTCACGGCCAGTCGCAAGGCTGCATTCTTACTCGACAAACCGGTGGCATGCGATTGCGTGCGCGAGGTGGTCCACGAGGCGTTGATCCCGCTGCGCGAGGTCAGGCGCATGTTCCACAGCGCGCTGCCGCCGCGCTGGGTGGTGTCGTCGTTGATGCGCGCGCTGGCAGGGCCGGTGAGCAGGCTGTCGGTCTGGATCAGCGACAGGCCTTCGCGCCGGTTGTCAAAACCGCTCAGTATCAAGGTGGTGCGCGCCGTGTTGAGCGCGACCGAGGCCTGGAACTGCTTCTGCAAGATGTAGCGGTTGCTGAAGTAGTTGATGCTGTCGGCCAGCGCGGACGGCAGGCCGGTGGAGCGGATGTAGGCGTCGACCGCCTGCGCGCGCTTGGCCGGGTCGGGAATCTGCGCGGTGAACAGGCGGTCCAGCATCGAGGCGGTGTCGATGGTAGCCGGCAGCAGCAGCTGCGAGCGGGTGGTGGTCACCGAATCGCTGTAGTTGATGCTCCACACCGTGCGGCGGCTGCGGTGCAGCGCCCGCAGGTTGTAGGTATTGCCGTAGTAACGCTTGCCGCCGCCGGCCACGAGGCTGGTGCGCGAGGTCGGGGTCCATTCGATGCCGCCTTGCCAGAAGCGGCCCTTGGTCGGCTCGCCGCCCGACTGATAATCGTATTCGTCGTAGCCGGCGCTGGCGGTCAGGTTGAACTCCTGGCCCAGGCGGTAGCGCGCGTTCGCGCTCACCATCTTGACGTTCGACTTGGGCGCGATGCTGTCGTCCACGCGCTGGCCGCTGTACTGCACGCCCCAGCCGACGCGGCGGAAGGTGCGCCCGCTGTTCAGGTTCATGGTCAGCACCTCGCTGCTGCTGTCGCCAAAGCCGATGCGCCCGGCGTCGACCGAATCGTGGGTGTAGCGCACCGCCGCCGTGGCGCTGCTGCCGAAGCGGTGCAGCAGGTAGGGGCTGATGCGCCAGGTCTTGACGTTGGCGCGGTTGGCGCTCGCGTAGCCGTTGCTGTTGACCTGCGGGCCGAAGGCCGATACGGCTTGCTGGCCGATGGCGCCGTCGGCGTCGAGAAACAGCAGGTCGCCGATGACGGTGGCCTTGGCCGCCGCGCGCAGCTGCGACTGGGCGTGGCGCACGCCTTCCACGTCGTTGTCGTCGAACGCGTAGTAGTGCAGCTTGTAGTTGGCAAACAGGTTCAGGCGCGGGCCCTTGTTCAACAGGCTGAAGCCGGGCGTCAGTTCCGTCACGAAGCGGCTTTTGGCCTCGTCGGCGCGGGTGAGCGCCACGTTGTCGGTGTACGTCTCGCGCAGGTCGACCGTGGGCGTGAACTTCCACTCGGCGCGGCTCGATGGCGCGGCCAGCAGGGCCGCCAGCGCCGCGGGAACGACGACGGCGCGGCGGCGTCCGGACGCACGCTTAGCCATAGTGGTAGTCATACGTTTCGGTGCCGGGGAATTCGCGCGTCTTGTTGTAGATCAGGTTCACATTGCTGCAGCCCTCCAGCTGGCGCAGCGATTCCTTGACCGCGTGCTGGGTCGTGCCCTCGGCTTCGACCACCAGCGCGATCTGGCCCATGTGGCTGGCCAGCACGTGCGCTTCGCTGGTAAGCAGCAGCGGCGGCGAATCGAAAATGACGATACGGTCGGGGTAGCGGTTGGCGATTTCGTAGACGAAGGTGCTCATCGCCTGGCTGGCCAGCAGTTCGGTGGCGCGCGGGTTGTTGCTGCCGGCCGGCAGGATGCTCAGGGTGTTCACGTTGGTGCGCAACATGACGTCGGCCATGTCGAGCTTGTCGTCGAGCAGGATGTCCATCAGGCCGCGGTGGGCCGGCAGGCCAAGCGTGCGCAGTACCGAGGGACGGGCCACGTCGGCGTCGATCAGCAGTACCGTGTGGTCCAGTTCCATGGCGATGCTCATGGCCAGGTTGATCGAGCAAAAGGTCTTGCCTTCGCCCGGCAGGGAACTGGTGACCATGATCAGGTTGCCCGGCTTTTCGCCGGGCCCGCGCGCCGCGAACGCGCGCTTGAGCAAGGGCCGCTTGATGATGCGGAAGTCCTCGACCAGGGTGGTGCGCCCGCCGGCGGCCGTCACCAGGCCGATGGCGTGCATGCGTTCGAGGTCGAGTTCGACGTGGTTGCTGGTGCGGCGCGGCACGGCGGTAGGCACGGCGGTAGGCACAGCGGTAGGCACGGCGGTAGGCGCGTGCACCGGTGCGGCGGCAGGTGCCTCGGCGATGGCGGCGGCGACCGGGGCGGCCGGGTGCGCGGCTGCCGGCGCGGGCGGCGCGTCCTGCGGCTCGCCCTTCTTGTGTTCGATGCGGCTGGCCGCTTTTTCGATAATGCTCACGCTGTTCTCTCCAGTGAAGGCCGCATCAGAGCAGCGGTCGTACAAACAGGGCCGCCATCACGCCGCCGTAGGCCCCGAACAGGACGATCACCGCCGCGCCGAAGGCGTACAGGCGCTTGGTGCGCATGACCTTTTGTTCGTTGGTCCAGTTCATGCTGATGCTGCCCAGGATAGGAATGCCGGTGACGTCGCGCAGGGTGCCCTGGCTCATGAAGGTCGGGCGCAGTTGGCTCATCAGGAAGGCGACGCCGAGGCCGGCCAGCAGCGCGCCGGCGAACACGAACGAGAACAGGCGGTGGCGGTTCGGGCCCGATGGCGTCGACGGCACGGTCGGCGGGTCGATCACGCGGAAGGTCAGCATGTCGGTGGCCGAACTGAGGTCGCCCGAGAGCTTGGCCGCTTCGCGCCGGCCAACCAGCTTTTCGTAGTTTTCCTTGTTGATCAGGTAATCGCGGTTGAGCTGGGCCAGCTGGGCCTCGACTTCGGGCGCGTTGCTGCTCTGCGCGCGCAGGCGCGCCGCGCGCGATCCGTATTCGGCCACGCGGGCCTTGAGCGAGGCCACCCGCGCTTCTTCCACCGACAGGGCCACGTTCATTTGCTGCAGCATGGGGCTGTAGTTGGCGCCGGGGTCGTTGTTGCGCTTGTTGCGCTTGGCTTCGTCGAGCTTGCGCGCTTCCAGCTGGGCGATCAGGCGCCGTGCCGAGACGATGTCCGGATGGGCGTCGGTGTACTGCATGCGCAGGCTGTCCAGGTTCTTGTTGAGCGCGGCGATGCGGGCGTCGAGTTCGGGGTTGGCCACGGTTGATGCTTCGGGCGCGGTCAGCGGGGCCGGTTCCTCGCCGGCGATCTGGCGCTTGATGGCATTGCGCGCCTGCTCGGCTTCGGTCAGTTCCAGGCGCGCCTGGTTGAGCAAGTCTTCGATCTGGGTCATGTTGGCGGTAAAGTCGCCGCCGCCACCACGCGGCAGCATGCCCAGGTGCTTGATCTTGAATTCCTTGAGCGCGTTTTCGGCCTGGACCAGTTTTTCTTCGTAATTCTTGATCTGGTCGTCGATGAATTGCACGGCTTTTTCGGAATCCTGCTTCTTGCCGCCAAAACTGCCTTCGACGAAAATGGTCAGCAGCGATTGCACGATATCCTTGCCCAGTTTGGGATTGGAATTCTTGTACGAGATCGTGTAAATGTCGTCGCGCTCGGTGCCGCCGATGCTGATCTGCGCCATCAGGTCATCCACCAGCTTTTCGTTTTCCTTGGGAGTGGAGGCCTTGATGTCGAGGTCGACCATGCGCATGACGCGCTCGACGTTGGGACGGCTGATCAGGGTGCGCCGCATAAAGGCCACCTGCTGGTCGACGTTCGGCACGGTGGTCATGCCGGACAGCAATGGTTGCAGGATGCTCTGGGTGTCGACGTAGACGCGCGCCGAGGCTTGGTATTCGTTGGGGAGCCGGTACACCACCGCCCAGCCGACCAGGGCCACGATCCAGGAAATGACGACCGCATACCAGCGGTATTTCCAGATCGCTTTCAGGAAGTTCGTCAGTAGGGCCTGCAGTTCTGCCATCGCGTCAATCTCGCCAATAAAGGGCGTCCCGCAAGGGTGGCCCAGGCCGCCAGCTCCGCGGACGAACGCGGGGCGCCCGGTGCCGCAAAGCGCCAGCCAAAGTGTTGTCGGATGCACAAAAAGCAATTCATTGCGACAGCTCAGCAAGCGCGTCAATAAATTACCCCAAGGCATTGATTAATAATCATATGATACAGGAATCCGATGCTTGCTGATAGTAAATTCGCTAACGCTAGTATACGTTCAACAATTGTTTACGGCATTACTCGTGTATTCCATGACAAGTCGACTAATCCTGTTGCCCCTCGCAAAGAGTTTCGCACATTGATAGGCAAAAAACTAAAGAAAACGTGGCCGCGAAGCTGAAATTACAACAGTGGCGAAGCGGCCATCATTGACGGCTTTGCGTGAATGAAACTAGTTGTTGCCGCGACGCCAATCGGGTACTGTCGGCGCATGGCTACTTCCCTCCTTTTGCGCGCATCAAGCAGCGTCGCTGCCGCGGCCGTTTTATCCCTGGCGGCCAGCGGGCCGGCGCCTTGCGCCAGCTTCGGCCAGGTGATCCAGTCGGTCAAGCCTTCCGTGGTCGGGATCGGCACTTACCAGCCCACCCGCAGCCCGGCGATCGTGTTCGCGGCCACCGGTTTTGTCACCGGCGACGGCTTGAGCGTGGTCACCAATGCGCACGCCATTCCCGAGACGCTCGACAGCGAGCACAATGAAACGCTGGGCATCGTCATCGCCCGCGGCGACAAGGTCGATTTCCGTCCGGCCAAGCTGGCCGCGCTCGACCGCCTGCACGACCTGGCCCACTTGCGCCTGGCGGGCTCGCCCATGCCGGCCCTGCGCCTGGGCGATGGCGCCAACGTCGAGGAAGGCCAGGCGCTGGCGTTCACCGGTTTTCCGCTCGGCATGGTGCTCGGCTTGCATCCGGTCACCCACCGCGCCATGCTGTCGGCCATCACCCCGCTGGTGATGCCCTCGGTCAGTTCGCGCAAGCTCGATGCGCGCGCGATTGCGCAACTGGCGCGCGCGCCCGCCCCCATCTACCAGCTCGACGGCACGGCCTACCCCGGCAACAGCGGCAGCCCGGTCTACGATCCCGATACCGGCACGGTGCTGGCGGTGCTGAACATGGTATTCGTCAAGGGCTTGAAGGAAAACGCGATCACCAATCCGAGCGGGATCAGCTATGCGATCCCGGTCAGCCATGTGCGTGCCTTGTTACAACAAACAACACCGTGAAGAACAAAAATCGCGGCCACCCTTTCGCTTAAAAAACTTCATGCTAAAATAGAAACTGTTGTAATTAAAATTGCATTACAGTATTTCAATTCGGGCGCTGTCCGCATAAAGGAAACCAGGTGAACACCTTCAAATCGCATACGATGACATGGCTGGGCGGCAGCGCACTGGCGCTGTCCGCACTGTTGCTGGGCGGCTGCGCATCCCCGGTCTCGACCGTGGTACCCGATCCCCTGCCCGCCAGCACCCAGGAATACCTGATCGGCCCGGGCGATAGCGTCAATATCGTGGTGTGGCGCAATCCGGAAGTGTCGACCTCGGTGCCGGTGCGTCCGGACGGCAAGATCACCACCCCGCTGGTGGAAGACTTGCAGGCCAGCGGCAAGACCTCGACCACCCTGGCGCGCGATATCGAAAAAGCGCTGGAAAAATACATCCAGCAACCGGTGGTGACGGTGATCGTGACCAGTTTCGTCGGCAATTACAGCGAGCAGATCCGCGTGATCGGCCAGGCCGCCCGTCCACAAGCGCTGGCGTACCGGCGCGACATGTCGCTGATGGATGTGCTGATCGCGGTCGGCGGCGTCACCGAATTTGCTTCGGGCAACAAGGCCATCATCATCCGCAAGATCGATGGCAAGTCGGAAAAACTGGCGGTGCGCTTGAACGACCTGATCAAGCAGGGCGATATTTCGGCGAATATCTACATGCGTCCGGGCGACGTGCTGGTGATTCCGGAAAGCTTCTTCTAAAGGTCGACAAGGCGTGCAAGTCGTGGAATACTTGCGCAGAAGACAGTATGTCGGGTTTTTTTACAGGCTGGACCGCACGATGGCTGGACCGCTAACACACCCAGTCGTCAAGCCTTTGATCTACATCATATTTTTGTAGCGCTGCGCGGCGATGGTATGGAAATTGCATTGATTGCCCTGGCATCGTGCACGCCTGACGGGGCATCGCCTGACGATGCCGTTCAATTCGAGGAAACTGACGTGACTACCAATCAGCAACAGGACCGCCCCAGCGGCGAACCAGCCCAGCCGCAAGCGGGCTTGTCGGCAACGGGCAGCGCGCGACGCCGCTTCACGCGGACAAGCCTGGGCGTCTCCGGGGTCCTGATGACCCTGGCCAGCCAGCCCGGCATGGCCGCCACCACCTGCGCCTCGCCGTCCGGCTCGCTGTCGAACGGCTTGCAATCGAGCCACCGGCCTGACAATCCCCTGACCTGCGGCGGCAATTCGCCGGGCTTTTACGCCAACAACCCATCCGGCTGGCCGGCCAGCCCGACGGCGACGTCAAGCCGCACCTTCAAGGATATCTTCCCGGTCAACGCCAACCAGACCGCGCTGGGCAACCTGGCGCTGATGGATGTGTTCACCAGCAACGGCAACAAGAACGCGCTTGACGGCAAGGGGCCGTTCAAGAGCGAGGATATCGATCCGCACAATGTGGCCAGCCATGTGCTCGCCGCCTACCTGAACATCCTGACTGGACGCTCGACCGTGCTGACCGAAGCGCAGTTGCGCAACATCTGGCGCGAGTACCAGACCACCGGTGGTGGCAAGCTGGGCTATTACGCACCGACGGCGGGCGTCAAATGGTATGGCGACGATATCGTCGCTTACCTGAAAACCACCTTCCATCACTAGCCTGCACGGCGCCGGCGCCACGCGCGCCCGCCTTTCCGACCTCATGCCGCCCGCCCTGTCCTGGCACGTCCTTCCCGGCCAATCCCTGCGCTACCGCAGCTGGGACCAGGAAGCGGTCCTGTTTAACGACCTCAGCGGCGACACCCATCTGCTCGACGCCGATGCCCTGGCAGTGCTGCTGGCGGTGCGCGCCGGCGCGCACAGCGTGGCGGCGCTGCGCCTGGCCCTGGGCGCCGCGGACGAGGAGGATGCCGATGGCGCGCTGCAAGCCCTGCTCGACCAGCTGGCGGGCATCGCCCTGATCGCCGCGCATCCATGACGACTCTGAGCGCGCTCAGCCGCGCCGAACTGGGCCGCCGCTTGCGCGACGGCAGCATCGACCTGCAAACCGGCGCCTTCGTGACCCGCGTGCACAGTCCCTTCGCCAGCGTGGCCGATGGCTTGCACCTGCTGTACGGCGACTATCCCCTGCTGGAAAACAATGGCTTTGCCGACTTCCACGTCGACGTCGCGCCGCCGCCCTCGCTGCGGCGCTGGTACAAGCCGCTGGCGCGCTTCGTCTACGATGGCATGGTGCCCTTCCTGCCGCTGCCGGCCGCGCAAGCGTTTCCCATGTTCGAGTGGGGCATGAACTGGTGCGTGTCGAGCCGCGCCCACGGCTATCTGATCCTGCACGCGGCCGTGGTCGAAAAGCAGGGACGCGCCGCCATCCTGCCGGCCCCGCCCGGTTCCGGCAAGAGCACCCTGTGCGCGGCCCTGGTCAGCCGCGGCTGGCGCCTGCTGTCGGACGAACTGGCGCTGGTGCGGCCCGAGGATGGCTTGCTGGCGCCGCTGCCGCGCCCGATCAGCCTGAAAAACGGCTCGATCGAGGTGATGCGGCGCTACCAGCCGGACGCCGTCATCAGCCGCCCCGTACCCGACACCACCAAGGGCACGGTGGCGCACCTGAAGGCGCCGGCCGCCAGCATCGCGCGCGCCGCCGAACTGGCGCGCCCGGGCTGGATCGTGTTTCCAAAGTATTCAGCGGGCGCGGCCACGACCTTGCTGGAGGTGGCGCCGGCGCGCGCCTTCATGCGCGTGGCCGAAAACGGCTTTAACTACAGCGTGCTGGGCGCGCGCGGCTTTGCCACCCTGGGCGATCTGGTGGCGCGCACGCGCTGCATCGATTTCACTTACAGCGCGCTGGACGAGGCAGTGGCCGTGTTCGAGCAACTGGCGGGCACACCCTGATGGCGGCCGCGCGCCTCACCCCGATCGCCGTACCGCTGCTGCTGCAACTGTTGCGCGACCCCGCGCGCGGCGCGGCCCTGAGCCTGGCCGAATGGGACTTGCTGCTGCGCCAGGCCGCCAGCGCCCGCCTGGAAGCCAGCCTGCACGGCTTGCTCGACGAACACGGCGTGGCCGGCGCGATTCCGGCCCAGGCCCGCCGCCACCTCGACTGGGCCGGCGTGCATGCCGAACGCCACGCCAACGCGGTGCGCTTCGAAGTGGCGCAGATCGGCGCGGCGCTGGCCGGCAGCGGCGTGCCGCTGATCCTGCTCAAGGGCGGCGCCTACGCCATGGCGGGCTTGGCGGCGGCGCGCGGACGGCTGTTTTCCGACATCGACATCCTGGTGCCCAAGGACCGCCTGGCCCAGGTGGAGGCGGCGCTGATGCTGCACGGCTGGTCCACGGTGGCGCAAGACGCTTACGACCAGCGCTATTACCGTACCTGGATGCACGAATTGCCGCCGATGAAGCATGCGCGGCGCGCCAGCGTGATCGATGTGCACCACGCGATCTTGCCGGAAACGGCACGCGTGCGGCCCGATCCGGCCAGGCTGCGCGCCGCCGCCGTGGCCCTGCCCGCCGCAGCGCCAGCGGGCCAGGCGCCAGTGCAGGTGCTGGCCCCGGCCGACATGGTGCTGCACAGCGCCGTGCACCTGTTCTACGACGGCGAGTTCGACCACGGCCTGCGCGACCTGCTCGACCTGCACCGCCTGCTGGCGAGCCTGGGCGGCACGCCCGGTTTCTGGGATGCGCTGCCGGCGCGCGCCGCCGAACTGCAACTGGGCCGTCCCCTGTTCTATGCCCTGCGCTACTGCGCGCGCCTGCTGCACACGCCGCTGCCGGAACCAGTCCTGGCCGCCACGCGCGCGGCCGGGCCCGGCACGGCGCTGCTGGCCCTGATGGACAGCCTGTTCCTGCGCGCCCTGCTGCCCATGCACCCCAGCTGCGCCGACCGCTGGAGCGGCGCCGCGCGCTTTTTATTGTATATCCGGGGAAACTGGCTGCGCATGCCACCGCTATTATTAACAAGACATCTGTTTCACAAGGCTTTTATTTCTCCTCGTAAAGATTAATCCGCGTCCCGCCTGTCGGTTTTCCTTACACCCCCTCATGCAACAGCCATAAAAAACAGCTTAAGCCATTGATTTAAAACAAATAGCCTCTTCTGGCACGAGTCCTGCTTACATCAAGGCGCGTAGGATCAACAAACATAATCCGGGAGAACCAATATGAAATTGACAAAATACATCGCTGCCGCAGCCGTTTCCGCAGCGTTCGTCGTCGCCCCAGTGTCCGCAGCGACCATGGGCATGGCCGACCTGGCCATCACCGGCCTGATCATCCTGAACTCGAACAATGCGCCAGTGACCAACGGCATCGTGATCCAGAACGAAAACCGCACCGGCACCGCGAATTCGAACTTCAACAATGCGCAAGGCACCGGCGCCGGCCTGGGCAACATCTTCAGCACCACCATCGGTGGCACGGTCGATGTCCAGAACCGTTGCGCGGGTCCATCGTGCGGCGCGGGCATGCCAATCGGTAACTATCCAGGCGGCGTGGAAAACAACTTCACGGCGCACCTCCCGGCACCGAACGGTAACTACGCCCTGGGCGATATGTACATCGCCGGCACCGCGCTGGGCGTGACCGGCGCCAACGGCCTGACCCGTGCCGATTCGTCCGTGATGTCGCCAGGTAACGCCGGCAGCGCGAACGCCACCATCGCCAACTCGGCGACCGCAGTGACCACCTTCAGCGTCGGCACGACGCTGCAAGCGAAGTTCGCGCTCGGCTTCAACGCTTATGTGGCCGCGTTCGTCAATGCGATGGCTGGCGTGAACGGTTCCTCGCTGGGCACCATCAGCTGGACGCTGTCGCTGCAGGAAGTGATCGGCAATATCTCGACCACGATCATGAACTGGAGCCCGGCCGAGATCAACGACGGCGTGACCTCAAGCGACATTTCGCAAAATTCGATCAAGGAAAGCTCGGGCACGATCCTGTCGAACCTGGTGACCTTGACCGGCGGCCGTACCTACAAGCTGACCATCAACCAGGCATCGAACTCGATCGCTTCGGAAGTGCGTGCCGTGCCTGAACCAGGCAGCATGGTCTTGATCGGCCTGGGCCTGCTGGCCCTGGGCGCCGCTTCGCGCCGCAAGGCTGCCAAGTAAGACCGGTGCGCGCGCCGGGCTGGCCAGGGCCGGTGCGCGCAGTGTGTCGAGAACGACCCGATCGCGTCAAGCGCTCGGGTCGTTTGCTTTTGCGCGCCCGCTTTTAAGCGATAATAGAATCATGGCCTACACCCAGAGTGACCACCCGAGCAATAACATCACCGGCCGCGCGACCGATGTGCGCGGCCAGGTGCGTCCGCCAAGCGTGCGCGCCGTGATCAAGCTGGTGCGCGAGGCACGCAAGAACGGCACGCCCCTGTATCCCTTCTCGACCGGCCTTAATTTCGGCTACGGCGGCAAGTCGCCCACCATGGCCGGCAGCCTGCTGGTCGACTTGGGCGCCCTGAACGCGATCCGCATGACGATCGACAAGCGCAACGGCCGGGTCTTGCCGGTGGCCGTGATCGGTCCGGGCGTGACCCAGGGCGCGCTGTACGACTTCCTGGAAGAGCATCATCCCAACCTCACCTTCAACGTCACCGGTTCGGCGCGCGCCACCAGCATCATCGGCAATGCGCTCGACCGCGGGGTCGGCTATTTCGGGCCGCGCAAGGAAGACTTGTTCGGGCTGGCCGTGGTGTGCGGCAACGGCAAGCTGCTGCGCACGGGCTTCCGGCGCCTGAAACACTCGCCGCTGGGCACCAGCAATCCCTACGGGCTGGGGCCGATCCTCGACGGGCTCTTTTTCCAGAGCAATTTCGGCATCGTCGTCAGCGCCTGCTTCCGCCTCGTGCCCAAGCGCCCCAAGCAGGTGGCGCTGTCGCTGTCGCTGCGGCGCGAAGAGGATTTGCCGGCCTTTATCGACGAGCTGGCCAATTGCAAGCGCGAAGGCTTGATCGAGTCGGTCACCCACATCGCCAACCGCGCGCGCACCCACGCCACCCTGGCCTATGGGGTGACGCGCTACCTGGAGCAGGAATGCGGGTACACGCCCGAGCGCGCCTTCGGCGAAGCGGAAAGCGTGATGGACTTGATCGCGCCGGGCGAATGGGCCAGCCTGGGGGCGATCACCGGCACCCAGGCCCAGGTCAAGGCCAACCTGGCCGAGATCCGGAAACGCATGAAGGGCCTGGCGCGGGTACGCCCGATCACCCACCAGCTGCTCGACACCGCCTATGCGGTGGCGCACCGGCTGCGCTTCATTCCGGCCGCGCGCGCGAATGCCGCCGCGATCGCGGCCATCCGCCCCCTGCACACCTTGGCGCTGGGGGTGCCGACCGATGCGGCGATCGATAATTTGCTATGGAAATTCGGACGCACCGACCTGAACGCGTCCCAACTCGACCAATCGAATTGCGGTTTGCTGTTCATCAACCCGGCGCTGCCGCTGGACGGGGCTTTCGTGGCCAAGTTCATCGATGAAATGAAAAAGACGGCGGCGCGCCATTATCACGACACCCTGTACATCACCATCAATATCGAAACCCCGACCTCGCTGGTGGCGGTGATCAACCTGCTGTTCGACCGCAGCAACCTGGAAGGCGTCAAGCGCGCCCACTTCTGCGCCGACCGCATGCTCGACAAGATCCACGCGATGGGGCTGGAAGTGTACCGCGCGCGCGCCGACATGATGGCCGCCATCGTGCGCCGCGACCCGCACTACTGGGCCACCATCCACTCGCTCAAGACCCGGCTCGATCCGGACGGCATCATCGCGCCGGGCCGCTACGATGCCCAGCCGGCCGTGCCCAAGGCAGCGCCCTAGCCGATCTTGATCAGGCGCCCGGCGATGCCCTCTTCCTCGCGCGAAGAGAAAAAATACGGATACAGCGAACGTTCGGTGCCGGCATGGCTGCTGGTGCCGCCCAGGCGCGCAATCTGCTGCGCCATGTGCTCGACGCTGAGCCACATCAGGTAGGCCGGGGCGTCGACCCGGGTGTTGTGGCGCAGTTCGGCCTGGTCCACGAAACCGAGCATGGTCTGGTAAAAGCGCCGGTGGCGCGGATTGACTTCGATCAGCACGTCGGTGCGGCTGTGGAGGTAGCGCGCGTAGATGAACAGGGTATGGAACAGGGCCGCCAGCGCCGCCTTGGATTTGACCTGGGGGTCGAACGCCAGCTTGGTGATTTCGCACAGGCGCGCGCCGCGCGCGCGGAAAGCCTCGACATGGTCGTGGAAAATCTCGTCGGCCAGGATGCCGCGCTCGGAATCGAGCCCCAGCGTCACGGTGCCGATCAGGCACCCCTTGTCCGAGGCCGACAGGGTGATGCGGTTGGGGTCGCGTTCCATCCTGGACACGTTGTAGCCGCGCGTGGCATACATTTTACTGATCAGGAGGCTGGCCGAATTGCGCCCCTGGTCGGTATCGGCCAGGCGGATCCCGAAGGTGCGGTCGTTGTCGGTGAAACTGCCGATCAGGCGGCCGTGATCGTCTTCCTCGGCTCCCACCACGTACGACGACTCCAGATGGGCCTGCTGCTTGCCCATCGCTTCCACTGCATCATGCTCTGCATTCATGTGAAAACTCCCTGTGGCGTGGCGCCGCACCCGCACATGCTGCCGGCAGGAATGGTGCCCGGTGGGCTGCGACTCGCCGTCGTGCCCGCTTTAAAGTTGCTTCAGCAAGCCCCGCGCCTCCTCGCCTTGCGGAAATTGCTTGTACTTGTCCTGCAACACCTCAAGTTCCTTGCGCGCCGCCTCCTTGTCCTTGGCCTGGATCAGCGCCTTGGCCAGATGCAGGCGGATCTCGGGCACGCCCGGCAATTTGGCGCTGGCGCCGCGCAGCAGCGGCAAGCCGCGCGCCAGGTCGCCCTTTTGTACCAGCAGCCAGCCCAGGGTATCCATTACCGCCGCGCTGCCGGGCAGCGCCTTGAAGGCCAGTTCGGCGGTCGGCAGGGCGCGCGCATCGCCCGCCAGTTCATAGGCCACCGCCAGATTGTTCAGGGCGCTCGGATAGGCAGGCGCCTTCTTCAGTATGGCCTCAAATTCTGTTATTGCTAATTGATATTTTTTATTGGCAATATACTGCTCTCCAAGATAACCCGGCAGCTTGACGTCATCCGGGTGGGCGGCACGCCATTGTTGCACTCGTGCATCGGCTTCCTTGCTCTTGCCGACGATGCGCAAGGCTTCGTACAACTTGATCAGCAACTCGGCATTGTTGCCCAGAGAAAACGCTTTTTCGTACAAGGGGATCGCCGCCATGGCATTGTGCTGGACCAGAAGCACGTCGGCTTCGGCCACGTAGCCGACCGGCAGTTTCGGATGCTGCTTCTGCATGGCGCGCGCCACGCCGAGCGCATCGTTGAACTGTTGCTGGCGCAGGTGGGCGCTAGCCAGCGCCAGCTGGGCCTCGAGGTAATCGGGCCGCAGCACCAGGGCGCGCTTGAGCGAGGCGCTGGCCGAGGGCAGGTTGCCCATGGCCGCGTGGGCCGAGCCGAGGCGGAAATGGGCTTCGGCCGACTGCGGCGCGGCCACGGTCAGCTTGGTGAAGGTTTCCATGGCACTGCCATTGTCGCCGCTGGCCGCTTGCAGCTGGCCGAGCTGGTCGAGCACGGCCGGGCTGCCGGGATTGGCCACCAGCAGCTTGCGCACCAGGACCAGGGCCTTGTCCAGCGCGCCCATGTGCACGTAGTGCCCGGCCAGCACCAGCGCCGGACCGGGCGCGGCCGGGTCGACCGCGTTGGCGCGTTCCAGCAGGGTGCTGGCGTCGGCCAGGCGGCGCTGGGCCACGGCCATGGCGCCCAGCGCGGTCAGCGCCTCGACGTTGTCGGGATACTTGGCCAAAAACGCTTCATAGCGCTGGCGGGTGGCGTCCAGGTTGCCGGCCTGCATGTCCAAGCGCGCCAGGTTATCGACCGCCGGAAAGAAATCGGGATGCAGGCTGAGCGCTTTTTCAAAGGCGGCGCGCGCCGCGGCCTGCTCCTTCTTGCCCAGCAGCGCCAGGCCCTTGAGGTTCTGGATCATCGGGTCGCCGGGGGTGCGCGCTTCGAGCGGCGCCAGCGCGGACAGGGCCTTGTCGAACTGGTTCAGGCGCAGCGCCGTCATGGCCAGGGTGACGCCGGCGTCGCTGGAAGTCTGGTCGAGGGTGCTGGCCAGTTCCAGTTCGCTCAGGGCGCGCGCTTCCTCGCCCTGTTCCAGCTTGCTCAAGCCGAGCGCGGTGCGCAGCTGCGCCTTTTTCGGGTCGAGCGCGCTGGCCCGCTCCAGCAGGGCGGTGGCCTTGCCGAACTCGCGGTTATCCGTGTAGGCCTTGCCGGCAATCGCCAGCAGCTGGGGATCCTGGGAGGCGCCCACGACCGGCGCCAGGACCGCGATGGCGCCCTTGGGGTCGCCGGCGGCGATGCGGGTCGAGGCCAGCAGCTTGCGCGCGTAATCGCTCTCGGGATGGGCTTCGTGGTATTTTTTCAGGTGCTGCTCGGCCTGCGGCAGCGATTTGAGGGTGAACTGCAGCGCGCCGGCCAGCAACACCGAGGGCATGTGGTCGGGCGCCACGCGCAGCACTTGCTGCAGCGATTCGAGCGCGGTCGCGTGCTTGCCCTGGGTGAAGTCGAGCATGGCGCTGGCGTAGCTGACCATCAGGTTCTTCGGCGCGTTTTTCTTGGCGGCGGCCAGCGACACGGCCGCTTCCTCGTAGCGCCGTTCGGCGATGAACAGGTAGGCTTTTTGCAGGTGGCCGGAGGCGCTGTTGGGGTCGAGCGCCAGCACCTGGTCGTAGGCCGCCAGGGCGGCCGCCGGATTGCCTTCGGCGCGCTCGAAGTCGCCCTTGAACAGCCAGCTCTGCATGTCCTTGGGATTCTTGCTCACGGCCAGTTCGACATAGCGCGCCGCGCCCGCCTTGTCGCCATTCGCGAGCGCCACGTTGGCCAGGCCCATCAGCGCGACCGGGTAGCCGGGATCGAGCTTGAGGGCACGCTCGAAGGCGTCGGCCGCCTCGGCGCGCTTGCCGAGCTGGTAAAAGGCGGCGCCACGCTGGCTGAGTACCGTGACGTTGGCCGTGTAGGCGGTATCGGCGGTGGCGTCGATGACTTTCTGGTATTGCCCCTGGAACAGTTGCGCCATCAGCAGCTCGGGCAGGGTACGTTCGGGCGCCATGCCCAGCTCCATGGCCTTGCGCACTTCCTTTTCGGCCGAGACGGCGTCGCCCAGCTTGTTATAGGTTTCGCCCAGCACGAGGCGGGCCTCGGGATCGGACGGATTTTTGGCGACCGCGTTCTTGAGCTGGATCAGGGCCGACACATGGTCGCCCTGTTGCTGGAACTGCTTGGCCTGGGCCAGCAGGGCCGCCGGCGTTTCGGTTTTGCCGCACCCGCCCAATGCACCAAGCATAAGAACGGTGGTGAGGGCGGCGGCGGCCAGGGAATGGGCTTGCGTTGACATGACGATCCTGTTGTTACAGGCGGTGGCGTGGTCACGCTTCCCGCCGATTGCGTGAATGAAGCGCCGCAGGCATGCCGCCGCGCCGGGGCCGATTCGCCGGACCGAGGTCTAGCCGATCGACAGCAGGCGGTCGGCGATGCCGGCTTCCTCGCGCTTCGAAAAAAAATAGGGGTAGAGCGAGCGTTCGGTACCCGCATCGTCGTGCACGCCGCCCAGGCGCTCGATCTCGGCGCCCATGAAATCGAGGCTGAGCCAGAGCAGATGGGCCGGTGCGTCGACGCGCGGATTGATCCTCACCCCGCTCTGGGTGCGAAAACCGAGCATGTGCTCATAATAGCGCCGGTGACGCGGATTGATCTCGATAAACGCATCCGTGCACTGGTAAATATGGTGCGCATAGATATACAGGATATGAAACAGGGAGCCGAGCGCGAACTTGGAGCGCACCGTGGGGTCGAAGGCGAGCTTGCTGATCTCGCACACCTTGGCGCCGCGCGCGCGGAACACGTCGATATGGTCCTTGAACACTTCGTCGGCCAGGATGCCGACCGGGGAATCGACCCCCAGGGTCACCGTGCCGATCACTTCGCCACCATCGAAGGCCGACAGGGTGATCTGGTTGGGATTATCTTCCAGCCGATGGGTACCGGCATATCCACGCCAGGCATACATCTTATTGATGAGCATGCTTGCCCGGTTACGTCCTTCCTCGGTGTCGGCAACGCGAATCCCGAAGCTGCGTGTATTGATCGTCATCTCGGAGATGTTATCAGAATAATCTTCCGCGAAAACACAGTGACTGCCCAGGTCGCCAGCATCCGGCGCGGGAAAATTGAAACGAGTTGTTTCAACGATATTAAGAACCTGATCCATCGACTATGATCCCGAAGATATTGTCCAAGCAGTGAATTCAGTAACATATTGCTAACTCAGCTATCCTAACATCCTCGGCAAAATGCAGGGAGACAATTAAACTTTTTCTTCGCAAATATGCAACAGCCATGCGGCGCGCGCCGCGCCGGCTGCTTGTGATGCTGAAGTTAAACGTTCTCTCCGGCCTGGGCCCTTGGCCCCGTGTTTCCCGCCCCAAAAACACAAAAACCGCCATGCGCGCCAGATGAACTGGCGCGCATGGCGGTGTCGGGATTGGCGGCGCGGGCAAGCCGGCGCGCGCCTGGCGCGCCCTGGGCCTTACAGCGACTTGGCCAGTGCCTTCGCCTCTTCGATCTGGGCAAAGTCCTTGCTGGCCAGGACCCGCTCCAGTTCGCGCTTGGCCCCGGCCTTGTCGCCGCTTTTCGCCAGTCCGGCCGCCAGGTGGTAGCGGATGTCGGCCGCTTCCGGCGCCAGCGCCACCGCTTTTTGCAGCAAGGCCAGGCCGCGCTTGGTATCGCCCTGCTCGACCAGCATCCAGCCGAGGGTATCGGTGACGGCCGCGCTGCTGCCGCCCAGCTCGAAGGCCTTTTCGGCGGTTTTCAGCGCGCGCGGGTCTTTTTCCTGCTGGTAAGCCCAAGCCAGGTTGTTGAGCGCCGCGACATTCGCCGGCGCCTCCTTGAGCACCGCTTCCAGCCCGGCGATGGCGGCCTTGTAGCGCTTGCCGGCCAGGTCGTTCTCGGCCATGTACAAGACCAGCGTCACGTCGTTCGGATGCGCCGCGGCCGCCTTGGCCAGGCGCGCATCGGCTTCCTTGCCCTTGCCGGAAGCGCGCATGGCCGCGTGCAGCTTGATCAGGTTGGCGCTCGACGGCGCCAGCGCGAAGGCTTTCTCGAACGCCGCCACCGCTGGCGCGGCCTTGCCCTGCCCCATCGACAGATTGCCTTCCAGCTGGTAGCCGAGCGCTTCCTTCGGCCGCTGTTTCTGGATCTGGCGCGCCACCGCCAGCGCATCGTCGACCTTGCCGGCGCGCGCGGCCAGGTCGGCCTGGGCCACCTGGGCATCGACGAAGTCCGGCTGCAGGGCCAGCGCCTTTTTCAGGTCGTCGGCGGTGGCGTTCAGGTTCTTCATCTGCGCGTGCACGGTCGCCAGGCGGAAATGCGCCATCGCCGATTTCGGCGCCGCGCCGGCCAGCTTGCCGTAGGTATCGAGGGCGCCGGGCAAGTCCTCATTGGCGATCTGCGCCTGGCCCAGCAGGTCGAGCAGGTCGAGGTTCTTCGGATTGGCGACCTGGAACTTGCGCGCCAGGGTCAGCGCCTTTTGCTTCTGGCCGATGGCCAGGTAGTGCGCGCCCAGGGTGCGCGCCGGGCCGATCGCTTCGGGATTTTCGCTGCTGGCCTTTTCCAGCCACTGGTTCGCTTCCTCGTTGCGCCCTTGCGCCAGGGCCAGCTTGGTCAGGGCGTAGTAGGCCTCGACATTCTTCTTGTCCTTTTCCAGGAAACTCACCAGTTGCTGTTTCGCCAGGTCCGGTTTTTTCTCGCGCAGGGCCAGTTGCGCCAGGTTGGCGGCGGCCGGGAAATAGTCGGCCTTGAGCGCGAGCGCCTTGTCGAAGCTGGCGCGGGCGTTGACCATGTCGTTCATGCCCAGGTACACGCCGCCCTTGAGGTTCTGCACCATCGGGTCGGCCGGCTGGGCCGCTTCCAGCGCCTTGGCCGCGACCAGCGCCTTGTCGTAGCGCTTCATGCGCAGTTCGGTCATCACCAGCAGCACCGCCGCCTTGGGCGACTTGGCGTCGAGCTTGGTCGATTGTTCCAGTTCGCTGACCGCGCGCGCATCGTCGCCGGTGGCCAGCTTGCCCAGTGCCAGCGAGGTGCGCAGCCCGGCCGCGTTCGGCGCCAGGGTGCTGGCCTGCTCGAAGTAGGCGGTGGCCTTGCCGTAGTCGCGCGCCTGCATGTAAGCCTCGCCGGCCAGCGCCAGCAATTGCACGTCATCCTTGCCGGAGTCCAGCATCGGCGTGAGCTGGGTCAGCGCTTCGGTGGTCTGGCCCATTTTCAGCAGGGTGCTCACCATCAGCTTGCGCGCGTAGCGGTGCTCGGGCATGGCGGCCAGGTATTTGCGCAGGTGCTGCTCGGCTTGCGGCATCGAGCCGAGCGCGTGCTCGACCGCGCCCGCCATCAGCACGCTCGGCATGTGCTCGGGCGCCACGCGCAGGATTTTTTGCAGCGCATCCTTGGCGGCCGCGTGCTTGCCCTGGGTGAAGTCGAGCAGGGCCTGGGCGTAGGCCACCATCAGCGCGTTGGGGGTGATCTTGCGGGCCGCTTCGAGGTCGGCTTTGGCGGCGTCGAACTTGCCTTCCGCGATCTCGACGAAGGCGCGCTCGACGTAAGCCGAGCGGTGGTTCGGCTTGAGCTTCAAGACCTGGTTGTAGGCTTCCAGGGCCGGCCCGGCCTTGGCCTGGGCGCGCAGCATGTCGCCCTTGAACATCCAGGCGCTGGCGTCGGTCGGGTTGCTCGCGGCCACCTGGTCGGCCAGGCGGTTGGCCTCCTCCAGGTCCTTGCGCGCCAGGGCTTGGCGGGCCGAGCCGATCAGTGCGGCCACATGGCCCGGCTTCGACGCCAGGGCCTGGGCATACAAGTCCCTGGCCTGGTCGGCGCGGCCCAGGCCGGCGTTGGCGTCGGCGCGCAGGGCCAGCATGTCGGCATCGCTGCCGGCGTCGGCGGCGAGGTCGAGCACTTTCTGGTATTGCTGCTGCTGCATCAGGGCATTCGACAGGGCGGGAACGACCTTGTCCTTGGGCACGCCCAGTTCCAGGGCCTTGCGCAATTCCTTTTCGGCCGACACGGCGTCGCCCGTGTCGATATACAACAAGCCCAGGGTCAGGCGCGCGTCGGCGTCCGATGGGTTTTTCACCAGCGCATTTTTCAGCTGGATCACGGCCGCCTTGCTGTCACCCTTCTGGATGAATTGCTTGGCGTCGGCCACCAGCGACGCCGACGTTTCGGTCTTGCCGCAAGCGCCGACGGCGCCCAGCAGTAATAGTGCGGACACCACGGCGGCGCCGGCGTGCGTCTTGGTTCTGGTAACTGACATGACTTCCCTATCGTGTGCAACGTGAAATGATTGGCTGGATGACCATGCGCCGGCCTGGCTGGCCGGTCTGGGACGTCTAATATTCTATATCGATTTCTTTGGAGAACGAGAAGAATAGCGCCCGGCGCAGGGCCGCCGTGGCGTCCGGGCGCGGGGCCGAACGGAAAGTCCGGGCGGGGGCCGAACGGGGAAGCTCAGGCGTCGCCGTCGGGAGCGAGGATGTAGGGCACCAGGACCATGTCGCCCGGCACGAAATCGCGGGTGTCGCGCGTGATCAGCACACGCCCGGACAGGTTGGCGGTGGCCTGGATCACGGCGTCCGGCAGGCGCATGGCGTGCACCTCGCGCACGCGCGACGCTTCCAGCGCCACCTTGTGGTCGATCGGCACCAGCTCGAACTGGCCCAGGAAGGCTTCGACCAGCAAGTGTTCGGCCTCGTCCTCGGACACGCCTTCCATGATTTCCATCCAGGTCACCACGCTGATGGCCTTGTCGACATAGTGATCGCAGGCCAGTTCCGCTTCCGGGATGCCGTTCAGATAGTCGATCAGGATATTGGTATCGAACAGCGCCTTTACCATTCGTCGCGCAACCTGTGCTGGTAGCTGACGCCATCTTCGGGAATCCGCTTCTTCCAGAGGCCGAATGCGCCAGGCTGCGGCGCCGGGGGCCGTTGCGGCAGCGCGCCGGCCGCGCGCGCACGCCTGCCTGTTTCATCGGCAATGACACCTGGAACATGGGTTACCGCGACGTCGTTCGGATTGCGGCCCATGGTGCGCCTCGAAGTTGTTCAATGTTAAGTAGTGTATAGCATCGTTTGCCAGCCGTCAGCAGGCAAGCAGCGGGACCGCACTACCCATTTCGCATGAAAATCAACGGAAATACAGGCCACCTGCCAAACAAACGCGGATTTATAGGCGCTTTTATGCAGGAATAGGCGAAAGTTCGAGTATTTACGTCAAGAAAATTTTGCCGCGACGAGTGAACGGCGCCAGACTTCGCCACAAAGAAAAATATGCATTTTGGATACATACAGAATCTTGCTCACATGGTAACGTTCTTCCGTCGCAATAGATATCTTGCAGACAACTTCACCGCCAGCCTGGGCGGGAAGTAAAGATCGATAAAAAACGATGAATCCGGAGACTGAATGAAATCCTCGCATACCCTGTTCCTGCTCATGGCCGCAGCCTACGCTGCCGGCGCCGCCGCCCAAACCGACATTGCCAGCGCGCAAGCGGCCCGTCCCGCCCCCGCCATCGAGATCGGCAGCGTCGACGCGGTGCTGAGCGGCTTTGCCGCACAACACGCCAACGGCCGCACCATGCAAGTGCAATCGGTCGGCGCCAACACCGTGGCCGCCCATATCCGCGACTACGCCAGCAAGAATGGCGTGGTATCGATCACCGGTACCGCGGTCGACACGCCCGATTCGGTGTTCGTGCTTAAAGGGAACAAGAAGGCCGTGTACGGCTACCTGCTCAAGTACGACACGCGCAAGGCTTACGAATACACCACCGACCGCGCCGGCAAGGTCTGGCTGACGGAAGTGCCGATTACCAAGATCGTGCCCGATTTCGATCCTGAATTCCGCGACAAGCGCTCCACCGCCATGCTGGCGCTGGCGGTGTCGCATCCCGTCTACAGCGCGATGGCGCTGCGCCAGGCACCCCATATCGGCCCATACCAGAACCAGGACGTGACCCAGCTGCAGAGCAAGCCGGGCAGCCCGTACGTGTTTTACCTCAACACCGCGGCGGTCATGAGCGGCAGCACCCCACTGAACGGCGTGACCAAGGAAAACATGTACCGCGCCTGGCAATCGATTGCCGACCAGTATTCGATGCTCAACCTGAACGTGACCACCAGCCGCGCCGTGTACGACGCCGCGCGCTCGGCCAACCTGCTGCGCACCGGCATCATCAACTTCATCAACCAGGATGGCCGCTCGTTCGCCCCGCTGCGTTCCTTCGGCACCACCGCCGCCGGCACCCTGTACCGCAATCCGGGCTCCGGGTTCGACTACGGCTACGGCATCGGCATGACCGGCGCCCACGAAGTCGGGCACCAGATGGGCATGAACCACGACGGCGGCGGCAGCGGCGGCGAGTATTTCGAGGGCATCGCGGCCTATCAGTGGGGGCCGATCATGGGCAACTACTGGATGGGCGGCAGCTGGGCCAACCAGCTGTTCACCTGGAGCCGCGGCGAATACAACACGGCCAGCAATCGCGAGGATGACCTGCGCATCATGACCGTGGACGAGGCGGTGCCGTACATGGCCGACGATATCCCGACGTCGCGCGCGCTGACGCTGGGCACGGGCGGCGCCATCGATCCGACCCGCAACTTCGGCCAGATCGAACGCAACACCGACACCGATACGTTTACGTTCACGACCACCAGCATCACCACCCTGAACCTGCGCGTCGACCCGCTCGAATACCTGCGCATGCTCGACGTGGACGCCACCATCTACAACGCGGCCGGCGCGGTGGTTGCGCGCAGCAACCTGTCGGTCAACCGCTCGGCCCAGTTCACCAATCTGTCGCTGCCGGCCGGCAGCTACCGCCTGGTGGTGCGCGGCGGCGCCGAGGGCACCCCGGCGAACGGCTTCTCAAGCTACTCGTCGCTGGGCTGGTATGCGATGAAGGGAACCTTGACCGGCGCGGGCGGCGGCTATCCGGTGCTGAGCAACGGCGTGGCGTTGGGCGGCCAGGGCGCGGCCACGGGCAGCTGGAACTACTTCACGATTGACGTTCCGGCGGGTAAAACCCAGGTCGCGTTCGCGCTCAACGGCGGCAACGGCGACGCCGACATGTTCGTCAAACTGGGCGGCACCCCGACCACGGCCAGCTACAACTGCAAGTCGGACGGGCCGAGCAGCGTGGAAAACTGTTCCATCAATGCGCCGGCGGCCGGCCGCTACTACGTGGGCGTGTATGCCTACACGGCGTATAACAATATGAGCGTGAAGGCGACTTACGCGCCGTAATCATGGGAAGGGCGGCAGCGCGACTCGCGCTAGCCGTCCTTGAACAGCGCCGACACTGGACAGTCGAACAGGCTGGCCAGTCCCTCGAGCAGGTCAATGCTCAGGGACTTGGTGCTGTTGTTGACCACGCGCGTGAGCTGGGAATGCGAAATCTCCACGCCCATGGCCGTCAAGCGCTTCCACAGTTCGGTGACGAAACGGATGTCGTGTTCAGCCATCAAAACCTGGACCCGCAGGACGGCTTTGCGCTGTGGCCCCTGGAGGGGCGTGGATGACGTGGATGGTTTTAGTGTGTGCATGGGGGGGTCGCCGTACCTCACTACGACAGGCGCCATCATACCCTTTTGCCGCTCACCTCGTTTTCATCTGTTGCAAAAAAACCCAAGCAGCGCCATTTATTTGCATCACATGCAAATTATTTTCGATATTTGCTTGCTTTCCGATTTTGTGCATGTCAGAATGCATTCACTGGCTCAGCAAGAGCACCAACCGCAGCAACGACCACAGGGATTCACCGTGAAAACAACGACGCAACAACAGATGACGACGCAGCGCCCAGCGCGCGGCCTGTCGCTGCTTGCCAGCAGTCTGTTGGCGTCGCTGCAAGTTGCTGCTTTGTCCGCCCTGCAAGGCGCCGGCACCGCCGGCCTCAAGGGTTACCGTACCCTCGCCGCCGCGCTTGATGCACTTTATGCGCAGCCAGCACCGTCTTACCACCAGCATCGCCAGTGGCCCGCATTCTGTGGCGCGCATTGGGAACATACAAACAACATCCGAGGGGGCAACCCCTAGTCGCGGAGGCTAACCCCTCCCCGGCTGACCGCCAGGTCAAGCTCAAGGGCTCGGATGTTCCGCAAGGACTCCGGGCCTTTTTTGTTTTGGCCAGAGGTTTTAGCGCAGTACCGCAAACGCAGCAAACGCAGTCAAGCCCTTTCAGTTTGAGGCCGTCCCCGGACAACCCGGACCAGACGCAGTTCTTTCACAATTTGGACAGGTAGTAAACGGTTCCGCCTGTATCGGTATCGCACCCTCACGTGCGATACCAGTGCGGGTGGAACGGTGCGGGAATAGCTCAATCGGAGAGCGCAACCTTGACGGGTTGAGGCCGGAAGTTCGACTCTTCCATCCCGCGCCATTCCACAAAGCGCTTTCAGAGGGCGCATGGCGCAGCCAGGGGCAAGTCACGCCCGAGGCGCTTTGTGGAATGGCTTTCAAGCAGGGGTGACGAGCAGCATGGCGACTGCAGCGGACGATTTGTCCGCCGTCTTTGCGCATACGGGGTTCGATTCCCCGGTCACCCACCCTCTTTTCAATTGTGGATTAGCTCAGCTGGTAGAGCACTTGACTTTGACTCAAGTTGTCGCAGGTTCGACTCCTGCATCCACTGCCTGTTTATCGCGCATGACCGCGCGTTTTTTCAATGGTGACGTTAGCTCAGTTGGCAGAGCTTTGGATTGTGATTCCAAGGGCCGCCGGTTCGAATCCGGTACGTCAGCCCAATATATATCTCACCTTAGCTCAGATGGAAGAGCGCGACGCTACGAACGTCGAGGCCGCAGGTTCGACTCCTGCAGGTGGGTCCAGTCAAGGCACGTGTCGCCCGCACGCGGCATTCCCATAGTTCCCGGATAGGGTTCGTGGCGAACAACCGCGTGCGGGTTCCGGATATCAGCCCGGCACGCGCAAGCCGTGGTGCGCTCCGAAAGTTTGATGCGCACTACCCCGGCAGGCAACCGGGACCCGCACCGCGCTCGTGGTGGAAATGGCAGACACACCAGATTCAAAATCTGGCGCCGCACAGGCATTGAGGGTTCGACGCCCTCCGAGCGCACCAATCACCCATGTTCGCCACGGCACTGAGCGGGCCTATACTGGGCCGCATTCAAGCAACCGGATCGGCATCCATGAAAAAGACCGTTGTAAAACAAGCGTCCCTGAAAAGCCTGGCCGGCACTGCGCTGCAGGATTGGGAAAGCGAGATGAGCTGGGAAGCCATCCGCGCCCTGCAAATGCTGGGCTCGCCGGAGACCTTGGCGATGGCGCAGCGCTTCGCGACGAGCAAAAACCGGCATAAACGCGCGCTGGCGATGTATATCGCTTCGCAGCTACGGCGTGAACGCTATCCGAAGCGATGGCATTCAGGGAGCCACGAATACGCCATGGAAGAAACCCAAGCCTTGTTGCTGGCAGGCTTGAACGACCCGATCGCGAATGTGGTGTTGGCGGCCATTTCCGGTGTCGGTCACCGTCCGCATCCATCGGCACTGCAGGCGCTGCTCGCATTCGCCACGCACGCCGATGCGAATATTCGCTTTCAGGTGGCATTCGCCCTCGCAGATTATCACGAGGATGCCTCGGTCGAGGCGCTGCTGGCGCTGGCGGCCGACCCCGACGACGACACCCGCGACTGGGCCACCTTTGCGCTCGGCACCATGCATGAAGCGGACACGGCCGAGATCCGCGAGCGCCTGTGGCACAACCTTGGCGACAGCAACGAGAGCGTCAGCGGCGAAGCCCTGGCCGGACTGGCGTCACGCAAGGATGAGCGCGTGATCGCGGTGCTGCTCGAACGCCTGGATGAAGACTGCATGGTCTTCGAACTGGACGCGGCCGAAATGATGGCAAGCCCGCTGCTGCTGGCGCCGCTGAACGCGATCAGGAATGCGGTCAGCCGTGACGAGGACGGCGATTCGTACTGGCATAACCGCCTCGACGCCGCCATTGCGGCCTGCGGCGGCGGCGAAAAGTAATAGTTTGTATAAGGTTTCAATGGTGACGTTAGCTCAGTTGGCAGAGCATTGGATTGTGATTCCAAGGGCCACCGGTTCAAATCCGGTACGTCACCCCATGTCTTCGATTGCGCGCTGTCGGCCGCAATCATCGACGCACTATCTCAGTGGCGCAATTGGCAGCGCAGCGGTCTCCAAAACCGAAGGCTGAAGGTTCGACTCCTTCCTGGGATGCCATTTTTACGTGGGGTTGCCCGAGCGGTCCAAGGGCGCAGCGCCCAAGGGCACGCTGCAAAACCGTTGTTCGCCGGTTCGAATCCGGCACCCCACTCCAATGCAGCGCAAGCGATATCGCCCGGGCGTCCCTCACGGCCCCGGGAATGCGCGCTGCGCTGCGCCTCTTTTTCGTGCTTGCTGCTTTGCCTGCAAGGCGTATTATCACGTTCATACCTGTCCAGATTTTCATTCTCCGTCCAGCGCCAAAAGCGCCGGCCTTTTCTACTATTCCATTCAAACAGGCATCAGTAAAAGTGAAAATATGACTCCGCAAATCTTAGCACTCGACATCGCAGGAAATCCATTCGGATGGATTTCCGCCCAGGAAGCGATCCACTACTACGCCGTCGGCAAGGTAGCGTGGGAACTGGGCGACCGTGAATTTCTGTTTCGCGGCGGCGTGTCGAATGCGGGCGTGCTGTCGACGATGACGGTCAAGCCGATCATTTCCATTTCTGGCAGCGAGCGCATGACCAAAAAACTGCGCGTGGCGCTGCCGCTGGGCGACGATAACCACCTGCTGTTCGCGCGCGACCGCCATACCTGCGCCTATTGCGGCAACGTCTTCGCGCGCCAGCACCTGTCGCGCGACCACGTGCTGGCGCGCACCCACGGCGGCAAGGATAGCTGGACAAACTGCGTCACCGCCTGCAAACAGTGTAATCAAGCCAAGGGCGCCACCATGGTGCACAACTTCCATCCGCTGCTGTACGTGCCGTATGTGCCATGCCGTTTCGAGCACTTCATTTTGAGCGGCAGGAATGTGCTGGCGGACCAGCATGATTATCTGTCTGCCAAATTGCCGAAACATTCGCGTATGCTGGCGTGATGCGGTCACCCGCGATCGGGCTCGACCATTCGCTTGAGCCTGACGTAAGGTGAGGCTTTAGGATGCGGGCATGACTAACGATCACAAGGGATCGCCCATGCACCGGCATTCATCGTTCCATCCTGCCCTACCCTGTCCACGCGGTACCACCGTATGAGCTGGCTCGACAAGCTGCTGCCGCCGCGCATCCGGCGCGACCGCAGCGCGCTGCGCCAATCGATTCCGTCCGGATTGTGGATTCAATGTCCATCATGCAAGGCGCCCCTGTACCGGGCGGCGCTGGAAGCCAGTCTGCATGTGTGTCCAAAGTGCGACCATCATCTGCGCATCCGCGCGCGGGCCCGGCTCGACGCCCTGTTTGATACCGGCGGGCGCTACGAGATCGGCCAGGAAGTGCTGCCGGTCGACAGCCTGCAATTCAAGGAAAGCAAACGCTACACCGAACGCCTGCGCGCCGCCACCGAGGCGACCGGAGAAACCGACGCCATGGTGGTCATGGGCGGCGCCATCCTGTCGGTGCCGGTGGTGACGGCCTGCTTCGAATTCGCGTTCATGGGCGGCTCCATGGGGTCGGTGGTGGGCGAGCGCTTCGTGCGCGGCGCGCAGGCAGCCATCGACCAGAACGTGCCCTTCATCTGCTTTACCGCCAGCGGCGGGGCGCGCATGCAGGAAGGCTTGATGTCGCTGCTGCAAATGGCCAAGACGACTGCCATGCTGACCCGGCTGGCGGAAAAGAAACTCCCCTTCATTTCCGTGCTGACCGATCCGACCTCGGGCGGCGTGTCGGCCTCGTTCTGCTTCCTGGGCGACGTGGTGATCGCCGAGCCGAAGGCGCTGATTGCCTTCACCGGCGCCAGGGTCATCAAAAGTACCCTGGGCGTGACCTTGCCCGATGGCTATCAGCGCCCGGAATTCCTGCTCGAACGCGGCGCAGTCGACATGATTGTGGACCGCAGGCAGATGCGGATCGAACTGGCCGCGCTGCTGGCGCTGCTGCTGAAACTGCCAAAGGATGCCGTGGCTTGAGCGGCGCATGCCGTCGCGTACAATTTCCATTGCGCAAGGTCGCTGATTGCCTGGTGCCTCAGTGAAAATGGAGTGTCGATCATGTGCTTCTGGAGTTTACTTATTGCCGCGCTGTTGCCCTTGCCCGTAACGAAAAATGGCAGCCGATGCGATTGAGGGTAGGCGAGCTCGCCAGCCGGGCTGGCGTGACGGTGCGGGCGCTGCATCATTACGACCGCATCGGCCTGCTCAAGCCGTCGGCGCGCGCCGCCTCCGGTTACCGCCTGTATGACCGGGCCGATGTGGCGCGCCTGCATCAGGTCCAGGCGCTGCGCCGCTTCGGCCTGCCGCTGGCCGAGATTGGCGCCGTGCTGGACCAGCCGGACACGCCGTTAGCCGCCATCGTGGCGGAACAGATCAGCGCGCTGGGGCGCCAGATCGCCCAGGCGAGTGCGCTGCGCGGACAGCTGTTGCAGTTGCAGCGCCAGCTACAGCTGGGCGCCGAACCGGATCTGGCGAACTGGCTCTCCACCCTCGAACTGATGGGCGCATACGACAATTACTTCACCGGGGAAGAATTGCAGCGCCTGCCCTTCTTCCACCCCGACGCGCAACGCGACGCCATCTGGGAGCGCATCGTGGCGCGCATCGGGACGCTGATGGCGCAGGGTGTGCCGGCCGCGAGCCGGCCGGCGCAGCACCTGGCGCTGCGCTGGATGCGGCGGCTGGAACGCGACACGGCGGCCAATCCCGACTTTGCCCTGCGCATGAGCGCGATGATGGAAGGAGAGCCGGCGGCACGTCAGCGCATCGGCATCACCCCCGACCTGAAGCAATACGTGATCGATGCGCTGGCCGAGTACAAGCTGGGCATTTACGCGAATTACCTGGACGCCGGCGAACTGCGCCAGATGCGCGAGCACGGCGCCAAGCACGGCAAACAGTGGATGACCCTGATCGCCGCGGTGTACCGGCAGATGGAAGCCGGCGCCGCACCGGGTGACGCTGCAGTGCAGGCGCTGAGGCGCGAATGGTTCGCCTTGTTCAGGCAGGGCGCGGGCGATAATCCGGCAACCTTGGCCAAAATGCGCCTGGCGATCGACAGCGAACCGGCGCTGCTGGCCGGCAGCTGGATCAATGTGGAGATGCTCGCCTTTATCAGGCAATCCGCTGCCACTTTTCAGGATAAATGATTCGCCGTTTGGCGCGTCGAAACGGAAAACCGTGGCACTTGTGGAGCGTCTTTTGAAGAAAGTCGGACTGCAAGTGCTTCGTTGAAGTCGCTGAAGGGATGACGCGGCGAGATTGAATTCGTAAACAGGGACTGACCGTTTTGAAAAATCGCGCGGAGGCCCGGAACAGGATTCAGCATTTGTCATCCAGCACCTTGGTCACTGTTAAAACGCGCATCGACGAGTTTCAGGACAGTATCCAAATCATGCTGGGGGTCGTTCATGATTTTCATGACTACCAGCCGAATCGGCGAAGGATGCGCCCTACACGTCGAATCCCGCTCGCATCAGCAGGAAACAGCACGGCCGCAGCGCCAACGTCCGGATGTGCCGGAGGAGATAGATCGTTGATTTTACCAAGGAAAACTGGTGCGGCTGGCGGGGATCGAACCCACGACCCTTGGCTTCGGAGGCCAATACTCTATCCACTGAGCTACAGCCGCGCTGAGGAATGTCGAACGTAACGCGAAGGATACCGTTTTTTGTGCACCCGCGTCCATGGAAAGTGTCGCGTTACGGGGAATTTGCGTTCCATAAGAGGTGCTTTGAGTCTATAATCGCGGGTTTGGCGAGTATTTGCAAGTTCATCCATGCGAACACGACCGGCCGGCAGCTTTTTGAAAATTGTACTAAGGACATCATGAGCGACGCACACAACGAACACGAATCCGCGATCCGGACACCCAAGCAGCTCGCCGCTGCGGTGGCCGGCTTCTTCCTGGTCACTGTCATCGGCATCATTCTGCTGGTGACCTTCGTGACGACGAAGAAAACCACTGGTGCCGGCACCGACAGCCAGAAGGCCGAAGCGATCGCAGCGCGTCTGCATCCGGTGGCCGATGAAGGGTTCATCCTCAAGGATGCCAACGCGCCGAAGGTTTTCCTCGCTGGCGACGCCGTCTACACGGCCAACTGCGCGGCCTGCCACGCAACGGGCGCCGCTGGCGCACCGAAGATGGGCGACGCCGGTGGCTGGGGTACCCGTATTGCTCAAGGCTACGATACGCTGGTCAAGCACGCGATCGACGGTATCCGCGCGATGCCTGCCCGCGGCGGCAATCCTGATCTGGACGATGTCGAAGTAGCGCGCGCGGTCGTGCACATGGCAAACCAGAGCGGCGCCAAGTTCAAGGAACCAGCTGTGCCAGCGGCAGCAGCCGCCGCACCGGCCGCGTCGGCCGAAGCAGCAGCGCCAGCCGAAGCGGCAGCCCCGGCACCAGCTCCGGCAGCAACGCCAGCGGCAGCAGCCCCGGCCGAAGCACCGAAGCTGGCCGCCGATATCGGCAAAACCACCTACAACGCCGCATGCGTTGTTTGCCACGGTGCAGGTATTGCCGGTGCGCCGAAGCTCGGCGACAAAGCTGCATGGGCCGCACGCATTGCGCAAGGCGCGCCATTGCTGTACGAGCACGCAATCAAGGGATTTGCCGGCAAGGCGGGCATGATGCCGGCAAAAGGCGGTTCGGCAGCCTCGGATGAAGATGTGAAGGCAGCGGTTGATTTCATGATTGCCGCAGCCAAGTAAGCGTTCGCAACGCCGGATAAACCGCTCTGTTCAGGGCGGTTTTTTTTCGCCTGGAGATAAGCAAGGACGCGCGGCCATTGCAAACCTGGCGTCCCGCCCGCGCGGGAAGCCGTTTCCGCCAGTGCCAGCAACGACAAGCCCCCACCGCAGCCGCTGTCGCAGCCGCCACAGCCGTCACCCCCGCGAAGGCGGGGGTCCAGGTTGGCTCCGCAGCCGGCGATTTCCCGGCAGACCTCGGCCCGGCCCGCTACGACGTTAGCAAGCGCCCACATCATCCCGCACCCTGCACAACGCACGTTGCAAAAAAAGGGCCACTTGCGTGGCCCCTGTCGTCTCAATTGACCCGATTACCAGATCGTGACGCGCTCTTTCGGCGGCAGGTACATCTTGTCGCCTTCCTTCACGCCGAACGCTTCATAGAACGCCGGCTGGTTCATCATCGTGCCGTTGGTGCGGAACTGGCCCGGCGAGTGCGGATCGGTCTTGACCTGCACGATCTGCTGCGCTTCACGCATCTTCATGCGCCATACCTGCCCGAAGCCCATGAAGAAGCGCTGGTCGCCGGTCAGGCCGTCGATCACCGGCGCCGGCTTGCCGCCCAGCGACAGCTTGTAAGCCTTGTACGCGATCGCCACGCCCGAGTTGTCGCCGATGTTCTCGCCCAGGGTCAGCTCGCCATTGACGTTGTAACCCTTCAGCGGGCTGTAGCCGCTGTACTGCTTGACCAGCATGTCGGCCTTGGCCTGGAACTTGGCGCGGTCTTCCTTGGTCCACCACTCGCGCAGGTTGCCATCGCCGTCGGACTGGCTGCCCTTGTCGTCGAAGCCATGGCTGATCTCGTGCCCGATCACGGCGCCGATGGCGCCGTAGTTGACCGCGTCGTCGGCGCGCATGTCGAAGAACGGCGGCTGCAGGATCGAGGCCGGGAACACGATTTCGTTCATCGTCGAGCTGTAGTAAGCGTTCACTGTCTGCGGCGTCATGCCCCACTCTTCGCGGTCGATCGGCTTGCCCAGCTTGTTGATGCTGCGGTTGTAGGCAAAGGTGCGCGCACGCATCATGTTGCCGACCAGATCATCCTGCTTGACCGTCAGCGCCGAATAATCGCGCCATTTGCTCGGGTAGCCGATCTTCGGGCGGAACTTGGCCAGCTTGGCCTGGGCTTCCTTCCTGGTCTCCGGACCCATCCAGTCGAGCGTGTCGATGCTCTGCTTGTAGGCCATCAGCAGGTTGTGCACCAGCTCTTCCATGCGCGCCTTGCGCTCGGCCGGGAAATATTTGCCGACGTATTCCTTGCCCACCGCTTCGCCCAGCGCGCCATTCACGGTCGAGACGCCATTCTTCCAGCGCGGTTCCTGTTCCGGTACGCCCTTGAGCACGGTTTCAAAAAAGGCAAAATCGGCGTCGACGAACTCTTTCGACAGGTATTCCGCATAGCTGGTCAGCAAATGCCATTCGAAGTACGATTTCCAGGTCGCCAGGTCGGTCTTTTCCAGCACCTGGTTAAAGCCGCTCAGGTAGCTCGGCTGGCCGATGATGACATAGTCGACCTTGCCCGCCACGTTGGCCGCGCCCAATGCGCTCTTCCAGTCGTAGCCCGGGGTCAGCTCGCCCAGCTTGGCGATCTCGACCTTGTTGTAGCGCTTGACCGGATCGCGCAGCTCGACCTTGCTCCACTGAACTTCCGCCAGCGCGGTTTCCAGCGCCAGGATGGCTTTGGCTGCGGCGGCCGCATCCTTGTGGCCGGCCATGCCCAGCGTTTTCTCGATGTGGCGCTCGTACTTGGCGCGCACGTCGGCCAGCTTGGCATCGTCTTTTTTCAGGTAGTAGTCGCGGTCCGGCAAGCCCAGGCCGCTCTGGCTGATGTAGGTGGCATAGCGCGTCGATTCGCGGCTGTCCTGGCCCACATAGATGCCGTACGGCGCGGCCACGCCGATTTGCGTCAGGTGCGCGATCAGGGCCGGAATCGCTTTCTTGTCGCGCAGTGCGCGGACGCGCTGCAATTCGCCGGTCAGCGGCTTGTAGCCGAGCTTTTCCAGCTTGGCTTGGTTCATGTAGCTGGTGTACAGGTCGCCGATTTTCTGCGCCTCGCTGCCGGCTTTCTTGTTCTTCTCGTTCTGGGCCGTTTCGATCAGGGTGCGCAGCTGCGGCAAGGTATCGTCGCGCAGCTTGGCAAAGGTGCCCCAGCTCGACTTGTCGGACGGGATATCGGTGTTTTTCAGCCACACGCCATTCAGGTAGCTGAAAAAGTCGTCCTGCGGACGCACGCTGCTGTCGATGTACTGCATGTCGATGCCGGAAACCGGCGCGGCCGGCTGGACCGGATCGGCGGCGTTGGCAAAAGCGGCCGCCAAACTCAGGGTCAGGGTACTCAGAAGAAATCGTTTCACAGGGGTGTCCTTATGGGGCAGGGAAAAAATGGCTTGTGGCCACGGTATCGATCACTATAACTTCATTTCCAGTCGAATTGTCCACGTCGTGTAGGTGCGGCTGGCCGTGTCCGACAGCTGGGCGATGCCGTTCCGGGTCACGGTGCGGCCCGCCAGGTAGTCGTCGTTGAGCAGATTGTTGGCCGCCAGCCGCAGCTGGGTGGCGGCACTGATCTTCCACAGGCCGTACACGTCGAACTGGCGCTTCACACCCGTGGTGGCGACTTCATCCGCGCTGGTGCGCACCAGGATCGCCGGGGTCCAGTTGTAGCTGCCGCCCAGGGTCAGCGGCACATTCTTCAGGCGCCAGTCGAGGCCGACGTTGGCGGTCTGCTTGGCTTGCTGGTCGAGCCGGTTGTCGGGGCCGGGAATGCCCTCCACGCTCGACCAGAAATGGCTGTAGTTCGAACGCAGGTCGATATTCGGGGCGTTGGCCACCAGCTCGGCCAGCTGGAACTTGGCTTCCAGCTCGATGCCGCTGGTGCGCGCGCTGCCGATGTTCGATGGGCTCGACAGCCAGCGCGGGCCGTCCGGCGTGTCGCGCAGGGTCAGCTCGCGCCGCATCAGGTTATCGATGTTGCGCACAAAACCGCTGGCGCTGAGGATGCCGCTCTTGCCGAGGTAGTGCTCGTAAGCCAGGTCGATGCCCTGCGCCAGCTCGGGTTTGAGGTTCGGATTGCCGGTGCGGTCGGGCCGGGTTGCACTGTTGAGCTGCGAATAGGTCGGCACGGCGATCAGGTCGTTCAGCTGGGGCGCGCGGTAGCTGCGCGTCAGGCTGGCGCGGATCTGGTCCTTTTCGAAGCCGGGAATGCGCCATACCGTGTGCAGCACCGGGCTCCACACGCTGCTGTTGTTGCGCACGTCACGGCCCTGGTTGGTGGCGCTGGTGCGGATGCCTTCCCAGCGCAAGCCCAGGTAGGCCGACCATTGCGGCGTGATATCCCACTCGTCCTGCACATAGCCGGCCACGCGGCGCGTGTCGGCCGTCATGCTGGAACCCGATTCGGCGAACTGGGCGCGGCCGTTGACCAGCGCCACCGTGCTTTGCTCGCGGTGCCCGCCTTCCACATCCCAGCCGGCCGCCAGCAGGTGGCCCTTGGCCAGCGGCGTGCTGTACTTGCCGCCGCTGTTGAGGTTATGGCTGCGCGAGGTGTCGATGTCGTTGAAGTAATCCTTGAGCACGCCATCGTCGGCGTACTGCTTGCGCAGCGACGTGCTTTCGCTGCGGCCGCCGCCGAAACCGAACTTGACGTCGAGCTTGGCGCCGGCATCCATCCGGTGCAGCCAGTTGCCGAAGCCGCGCAGCATGGTCATCGACGAGCTCGAGTCGGCCAGCGCCAGCGCGTATTCGCGCTGCGGCGGGCCGATGCGCTGGGTCAGCAGGCTGTTGCTGTCGCCTTCGCTGCGGTTATGCATCAAAAACGGCTGGAAATTGAGCGTGTCGCCATTGTCGAACTTATACGACAGGCGCGGCGTCAGGTGCACCGAGCGCGAACTGCGGCGGCTAGAGCCATCGACCTGCTGGTCTTTCAGCAGCAGGCCGGCGGCATCGGTATCCCGGTAGGTGGTGACGTTCTCGTCGTGCTGGCGGTTGCTGCCCACCGAGCCGCTCATCAGCCAGGTCAGCGCGCCCACCTTGCCGGGCATGGTGAGCGAGAGGTTCGGTCCGTGCCGGCCATCTTCGATGCTGTCGGACAGCTTGAGCTGCACATCCTTTTGCTGGTAACCCTCGCGCAACACCACGTTGATGGTGCCGGCAATGGCCTGGGTGCTGTGTTCGGCCACGGGGCCGCGCATGACTTCGATGCGTTCGACCTGGTCGGGCGCGAGCGATTCGAGCGAAAAACCGGCGGGCGGGCGCTCGCCGTTGACCAGCATCTGGGTGTAGCCATTGCCCAGGCCGCGCATGCGCACCCCGCCGCCGCCCCGTCCCGGCGGCCCGCCCATGGTCACGCCGGGCAGGCGCTTGAGGATTTCGCCGACGCTGCTGTCGCCGTTGCGGTCCAGTTCTTCGCGCCCGAACACCATCTTGGCGGCGGTCGACAGGCGGCGCGATTCGGTGTCGCCAGCGCGGCTGCCATTGATGGTGACCGCAGCCACGCCGGCTGCGGCCTTGGGCTCGCCCTTGGACTTGGACGTGGACGCAGGCACGGCGGCCGGTTCCTGCGCCGGCACGGCGCTCAGCGGCGCGGCGGGCGCCTCCTGGGCATGGCTGGACGGGGCGATACTGGCGATCAGGGCGGCGCAGGCGAAGGGGATCAGTTTGCTCATCGGGGGTTCGGTGGTGAATCAGGCTGGCTGGACGGCAACTGCTGGGCGCGTCATGGGGCTCGCGATGCTGGCATTCTAGCCGCTGCCTTCCTGGCGCAACCGCCGCGCCCGGTTTTTTTACTTTTCGATACACAGGCCGGGCATGCACAATTTCGCTGCGGGCCGCGCAATCGGGTTTATACTGGATTCGTGCCAGCTCATCAGCTGGAGTGGCGCATTCTTCTTGGCATCGTAGGTGACACCATGGGCTCTACCCTTAAAAATTCCGGGCTGGTCGGCCTGGGCGCCCTTGCCGGCGTAGCCTTTTCCATGCAGTTCTCGGCGCTGGCGCAAAAGCCGGTCGAGCAAGGCATGCCGCTCGAAGAGCTGCGCCAGCTCTCCGACGCCTACGATCTGATCAAAACCGATTATGTCGAGCCGGTGGCCGACAAGAAACTGCTGACCGACGCCATCACCGGCATGGTGGCCTCGCTCGATCCCCATTCGGCCTACCTCGACAAGAAAGCCTACCGCGACCTGCGCGAAGGCACCCAGGGCAAGTTCGTCGGCCTGGGCATCGAAATTGCCCAGAGCGAAGAAGGCTACATCAAGATCGTGGCCCCGATCGAGGATTCGCCGGCCTGGCGCGCCGGCATCAAGGCGGGCGACCTGATCACGCGCATCAACAACGAGGCCATCCAGAACCTGGGCATCGATGAAGCGGTCAAGAAGATGCGCGGCGAGCCGCTCACCAAGGTCACCCTGACCCTGCTGCGCAAGGACGTGGCGCTGCCGCTGGTGATGACGATCATGCGCCAGGAAATCATCCAGAAAAGCGTGAAGGGCAAGATTGTCGAGCCGGGCTACGCCTGGTTGCGCATTTCGCAATTCCAGGAACCGACCGTGGACGACATGGCGGCCCGCCTGGCGGCGCTGTACCAGCAGGATCCATCCCTCAAGGGCCTGGTGCTGGACTTGCGCAACGACCCGGGCGGCCTGCTGCAAGGCGCCATTGGCGTGTCGGCCGCGTTTTTGCCGCGCGGCGCCGAAATCGTCTCGACCAATGGCCAGCTGGCCAATTCGCGCCAGAGCTACCTCGGCAAACCCGAGTATTACACCCTGCAGGGCGACGGCGACGTGCTGGCCAGGCTGCCGGTGGCGCTCAAGACGGTGCCGATGGTGGTGCTGGTCAACACCGGATCGGCCTCGGCCTCCGAAATCGTCGCTGGCGCACTCCAGGATTACAAACGCGCCGTGATCCTCGGCAGCCAGACCTTCGGCAAAGGGTCGGTGCAGACCATCAAGCCGCTCGGCGGCGACACGGCGGTCAAGCTGACCACGGCGCGCTACTACACCCCGAACGGGCGCTCGATCCAGGCGCGCGGCATCATTCCCGACTTTTTGGTCGACGAAAACGCCGACGGCGATGGCTTGAACGGCTTGCGCATGCGCGAAGCCGACCTGGAAAAGCACCTGTCCAACGACCGCGACCAGGAAAGCGCGGCCAGCACGCGCGAGCAGCTCGATGCCCAACGGCGCCTGCTGGCGGTCGAGCGCAAGCGCAAGCCGCTCGAATACGGCAGTACCGACGACTTCCAGCTGGCCCAGGCCCTGAATCACCTGAAAGGCTTGCCGGTGCAACTGGCCAAGCCCCCCAAGGACCTGGTGGCGCAAGCGCCAGCGGTGCCGCTACCCGCGAAAAAACGCAAATAGGCACTGTCCACCGGGCTGGCCCCGCGCTTTTCTCGCCACCGCGAAGTCCATTGTGTAGAATCATCGGCACATGCCGGGTTACGCCCGGCTTACCCTATTTGAAAGCTTTACCATGAAACAAGTTGTCATCAGCGGCACGGGCCTGTTCACGCCGCCCCATTCGATCTCCAACGAAGAGCTGGTTGTCGCCTTCAACGCCTACGCCGAGCTGTACAACGCCGAACACGCCGCTGCGATCGCGGCGGGCGAACTGACGGCGATCGAAGGATCGAGCGCGGCCTTTATCGAAAAAGCGTCCGGTATCAAATCGCGCTATGTGATGGAAAAATCCGGCATTCTGGACCCGGCGCGCATGACGGCGCGCATTCCCGAGCGCGCCGACGAAGACATCTCGCTGCAGGCTGAAATCTGCGTGGCCGCGGCGCGCCAGGCGCTGGACCGGGCCGGACGCACGGCGGCCGACATCGACATGGTGCTGGTCGCGTGCAGCAACATGCAGCGCGCCTATCCGGCCATGGCGGTGGAAGTACAGGAAGCGCTGGGCATCGACGGCTTCGGTTTCGACATGAACGTGGCCTGTTCCTCGGCGACCTTCGGGATCCAGACGGCGATGGCGGCGGTGCAGAGCGGACAGGCGCGCGCGGTGCTGGTGCTCAATCCGGAAATCACCAGCGGCCATTTGAACTTCCGCGACCGCGACAGCCACTTCATTTTCGGCGACGCCTGCACGGCCATCGTGGTCGAAGCAGCCGAGACGGCGACCAGCAATCACCAGTTCGAGATTCTCGAATCGAAGCTCAGGACCAAATTCTCGAACAACATCCGCAACAACTTCGGCTTCATGAACCGCTTCGACGAAGCGGGCATCGGCCAGCCGGACAAGCTGTTCCGCCAGCAGGGCCGCAAGGTGTTCAAGGAAGTGTGTCCGATGGCGGCCGAGATGATCCGCGAGACGATCACCAATGCGGGGCTGGAAGTGGCGCAGGTGTCGCGCTACTGGCTGCACCAGGCGAACCTGAACATGAATTTGCTGATCACGCGCATGCTGCTCGGGCGCGACGCCGAGCCGCAGGAAGCGCCGGTCATTCTGGACACGTATGCGAATACCTCGTCGGCGGGCTCGATCATCGCGTTTCACAAGTACCAGGACGACATGCCGAGCGGCTCGCACGGGGTGATTTGCTCGTTCGGCGCGGGGTATTCGATTGGGTGCGTCGTGGTGCGCAAGAAGTAATCGCCGTTAACTGCTAACCGTAGCTCCGTCGTTCCTGGCATTGCCAGAAACGACTTCCCGCGCCAAGGCGGCACTCGGCGGGAACGACGGCGGTTACAGCCGCGCGGCCAGTTCAGCACCTTCCCTGATGGCGCGCTTGGCGTCCAACTCGGCCGCCAGCGCGGCGCCGCCGATCTTGTGGAATACCGGCCCACCACTCGCCGCGCCCTCTTCCGGCATCAACTCCGTCAAACTATCCTGACCCGCGCAGATAATCACATTGTCGACCGCGATCAAGCGCTCTTCCCCACCGACCGTGATATGCAGCCCGTGGTCGTCGATCTTGTTGTACGTGACACCAGCAAGCATCACCACCCCATTGCGGCTCAAGGTCGCGCGGTGCACCCAGCCCGACGTCTTGCCCAGCCCCGCACCCAGCTTGGACGCCTTGCGCTGCATCAGGAATAGCTGGCGCACCGGTTCGGCCGCGTGCGGCGCCACCAGCCCGCCACTGGTGGTCGCCTCCAGATCCACGCCCCATTCACCGGCCCATTCGGCCACCGGCAGCGGCAGCGGGTGCGCCGGGTTGTGCAGCAGGTACTCGCCCACGTCGAAACCAATCCCGCCCGCGCCGATGATGGCCACGCGCTTGCCCACCGGCGCCTTGTTCTGCAACACGTCGATGTACGACAGCACCTTGGGATGCTTGATGCCCTCGATCGGCGGCATGCGCACCTTGATGCCGGTGGCGACGATCACGTCGTCAAAACCTCCCGCCAGCAGCGCCTCGCGCGTGACCCGCTCACCGAGCCGCAAGGTCACGCCGGTCAGGTCCAGCTTGCGCCGGAAGTAGCGGATCGTTTCGGCGAATTCTTCCTTGCCCGGGATTTGCATGGCGATCTTGAATTGCCCGCCCACCGTGTCGCTCGAATCGAACAGGGTCACCGCGTGCCCGCATTCGGCCGCCACGGTCGCCGCCGACAATCCGGCCGGACCGGCACCCACCACCGCCACCTTGCGCGGCCTGGCCGTCTTGGCGTACACCAGCTCCGTCTCGTGGCAGGCGCGCGGGTTGACCAGGCAGCTGGCGCGCTTGTTGGCAAAGGTGTGATCGAGACAGGCCTGGTTGCAGCCGATGCAGGTGTTGATTTCGTCCGCGCGCCCGCTGGCCGCCTTGATGACAAACTGGGCGTCGGCCAGGAACGGGCGCGCCATCGACACCATGTCGGCGTCGCCACGGGCGATGATGTCGTCCGCTTCAAACGGCATGTTGATGCGGTTCGAGGCCACCACGGGAATCTTCACTTCGCGCCGCAGGCGCCCGGCCACGCTGGCAAAGGCCGCGCGCGGCACCGAGGTGACGATGGTCGGCACGCGCGCCTCGTGCCAGCCGTAGCCGGTATTGAGGATGGTGACGCCGGCCTGTTCGAGCGCGTGCGCGACCTTGACCACGTCGTCCCAGGTGTTGCCGCCTTCGACCAGATCGAGCAGCGAGTGGCGGTACATGATGATGAAGTCCTCGCCCACGGTCTTGCGGATGCGCTTGATGATCTCGACGGGCAGGCGCATGCGGTTCTCGATGCTGCCGCCCCAGCGGTCCTGGCGCAGGTTGGTGCGCGCGCACAGGAACTGGTTGAGCAGGTAGCCTTCGCTGCCCATCACTTCAATGCCGTCGTAGCCGGCGCGCTTGGCCAGCTTGGCGCAGCGCGCGTAGTCGCGGATGGTCGCTTCGATTCCACTTTCCGTCAGCGCGCGCGGCTTGAACGGCGAGATCGGCGACTTCACGCCCGACGCCGACACCACCAGCGGCTGATAGCCATAGCGTCCCGAGTGCAGGATCTGCATCAGGATCTTGCCGCCCTCCTCGTGCACCGCGTTTGTGACGCGCCGGTGGTTGTACACGTCACCGGCGAAATTGAGGGTGCCGCCGAACGGCAGCAGCCATCCCTGGCGGTTGGGCGAGATGCCGCCGGTGACGATCAGCCCCACGCCGCCCTTGGCGCGCTCGCGGTAAAAGGCGGCCAGCTTGCCGTAATTGTAGAAGCGATCTTCGAGCCCGGTGTGCATCGAACCCATGATGACGCGGTTGCGCAAGGTGGTGAAGCCCAGGTCCAGGGGCGCGAGCAGGTGCGGGTAGGCTTGGATTGTCATGATTGTGATGGGTGGGGGCGTGAAGACGGGACGTCGGGACTGCATATCAAGACGACATTACAACCTACTTCTGTAGATGCCGGGTTCTAATCTTCGACCCGCCGCCGGCCGCCATCCCGCGCACGCTTGCGTGTGCCTCCTTGTCAGGGCCGCCGCTTTCCCGTAGGCTGAGCTTATGTTTCCGCGAATCCTATTATGTTGCTTTCTTGCCTGTTCCACGCCCGCCCTGGCCCAATCCAGGCTGGAAGTGACGGTCAAGCGCGTCGATCTGGCGGACCAGCACATGTTCGAGGTCGCCTCCAGCGGCGAGGTGCGCGCCGCGCCGGCGGCCGTGTGGAAGGTGCTGACCGATTATGACCGCATGTCCGAGTTCGTGCCGGACCTGAAAACGTCCAAGGTCCTCTCGCGCACCGGCAACAAGGTAATCATCGAGCAGTTCGGGGTGGCCAGCTTCCTGTTCATCCGGCGCGACATCCATCTGATCGTGCAGGCCAGCGAAGAAGCGATGACGTCGATCGACATCAGCCTGGTGACCGGCGACATGCGCGTCTACCAGTGCCGCTGGCAGCTGATCCCGGTGCCCGAGACGGGCGGCACGCGCATCGTCTACAGCGGCAAGCTGGTACCGAAGTTCTACGTTCCCGGCATGCTGGGGGCGAACATCATCCGCTCCGACATCGAGCGCATGATGAAGGCCGTACTTGCGCGGCTGGAGCGCGGCGACGCTCCTGTCAACTAAGCCTGGTAGCTTTGCGGCTCGCGCAGTTCGGCGAAGGTTTCGATGCTGCCGATCTTGACCGTCACGGGATTGAGACTCATTTGCGGCGCCATGGCGCGCCAGGCGAACTGCCATTCGCGTTCTTCGGCTTCGGCGCTGCTCTTGGTGAAGGCGGCGCCCAGGGCCGCGCGCACGCCGTATTCGACGGCGCCATCGATCCCGGCCCAACTTGGCAGGGTACGCTGCACGGCGCGGTGCAGGCGTTCGCCGAATTCCTCGGTATTGTGGATCACCAGGCAGCAGTCGGCCGGCGAGAAAACGTCGAACAGGGCGGTGTCCCAGGCTTGCGAGAACGACAGGGTCAGGCAGTTGTTGACCGGGACCAGGCGAAACTGCCCCAGGGCCAGCGCGGCTTCCAGTTCGGCGCGCGGCGCGTAGCGGTACAAGGTGGGAGGACGTTGGTAATCGTGCATAAGAAAATTCAATCTGTTAGTTGGCGGCCGGCGGCGAACCGCGCGGACGCACGTGACGGCGCGAACGCAGCGTCTTGGAGGCGACAAAAATTTCGCGCAGCAGGTACACAAAGCTGCCGATCAGGCACAGCATCGCGATCACGAACAGGCCGGCGATGTACTGGTCCAGCGAGACATTGGTGGTATCGCCCAGGAACAGCAGCGCAATGATCAGGCAAATCAGCAGGCCGCAGGCGGTGCTGAGCGCGATGGCGTAGTTAATCAGGTGCCAGCGCGGGTACAGGACGTCGAGTTCGTCCATGTAGGCGTCGTGCCAGCCGATGTCGAGCCGGTCTTCCAGTACGCGCGAGCGGTCGATGATGCGCGCCAGGCGGTTGGTCAGCACCATCAGGTTGGTGCACACGCCGGTGAGCAGGAACACCGGCGCGATGGCCAACTGGATGACGTGGCCCATATCGGTGAGCTGGAGATTCATAGGGCGCTGTAAGTTGATAATGCGTGTACAACCGCTAGTGTAGCAGGGCCACCCGCGCCGTCCTAATCGAAGCGTCCGCTGCGCTTGAACTGCTCGGTGGCGCCCACCAGCGCCTTGGCGATGCCCGCTTCCAGCGCGCCGTGGCCGGCGTCGGCCGCCATGCGCAGGCGCGCGCCGGGCCAGGCCTGGTGCAGGCGGTAGGCCGACAGCGGCGGACAAATGACATCGTAGCGGCCCTGCACGATCACGCACGGCAGGTGCGCGATGCGGCCCACGTCCCGTACCAGCTGGTCTTCGTCCAGGAAGCCCTGGTTGGCCATGTAGTGCGATTCGAGCCGGCCCACGCCCAGGTCGAGGGTGTCGGAGGCGGTGTCTTCCGGCTGCGGCAGCAGGAACACGCGGCGCCCCTCGAAGCGGCTCCACGCGCGCGCCGCCGGCCAGTACACGTCCGGGTCGTCGCACAGCATGCGCGAGGTGTAGGCGGTGAGCAGGTCGGCCCGCTCGGCCTCGGGAATCGGTGCCACGAATTCGTCGTACAGCTCGGGGTAGAACCAGCGCACGCCGTGCAGGAACCAGTCCACTTCGGCGGCGGTGCACAGGAAAATCCCGCGCAGGATGAAACCGAGGCAGCGTTCGGGATGGGCTTCGCCGTAGGCCAGCGCCAGGGTCGAGCCCCACGAGCCGCCGAACACCAGCCACTTGTCCACGCCGAACTGCTCGCGCAGGGTTTCGATATCGCCGATCAGCAGTTGGGTGGTGTTCTCGCGCCACTCGCCCAGCGGGGTCGATTTGCCGGCGCCGCGCTGGTCGAACAGGATGACGCGGTAGTGCTGCGGATCGAAAAAGCGCCGGTGCTGCGGCGACAGGCCGGCGCCCGGCCCGCCGTGCAGGAACAGCACCGGGATGCCTTTCGGATTGCCCACTTCCTCCCAGTAGATGGTGTGCAGCGCATCGACTTCCAGCATGCCGTGCCGGGTCGGCTGGATCGGCGGGAACAGGCAGGTCGGAATGGCGGGCATGGGAGTCCTCTTGTGGTTGACAAGCGATTGTAGCGCACTGGCGCGCCGCTGCCGCCGGGCTCGACGCGGCGGCAGCGGGCGGCGCCTATCGTGGGTGCCTGGCCAGCGACTGCACCGCCGCCAGCGCGGTTTTCAGCTCGCCGCCAACGTGCTGTTTCCACAGGACGGCGGCGGCGGAGAACTTGCGCTCGCCGGCCAGCGCCGTGATCTGGCGCCGGATGTCCGCGTCGAGCATGCCGAACTGGCGCAGTTCCGGAGAGCGCGGTGCGCCGGCGCGCCCGGTGGGGTCGCGCTCCATCAGGCAGGCATGCAGCCCGGGCAGCGGCTGCGGCGTGGCGCCGCCGTGCGCCAGGCCGGCCAGCAGCCGGACCTCGAGCGCGTCGTCCAATGCCAGCCCCTCGGCGGGCCAGTCGATCAGCTGCGCCACGTTGTAGATGGTGTCGACCTGGGCCTCGCGCACGACGTCAAGCAGGTCGTGCAAGTCCACCCCGGCCGCCAGCAGCCGCCCGGCGGCGCCGCCGTGGCGCAGCAGCGCCTCCGGTGCGGCTTCGTCGGCGACGCTGCTCCACAGCCCGCGCAGCAGCAGTTCATGCAGCAGCGAGCGGGCGTCGCCGCGCGCCACGTCGCGGGCGATGGCCCCCGCCATGGCGGGTGCGAGGCCGATGTCTTCCAGCTGGGTCGTTGGCTCAGGCATTGGTGTAGACATGGAAGCCGTCGAAATCGGCCTTGCCGAGCGCGACCCCGCCCTGGCGCAGGATGGCGTAGGCGCTGGTCAGGTGGAAAAAGAAGTTCGGCAGCGCGTACTGCAGCAGGAAGGGCTGGCCCGGCAGGGTGACCAGCGCTTCGCCGGCGCGGTCGCTGACGACGCGGCTGGCGGCGCCGTCGAACTGCGCGGGGGTGAGCGCGTCCAGGAAGCCGAGCACGAAGTCGATGCGCTGGCGCAGGCCGTCGTAGGTCGGCGCGAACTGGCCGCTGTCGCGCAGCGCGCTGGCGGGAAAGGCGCCCGTCTGCGACAGGCTGCTGCCGGCCAGCGGGGCGCAGGCGCGCACGGCAAAATTGGCCGCCACCTCGGCCTGCACGGCCAGGGTCAGCATGCCCGGCGCCAGGCGCGCGCCCAGCAGTGCGGGGCCTTCCGGATGCGCTTCGGCCAGCGCCAGCATGGCGCGCAGATGGCGCAGGTAGCGCCGGAACACGGGCACGCTGGCCTCGTACAGGTTGTCATGCGCCGGCGGCGCCTCGCGTGCGCGCTGCAGCGAATACTGCACTTCGATATCGTCTTTCATCTTGCCACGCTCCCATCCCTGCGATTCGTAAAAGATGTCGGCGCGCGTGTCGGCGCCGGTGGAGAGCACGATCTGCGCGTGCCCTTGTTCGAACAGATCGTCCACCGCCAGCGCCAGCAAGCGCTTGCCGATGCCCTGCCCTTCGCGCGCGGGGTCGATGAACAGCGCCCAGATCGACCCTTGTTCGCGGTCGGCGCTGGCAAAACCGGCGATCACGCCATCGTCCTCGCACACCCAGGTGCGGCCCAGGCGTCCCAGATAATCGCGGTACATGGCGATGGTGATGCGGCCCGGGTCGCGCAGGCGGTTTTCGGTGACGGTCAGGCGAATCGCCGACATGGCGCCGATGTCGGCTTCGGTGGCTGGCCTGAAAGTGAGCGTGGAGGTGGTATTCAAGTTGATCGTGTTCCTGTGGTCAGTCGTCGGCGAGCAGTTGCTGGAGGCGCCGGGGATAGTGGTTGAGAAAATCGCGCGTGACGGCGAAATGTTCGGTGTCTTCATACGCCACTTCGGCGATGCCGCTGCCGTCGAACTGCAGGATTTTGGCGTTCGGGTAAGACAGCAGGATGGGCGAATGGGTGGCGATGATGAACTGGCAATCCTGCTTGACCAGCTGGTCGATGGCCGACAGCGCGGCCAGTTGGCGGTTGGGCGAGAGCGCCGCCTCGGGCTCGTCGAGCAGGTACAGGCCGCCGGCCGAAAACTCCAGCATCACCTCCATGAAGGCTTCGCCGTGCGAACGCAGATGCTTCGATGGCCGTCTCCCGGGAGGAGGAAGCTCGTCGAGATAGGTAAAGACATTGAACAGGCTTTCGGCGCGCAGGAAGTAGGACCAGGCCGGCTTGCGGAAGCCCTTCACCAGTTTCAGGTAGTCGTGCAGGGGCGAGACCTCCTGCTGTCCGCGCGAGACGCTGCGGCTGCCGCCTTCGCCAGACAGACCCATCGCCACGGCGATCGCTTCGAGAATCGTCGACTTGCCGGCGCCATTTTCACCGACGAAAAAGGTCACGTCGGCATGCGGCTCGATCACGCCCATGTCGCGCACGGCGGGAATATGGAAGGGATAACTGTCGAAATCGATCTCGGCATCATCGGCGATCGAGATTTCGCGTAAATACGGTTTGGCGCTGATCGCCATGGTGATCCTTGGTGAAAAAAAGCACTACCCGCAGGCAGTGCTTTTCGGTTCCTGCGACTGCGTACTGCGATCAGGACATGTGCTGGCCGCCGTTGATGGCGATGTTGGCGCCCGTAACAAAAGCGGCTTCGTCCGACGACAGGTAAGCGACCAAGCCGGCGACTTCTTCCGGCTTGCCCAGGCGCGCCATCGGAATTTGCGGAATGATCTTGGTGTCGAGCACTTCTTTCGGGATTTCCATGACCATCTTGGTGCCGATGTAGCCTGGCGAAATGGTGTTGACGGTCACGCCCTTGCGCGCCACTTCCAGCGCCAGCGCCTTGGTGAAGCCGTGCATGCCGGCCTTGGCCGCCGAATAGTTGGTCTGGCCGAAGGCGCCCTTCTGCCCGTTCACCGACGAGATGTTGATGATGCGGCCCCAGCCGCGCTCGACCATGCCATCGCACACCGGCTTGGTCATGTTGAAGACGGAATCGAGGTTGGTGGCCATGACGGCGTCCCAGTTCGGCTTGTCCATTTTCTTGAACGTCATGTCGCGCGTGATGCCGGCGTTGTTGACCAGCACGTCGATCAGGCCGACTTCGTCCTGGATCTTCGCTACGCACGCCTGGGCCGAATCGTAGTCGGCCACGTCGCACGCATAGGCCTTGAAGTCGTAGCCCATGTCCTTGGTGGTCGCCAGCCATTCCTCGACCTTCTTGTTACCAGGGGAATACGTGGTGACGACCCGATACCCGAGAGCGGCCAGTTTGAAACAGACCGCCTCGCCCAAACCGCCCATACCGCCGGTCACTAATGCAACTCTAGCCATTTTGTCTTCTCCTGTTTTTGTACACCAACTCCAACCAAATCGCGGGGGCGGCTTGGACCCGCCCTTGCTCCGCTTGAGCGCTACTCAGCCATGCTCAGTCGCGCTCATTGTCGCGCCGTTTCATGCCATCGCGCTTGCGCGCAACGATGCTCAGTCGCGTTCTAGCGCCAAAGCAACTCCCATGCCGCCGCCGATGCACAGGCTGGCCAGCCCGCGCTTGGCGTCGCGCCGGACCATTTCGTGCAGCAAGGTCACCAGCACGCGGCAGCCCGATGCACCAATCGGGTGCCCCAGTGCGATCGCGCCGCCATTGACGTTGATCTTGCTGGTATCCCAGCCCATCTCCTTGTTGACGGCGATCGCTTGCGCGGCGAAGGCTTCGTTAATTTCCATCAAGTCCACGTCTTCATGGGTCCAGCCAGCCTTTTGCAGGCACAGCCTGGTCGCCGAGACCGGGCCCATGCCCATGATGGTCGGGTCCAGCCCGGCCGAGGAATACGCCTTGATGCGCGCCAGCGGTTTCAGACCCAATTCCTTGGCCTTGGAAGCGGACATCATGATGACGGCGGCGGCGCCATCGTTCAGGCCAGAAGCATTGCCTGCCGTAACGGTACCAGCTTTGTCGAAAGCGGGGCGCAGGCTGGCCAGCGACTCGAGCGTGGTGCCATGCTTGGGATACTCGTCGGTGTCGAACACGACGGTGCCCTTCTTGGAGACGATTTCGAAAGGAATGATTTCATCCTTGAACTTGCCGGCCTTTTGCGCGGCCTCGGCCTTGAGCTGCGATTGCAGCGCGAATTCATCCTGCTCGGCGCGCGAAACTTCGTATTTCTTGGCGACGTTTTCGGCGGTCACGCCCATGTGGTACTGGTTGTAGGCGTCCCACAGGCCGTCCACGATCATGGTGTCGACCAGCTTGGTGTCGCCCATGCGGAAACCGTCGCGCGAGCCGGGCAGCACGTGCGGCGAGGCGCTCATGTTTTCCTGGCCGCCGGCAATGATGATGTCGGCGTCGCCGCACTTGATGGCCTGGGCCGCCAGATGGGTGGCCTTCAGGCCGCTGCCGCAGACTTTACCGACGGTAAACGCCGGCACCATGTTCGGCATGCCAGCCTTGATCACGGCCTGGCGGGCCGGACCCTGGCCAACGCCGGCGGTCAGCACCTGGCCGAGGATGACCTCGTTGACTTTGGCCGGATCGAGGTCGATCTGGGCCAGCAGGTGCTTGATGACGTGGGCGCCCAGTTCGGCGGCGGGGATTTTCGCGAGCGCGCCGCCAAATTTACCGACTGCGGTACGGCCAGCGGCCACGATTACGACGTCTTCCATGTGAATCTCCGATGTGCTGTGTTCTGGCGCGGTGGCCAATAGGTTTCAAGTGAGCGGCCTGGCACTAGGTGCCGGTCGCCGTTCCCGGCTGAGCTCCGGCCGGCGGCGCGGCCAACAGGGGCCGACCGAAAATTGCAAACTGCCATGCATCGCGCGGAACCGGGGTCAGCCAGTTGCTGGCGCCGCCCACGCATTGCCACTGCCGGGTTGCGACGGTGGCCGTGGCGAGCAGGGTTCTTATCGAATCGACATTGACTTCCGCCGCGGACACGCCGGCGTCCATGGCTGCGTGGACGCTGCGCTGATACATGCCCGCTTGGGTGTCGAACAGTTCCCGCATGGAGCGGAACAACAGGTCAGAACTTGAAAACATGGTTTCCCTTTTCGGATGGACAGTCTTTGACAGCGTAGAGCGTGACAAAGTCCTCCATCTTAGTTTCCCGATTCCGTTCGAGTTTGAGCAAAATCAATCTTATCAGCTTATTCACCGAAAACAATCGGGGATTGCCGCGCAGCCGCAAATTACCCCGGCTGGATATCAGCTAAGCAAGGTAATGCCGTCGAGGGTGCGCGCGCACTGCTCGCGGATCACGCCCACGAAGTCGCTCACGTAGGCCTTGGCGGCCAGCGCCGGCGGCACCGAGACGAACAGGTCGCTCCACAGGCCGAACTCGCCCACCGGGCGCGACAGCACGTAATCGTAGTCGACGTAATTCTTGATGGCCCAGTTGGGCAGCGCGGCCAGCCCGCGCCGGCTGGCCACGAGCTGCAGGATGGCCACGGTCAGCTCGGCCGTGCGGCGCTCGAAGCGCACATTGGCCGGCCGCAAGACTTCGCGGATCAGGTCGATGCGCTCTTCCGGCACCGGATAGGTGATCAGGGTTTCACCGTCGAAGTCGGCCGCTTCCAGGCGGCGCTGGGCGGCCAGGCGGTGCTTCTGGGCCAGCACCACCAGGATTTCAAAGCGGAACAGGGGAAACACGGTGTATTCCGGGCCGCCGGCCGAGCCGATCACCAGGTCGGCCAGGCCGCTGCGCAGCAGGTCGACCGGCTCGCTGTGAAAGCCCGACACCAGGTCGATCTCCACCTCCGGCCAGCGCTGGCGGAAGGCATCCATGACCGGCATCAGCCAGTCGAAACAGGTATGGCATTCGAGCGCCACGCGCAACTGGCCCTTGTCGCCCTGCGACAGGCGCGCCACGTCGCGCTCGGCCTGCTCGACGTCGGGCAGCACGCGGTCGGCCAGGTCGAGCAGGCGCATGCCGGTGGCGGTAAACGCGATTGGCAGCGACTTGCGTTCGAACAGGGGGGCGCCGTAGCGCTCCTCCATCAATTTGATCTGGTGCGACAGGGCCGACTGCGTCAGGTTCAGCAACTGGGCGGCACGCACCAGGCTACCGGAAGAACGCAGGGCGGTGAGCGTGCGCAAGTGTCGGAGTTCTAGCATGGCCTCGCTCTATGAAAATTTTTCATGCGGAACTGCAAAAGGTTTCGTTTTGATTATATGACAGTTTGCCGCAGACTTTACACACCAACAATGAAATCTCGATGACATCATGAAAACGCTGCAAACTCACGTACTTGGATTCCCCCGCATCGGCGCGCGCCGCGAACTGAAAACCGCCCTTGAAGCCTTTTGGCGCGGCGCCACCAGCGAGGCCGAGCTGGAAGCGGCCGGCGCCGCCCTGCGCGCGCGCCACTGGGCCTTGCAGGCCGGCGCCGGGCTGGACATGGTGACCGTGGGCGACTTCGCCTTCTACGACCAGATGGCCAGCCACATCCAGCTGTTCGGCTGCGAACCGGCGCGCTTCGGTTTTGATGGCGCCAGCACGCCGCTGGCGCGCAGCTTCGCCATGGCGCGCGGCGAGCGCAGCGATTGCTGCGGCGGCCAGCAGCATGAGCGGCACGGCAGCCACGCGCTCGACATGACCAAATGGTTCGACACCAACTATCATTACCTGGTCCCGGAATTCGGCGCCGATACCGCCTTTAGCCTGGCCGGCGAACGCTTGCTGGCGGAAGTGGCCGAAGCCCAGGCGCTCGGGCACCGGGTCAAGGCCAGCCTGATCGGCCCGCTCACCTTCCTGTGGCTGGGCAGCGCGCGCGACAGCGGCTTCGACCGTTTGAGCCTGCTCGAAAAACTGCTTCCGGTCTACACCGCTTTGTTGATGCGCCTCAAGGCCCAGGGAGTGGAATGGGTGCAGATCGACGAACCCATCCTCGGCCTGGATTTGCCGCAGGAATGGCGCAACGCCTTCGAGATCGCTTACTGGCTGCTGGCGCAATCGGGCGCGCGCATCATGCTGGCGACCTATTTTTCGCCGCTGGAAGAAAACCTGGGCCTGGCTTGCCGCCTGCCGGTGGCCGGCCTGCATGTGGACGGCGTGCGCGCGGCCCACGAACTGACCAGCGTGTGCGACTGGCTGGCCCAGCCCAAGGTGCTGTCGGTCGGCATCGTCGACGGGCGCAATATCTGGCGTACCGACCTCGACACGGCCATCGGCCTGCTGGCGCCGCTGCTGGACAAGCGCGGCGAACTCTGGCTGGCGCCCTCGTGCTCGCTGCTGCACGTACCCCTGAGCCTGGCCGATGAAACGGCACTCGACCCCGAAGTACGCTCGTGGATGGCGTTTGCCGCCGAAAAGCTCGAGGAACTGGCGACCCTGAAAACGGCCCTGGCCGGGGCCGAAGCGCCCCGCCTGGCCGAGGCGCGCGCCGCGATTGCCAGCCGGGCGCGCAGCGCGCGCGTGCACAGCGACGCGGTGGCGGCCCGGGTGCAGGCCTTGCCGGACGGCGCCGACCGGCGCGGCGCGCCGTTTGCCGCGCGCCAAGCCTTGCAGCGGGCGCGCTTCCGCTTGCCGGCGTATCCGACCACGACCATCGGTTCATTCCCGCAGACGGCGGCGATTCGCGCCGCGCGCGCCGCCTTCCGCCGTGGCGCCCTGCCGCTGGCCGACTACCAGAGCGCGATGCGGGCCGAAATCGCGCACGCGGTGGCGCGCCAGGAAGCCATCGGGCTCGATGTGCTGGTGCACGGCGAAGCCGAGCGCAACGACATGGTCGAGTATTTCGGCGAGCAGCTCGACGGCTTTGCCTTTACCCGGCACGGCTGGGTGCAGTCGTACGGCTCGCGCTGCGTCAAGCCGCCGGTCTTGTATGGCGACGTGGCGCGGGCGCGCCCGATGACGGTCGATTGGACCGTGCACGCCCAGGGCTTGTCGGCGCGGCCGGTCAAGGGCATGCTGACCGGGCCGGTCACGATCCTGCAATGGTCGTTCGTGCGCGACGACCAGCCGCGCGCGCTGACCGCGCTGCAGATCGCGCTGGCCATGCGCGACGAGGTGGCCGATTTGCAGGCGGCCGGGATCGGCATCATCCAGATCGACGAGCCGGCCCTGCGCGAAGGCTTGCCGCTGCGGCGCGCGCGCTGGGACGCTTACCTGGCCTGGGCCACGCGCGCCTTCCGCATCACGGCCGGCGCGGCGCACGACGCGACCCAGATCCACACGCATATGTGCTACGCCGAGTTCAACGACATCCTGCCGCAGATCGCCGCGCTCGACGCCGACGTGATCACGATCGAGACCAGCCGCTCGGACATGGCGCTGCTCGATGGCTTCGGCGAGTTTCGCTATCCGAACGAGATCGGCCCGGGCGTGTACGACATCCATTCGCCCAAGGTGCCGGACACGGACGCGATCGAGCGCCTGCTCAGGAAAGCGGCGCAGGTGATCCCGGCGGCCAATCTGTGGGTCAATCCCGATTGCGGCCTGAAAACGCGCGGTTGGGCCGAAACCGAGGCGGCGCTGGCGAACATGGTGGCGGCGGCCAAACGCATGCGCGCCTGACGCGGCGCTTGCGGATGGGCGGCGGAAGCTAAAGCTGTATTGCGGGATAGGCGCCGAACCAGAATGCGAGCGCCTTCTGGTTGACGCCATCGGCACCGGTCCAGAAATCGACGGGGTAGGCCCAATCGGAACTGTGCGATTTCGACGGCGCCAACCCGGGATTCGTGAAGTGCGTGAGGTAGCCTTCATGTTCCTCCGTCTCCAGGATGCTCGCGATGCCCAACGCTTCCACCAATACCCGGCACTGATCGTTGGTCGCCTTGAAACCCTCGATCTTTTTCAGGTATTTATGAAGGTCCTTGGGTTTGGTCTTGGCATCCACCGTTCGCAGCGTATCGAGAATGGCGTTAAAAATGCGAAAGTCCTCGGCCGTCGGCTTTTGTTGAGCAAGCAGCACATGTTGAGCCAAGTGGAACTGAATTACATACGGCACTTTCAGCAGCCAAATTGAACCATGCTTGTAGCGGTTCACGTTCCAGTCGGTGACATCCATGCCGGTGTAGACAGAAGCGGCCGAACAAATGGCACAAAAATCCGGGGCGGAGGATGTTGCAAAGCCGTGGTCAGGCATCGTCTGCATCATCGCAAATGGCGCGAAACCGCTTCGACAATCAAGACGCTCCGAGGTGAAACTCGACAGGAAAAGATCTGTCACCTGCGATTTCTTGCATTGTTTCACATACTCAAAGCACTTCTGAACCGCCTCATCATGTTTCATGTCGACCGGATCGAATGCCAATCCGTGCTCTTTCAGGTATTCAAATTCCTCGTCAGTGGTGACACCGCGCAGATCGATCCATCTTTGCTCGTAAGGCTCCAATGGACGTTTCAAACCGGCATACGCTTGCGATATGCTGTTGTATTGCGCCAATAATTTAAGCGCTTTCTTGTCAATCGGAGCATTCACTATTTTTCCTTCGCAAGATGCATGCGGAGTTCGCGTGGCTCCGTCATTCAAGCCGTATTTCGGGATAGTCACCAAACCAGAATTCGAGCGCCTTCCTGTTGACGCCATCGGCGCCGGTCCAGAAATCGACGGGATAAGCCCAATCGGAGCTGTGTGATTTTGAAGGCGCCAGGCCGGGATTGGTGTAGTGCGTGAGGTAACCTTTGTGTTCCTCCGTCTCCAGGATGCCCGCGATGCCCAACGCTTCCGCCAACACTCTGCACTGCGTGTTGGTGGCCTTGAAACCCTCGATTTCTTTCAAATATTTATGAAGATCCTTGGGTTTGGTCTTCGGATCCACTGATCGTAAGGTATCGAGAATGGCGTTAAAAATGCGGAAATCGTCCGGCGTCGGCTTTTGTTGAGCAAGCAGCAAATGTTGAGCCAGGTGGAACTGGATTACATACGGCACTTTCAGCAGCCAAATTGAACCATGCTTGTAGCGATCCACGTTCCAGTCAGTGACATCCATATCGGTATAGACGGCGGCGGCGGAACAAATAGCGCAATAGCCCGGGGCGGAAGATTTTGTAAAACCGTGATCAGGCATCGTTTGCATGATCGCAAATGGCGCGAAACCAGCCCGGAAATCGGGGCGCTCCGCAGTGAAGCTCGACAGGAACAGATCGGTCACGTGCGATTTCTTGCATTGTTTCACATACTCAAAGCACTTCTGAACCGCCTCATCATGTTTCATGTCGACCGGATCGAATGCCAATCCTTGCTCTTTCAGGTATGCAAATTCCTCGTCGGTGGTGACGCCGCGCAGATCGATCCAGCGTTGTTCGTCCGGCTCCAATGGGCGTTTTAAGCGAGCATATTCTTGCGATATGCTGTTGTATTGCACCAATAGTTTAAGTGCTTTTTTGTCAATCTGCTTATTCAACATTTTGTTCCTTTTAATGGTTTGCCCGAAACTTGCCCCATTTCACTTGGCACCTTCCCGTTCAAATGAGCTCTTCCGGCTTTAAGCTTGCCAGGAGCAGAGTCCGTCTTGGGATCCACCCCGGCAATTGCATTGCCCCGTACGAGATCCCCATTCGTTTTTCTTCGGCCGATGATTCCCGTTTTATCGATGGCGATCCCCTCGATTCCCTGGGCAGTCAATTTCGCCGTGCCCGGCGCGGTAATCCGGGTCATGGTATCGCCCTTTCCGAAGCGATATCCATCCGCGCCTTTGGTCTTGGCATGGCGTCGTGCCACATCCGCCATTGTCTGCTTGTCGCTCGCGCGGCCGTGGTAATACACTTTTCCACTACTGTCCGTTAAATGATAATTCCAGTCCCAGCCGAGCGGGTCGGCCCAGCCGGTCGGGTTGGGCACGTAGGCAAACAGATTGGTGCCGCCTTCCAGCCCGATCGGATCGGGGCTGATGTAGCGCCCGATATCCGGGTCGTAAAACCGGAAGGTGTTGTAATGCAGCCCCGTGCTCTGGTCGGCATACTGGCCCGGATAGCGCAAGGGCTGCTCGATCCTCGACGCCATGGCTGTGTCGTCGCCGATGTCGGCCTTGCCCCACGCCGTATAGCTGGCCGTCCAGGCCATCTCCCCACTGTCGTCCGTGACCTCCAGCGGCGCACCAACCAGATCCGTGTGGAAGTGGTAAATGCGCGAACGCGGCTGCTCGCTGCCCACCGCCAGGGCCACGCCCTGGCCGATGGCCGTATCCACGCGCGCCAGCGGCGTGAAACCTTCATCCGGGCTGTAGACATAACAGCTCAGGGCGGTATCGCGAATTTCCTGCACCATGCGCAAGCCTTGCCAGACGAAGCGCCGCCGCTCCTCTCCAGGGCTGGCCCCGGCGGCGCCGCGCACGTCGGTCTTGGCGATGCGCCGCCCCAGAGGATCATAATCGAACAGCGTTTCCGCCGTCCCCCACGCGTCCTGGGTACGCACCTTGATCAGACGGTCGTCCGCATCGAAGGAAAAATGCTGGACCTGGTGGGCACCCTTGCGTTTGGTCAGCAGCTTACCCCAGGGATCGTAGTCGAAGCGCAGATCCTGCCATGCCTTGAGGCGGTTGCCTTCAATCCGGCCGCCGCTCTTGCGCGCCACGTCGTCCAGCAAGTTGCCCGCGGCATCCCAGGCGAACGATTCCGACCGATGCGCCGCCACCCGGTGTTGCTTGAGCATGCGCCCCGCCAGATCGTACTGGTACTGGATGGCACCGCGGATATTATCGCGCTGCTCTCCCAGCTCGCCGATCGGATCGTAGCGGTAATTGCGCCACAAAAGACCGAGCCCGGCGCCATGCGCCTCCGTCTTGCGGGCGGAAGCCTGCCACAGGCGCCGCCCCAGCCTGTCGTAGCCGAGTTTTTGCACGAGGGCGCCCTGCGTGTGGGCGACTTCGCGGTGCAGGTCGTCGCGCTCGAAGTCGCTGATGACGCGCTCGCCCATGCGGATCTGGTGCACGTGGCCGGAGCCATAGCTGAGCGTATCGATACGCTGCTCATGCGGCAGGCGCAGGCCCGTGATGTTGTCGAGTTCGTCGAGTTCATAGTCGACCCGGCCTTCGGCCCCCTCTTCCGCGATCAGGCGCCCGGCGCCATCGTAGCCGAAGCGCAGTGCGCTTTCGGTGACGCCCAGCGCGGCGCCGGCCTCGGTCGGCATGCGCGCGGTCCCGGTCAGGCGGTCGCCCGCGTCCCACTCGTAACGGCTGATCGCGGTGGCGGTCTGCTTGGCCAGCAGGCGGCCCATCTTGTCCCGCCCGAACAGCGTGGTGCGCAAGGCGCGCGCGGCCTGCCCCGGCGTGGGCGCGCCGTGTTCGGCGAGTGCGATCACCTCGCCGGCGGGATCGTAATTCCGGTGCCGCTCGACCCCGTCCGGGCGCACTTCGCGCTCCAGGCGGTCGCCCGCATCGTAGCTGAACAGATAGCGGGTGTCGGGAGCCGTCGCCAGTTCCACCGGGCGTCCGCGCACATCGTAGCGGTAGCGCGCGATGTGTCCGGCCGGGTCGACCGCCTCGATGACCTGGCCACGCGCGTTGCGCTTCCAGTGCCGGGTCTGGGTCGCATTGCGGCGCGCGAACGTCACCAGGCCTGCGGCGTCGTAGACATATTCTTCGACACTGCCGTCGGCCAGCTCGATGCGCGCCGGCTCGCCCGTGGGCAGGTTCTCGTAGCGCGTGACCTGGCCCAGTGCGTCGGTGAACGATGCAAGTTCGCCGTTGACGTCGTACGTGTAGTGCGTGGTTTTGCCGGAGCAGTCGGTGTACGAGAGCAACTGGCCGCGTTCGTCCCAGCGCAGCTGCTGGCGCCCGCCACGGGCGTCCACGTGCACCAGCGGCAGCGGGCTGACGCCGGTCTCGTCGTATTCGTAGCGCTCCTCGCGTCCCAGCACATCCGTGGTGCGCAGCAGGCGCCCCGAAAAATCGTACTCCGCCTGCCAGCGCTGGCCGTCGGCGAAGGCAAGCTGGGTCACGCGCATGCTGTGGCCATCGTAGCCGGTGGTGGTGGTGCGGCCGAGCGGATCGGTTTCGCCGACCAGGCGGCCCATGGCGTCATAGTCGAATGCGACCTTGCGCTCGCCAGGCAGATCGAGCGTGGCCGGTGAGCCCGCGTCGGTGTAACTGATGCGGTAGACGCCGCCATCGAGGTCGGTGCATTGCACTACCTGGAAATGGGCATCGTAGATCCAGTGGGCGCTGCGTCCCAGTTCGTCGGTGGCCCTGGTCTGGCGGCCCGCCGGGTCGTACGCGAAGCGGGTGCGTTCGCCTTCGCTGTTGCCGCATTCGACAACGCGCGGCGCACCGTCGATCATCTCCCAGCGGTAATGGCACACGAAGCCGAGCGCGCTGGTGTGGCTCGTCATCAGGCCGTCGGCATAGCTGAACTGGCGCGCCAGATTGCCGTTGATGTCATGCACGCTGATGAGCTGACCGAGGCTGTCGTAACCGTAGCGCACCAGCCAGAGCGGCGTGCCGCCGCGCACGCGCTCGATGCCTTCCAGGCGACCGGACTGCGCGCCGTACGCCAGCCGCACCATCTGGCCGTCACTGGTGTCGATCGACTGCACCCGCTGCGCCGCGTCGCGGGCGTAGTGCTGCCATTGGCCGCTACGGTCTTCGATGCGCAGCAGCGGGGCCGGCGCGGCGCCGGTCATGTCGAGCTGGCCGAAGTCGTAATACACGTCGTTCACGTCGTACATGATGAAGCGGCCGTCGGCGCTGCGCGTCAAAAAGCACTGCTCGCTCTCGCTGAACTCCGTATGCCCGGGCTGCATCATGGGAAAACCGGTTTCGCGGCCCTGGCCGTCGCTGTACCAGACTTTGCCGTCACGCACCTGCAGCCATACTTCCCACGGCAGTACCCAGCCGCGCCCCAAGTCCCCGACGCGCTCCAGATTGCTCCCATAAAAACGCGCGCCGGTCAGGGGAATCGGGCCGGGCAGGACGAAGTCGGTTTCCTCTTGCGCCAGCAGCAGTTTGCGGCCGGTGGTGACGTCGACCGGCTCGCCCAGCAAGCCTCCGATGGCGCGTCCGACCACGGGCGCGATGACGTAGCGGCTGAGCGCTTCGCCGGCGGCGAAGCCGGCCAGGAAGCGGGCCGCGCAGGGCAGTACCGCGCGCGTCAGCCCTCCGCCCGCCTTGCACAGCAGCTTGCCGATGCCGCCCACCGCACCGGCGGCGGTGAAGGCCCAGTCGACCGCGGTGCGCAGCCCGGGCGGTATTTCGTCGGCCACCGGGAGATACGGTTCGGTGCCGCCGCCGATGAAGACATTCGAGGAGCCGCCGGAAATCTTGGCGCCGCAGGTGATCTTGTCATCCTTGCGCGCGGCCGGCAAACTGTTGATGAATACGTTGCCCGAGCCTTCGGCCACCAGCTGCACCGGGTTGTGCATGCTGCACGCCGCCGTACTGACTTTGGCGTAGGTCGCCGCCAGGCCATTGGTCCAGACGTTGAGGGAACCGGTCACCAGCGCTCCCGTCACGGTCGTACTCATTTTCCCGATCGCCTCGCCTAGACTGAGGATGCCCGAGGCACCAAGACCGGCGGCCAGGCCGGCGAGCAGGGCGACACCGAAACCGCAGGTGAAGGTGGCGAACGCCACTGCGGCGATCAGGGCAATGCCGATGAGCGCGCCGATCAGAAAGCCGGTCAGCGCATTGGTATGGGAGATGGGATCGGTGATGCGGGCAGCTTCAAACATGCTTTCCTCGATGTGGGGAGATAAGAGCAGGCACGATAATGCCCGGTCCGCTTGCCTGCGCAAGCGGGCGCCGCGCGCCTCGCCTGCCGCCCGGACATTCGGACATTCGGACTGGCCGCGAAGGGCACATTCGGGGGATGCAGCGAGCGTGGGCCGGCCACGCAAACATTCCAATTATATAATAGTAAATTTACATATAATCAATGTTCAGGAGCACTGTTACATTAGCGCCGGCCGTGTTGCGGCGCACCCGCAGGCGCCTCCGGCGCGCGGCCGTGCACTGGCGCACTAGCCGTCCTGAGAGGCACTGCGGCGCCCCTGGCCGGGATATCCTTATTCAACAAAAATGCTCGCCGCAGGCCGCAAAAACCGGTTTGAAGTTGCTACGCGGAACATAAGTGGCAAGCCTCCCCGAACCGCAATTTTCACAGTAGAATGCACGAGCCTGCGCCGCTTTGGGCGGTGATCCGCCCATCCCTCACGACTCGTCTATGCTCAAAAGCCCGTCCCAACTGCCTATTGAAATCAAGATTTCCACCGTGGTGGCGATCTCCACGATTCTGTATTCGGCCGACCCGCTGGCGATCGACGCGGCACTCAAGCAGATGACGGGCGGCTCGGCCGATTTCTTCGAAGACGAATTCGCGGTGATCGATATCAGCGCCCTGGCCGAGAGCGCGCCGCGCATCGACTGGGACAAGATGGTGACCTTGCTCAGGAAATACCACTTGAACGCGGTGGCCGTGCGCGGCGCCCCGGCCGCCATGCACGACGCGATCCGCGCGCGCGGCCTGTCGCTCGACGACGGCGCCGGCGGCGCCAAGGAACGCGCGGAAGCGGCGGCCCCCGTGCCGGCCGCGCCGGCGCCAGCCCCGGCCAGCGCCATCGTCACGCCCGGCACCATGATCATCGATACCCCGGTGCGGGCCGGCCAGCGCGTGTATGCGCGCGGCTGCGACCTGATCGTCACGGCGGTGGTCAACAACGGCGCCGAGATCATCGCCGACGGCAGCATCCATATCTACGCCTCGCTGTTCGGGCGCGCGCTGGCCGGTGCCTCGGGCAATGCGGATGCGCGCATCTTCGCCATGGCGATGCAGCCCGAGCTGGTCTCGATCGCCGGCGTGTACCGCACCTTTGAAGAAGGCTTTGCGCCCCAGCTGGCGCGCCAGCCGACCCAAATCCGCTTGATCGGCGACCGAATCGATATACTGTCGATCAGCCCCGCCTCCCGCGTTTAAATACCAGATACGAAAAAAGGACCCCCTGTGGCACGAATTATTGTTGTGACTTCCGGCAAGGGTGGCGTCGGCAAGACGACCTCCAGCGCCAGCTTTTCCACCGGCCTGGCCACGCGCGGCCACAAGACCGCCGTGCTCGACTTCGACGTGGGCCTGCGCAATCTCGACCTGATCATGGGTTGCGAACGGCGCGTGGTCTACGACTTGATCAACGTCATCAATGGCGAAGCCTCGCTCAACCAGGCGCTGATCAAGGACAAGCATTGCGACAACCTGTTCATCCTGCCGGCCTCGCAGACGCGCGACAAGGATGCCTTGTCCGAAGAAGGCGTCGAACGCGTGCTGCACGACCTGATCAACATGGGTTTCGAGTACATCGTGTGCGACTCGCCGGCCGGCATCGAGCATGGCGCGCTGATGGCGCTCACCTTCGCCGACGAAGCGATCATCGTGACCAATCCCGAAGTGTCGTCGGTGCGCGATTCGGACCGCATCCTCGGCATCATCCAGGCCAAGTCGCGCCGCGCCCAGACCGGCGCCGAGCCGGTCAAGGAACACCTGCTCATCACGCGCTACTCGCCCAAGCGGGTCGAGAACGACGAAATGCTGTCCTACCAGGACGTGCAGGAAATCCTGCGCATTCCGCTGATCGGCATCATTCCCGAGTCCGAATCGGTGCTGCACGCATCGAACCAGGGCAATCCTGCGATTCATTTCAAGGGCACCGACGTGGCCGAGGCTTACGAGGACGTGGTGTCGCGCTTCCTCGGCGAGGACTTGCCGCTGCGCTTTACCACCTATGAAAAACCAGGCATATTCCAGCGCATCTTCGGAGTGAAGTGACATGGCCCTGCTTTCATTCCTGTTCCCCTCCAAGCCGAAGAGCGCCACGGCGGCCAAGGAGCGCCTGCAGATCATCATCGCGCGCGAACGCGGTCACCGCACCGGCCCGGACTTCCTGCCGGCGCTGCACCGCGAACTGCTTGAAGTGATCTCGAAGTACACCCGCGTCAACCCGGACGATATCAAGTTGTCGCTGGACCGCCAGGGCAACCTGGAAGTGCTCGAAGTGAACGTGGTGCTGCCGGATAATTAAGGCCGCCGCTCCCGCCGGCGCGGGAGCGCGCGGCGCTATCGGCTAGGCGGCGCGCGCCGCCAGCAATTGCTGCGCCACCGTGGTGCAGGCTTCCACGTGAGCGTAGCCGAGCTTGCGGAACACGGTAAACCCGATCGCCGCCGATGCGACCTGTCCGGCCAGCGGCACGAAGCGTGCGGCCGACTTGGCAAACACCTTCAGCCCGGTACGCTTGAGCAATTGCAGCGCTACCTGGCGCGTGATCAATTTCCCCACCATCATCCCGCCCACGCCCGCCGCCGCCCCGTAGACGATGCGCTTGTAGGCCGGCTGCAAGTGCTCGACCTGCTCGGCGGAGAGGCCGAAGGCCGCGTTCACATCGTTGACCAGGCCACTCAGCATCGACAGGTCGGACATCACGTCCAGCCCCGGTACCGGCAGCGCCGACACGCCGGCCGAGACGGCGGCGCGGTTGCGCACCATGCGGCGGCATTCTTCGCGGATCTGCAAAATTGCTTCCGGATTGCCCGGAATCGGTGTCGAATCGACGTTCATGGTTTTCCTTTCCGCATGTAAATTTCCGTCAAGACTTAAAATGTCGATTGAAATCGGCGTTTTTCCAGTGTACCGTGTTATCAA
>NZ_JAQOZV010000020.1:0-116086 GCF_030348125.1 Massilia sp. DJPM01
GAAATTTCCCGCGAACGAAACCGGCTCCCTCACGAATTCCTACAACCGGGGTCAGAGCTCTAACTAGAAATTAGTTGCATATGAAGGAATCTTTTAGCACCGGGGTCTGACCTCTGATTAGCAACTAATTGCGAAATCTGGCGTAGCACCGGGGTCTGACCTCTGATTAGCAACTAATTGCGAAATCTGGCGTGATAAACGGGATTTCGGCATGGTTGCTACTTGAGAATTTCGGTGGTGGGGCATCGCCTTCATGGAGCGGAGGCAGGGCAGGATCTGGGCAGCGCCGTTATCTGCTATTCGCCTGGCAACTAATTTCTAATCAGAGGTCAGACCCCGGTTGAAGTGTGTTTTGGATCTGGGTGGCAATTAATTGCTAGTCAGAGCTCTGACCCCGGTTTGGGGTGCTGGCGATTTTGGTGCAGGGCATTTGCAGGGGATTCTGACGCCCATGCTTGTCCTTTTCGCGCTTTTATCAGGTACAATGGCCGCAGTTGGAGGAAACGATGTCGATCGTTCGTGTAGTGCGCGCCCGGAGCTTGGCCTCCTTGCCGCTGCGGCGAACCAGCGTTTCTCTTGAAAATCAACGGTTTAGCCTCGCCAGGTATGCAGGTAGCCGTGTGGCAGGGTTCGCATCTCGCCACCAGTAATATTCCCGCCCAGCGCGCTTCGTCCCGGGCGACGGATTCCAGTTTCAACGTGTTTCTCTGCAAAATGGCGTCATTCTGTGACGCTCGCTGCCATGCGTTGAGTGGTATTTGTTTGATTTTTTCTCTGCAGACCTAATTGCAATATCCGCATACGACATCGTTATGAATACTGATGAGGCCAAACGGGTCCTCGAAACCGCTTTGCTCTGTGCGCGCGAGCCCATGTCGATTCATGGCATGAAGAAGCTGTTCGTCGATGTCGATGATCATGGCCGCCCGATGGGCGCCGGGGTCGGTGCCGATACCATCAAGATCATGCTGGAAGAATTGCGCCGCGACTGGAGCGAACGCGGCATCGAAATCGTCAGCCTGGCCAGCGGCTGGCGCTTCCAGAGCCGCCCGGAAATGAAGCAGTATCTCGATCGCCTGAGCCCGGAAAAGCCGCAGAAATATTCGCGCGCCACCCTGGAAACGCTGGCGATCATCGCTTACCGCCAGCCAGTCACACGCGGCGATATCGAAGAAATACGTGGCGTTGCCGTCAATTCGCAGACGATCAAGATGCTGGAAGACCGCGGCTGGATCGATGCCATCGGCCACCGCGAAGTGATCGGGCGCCCGGCCTTGCTGGGCACGACCAAGCAGTTCCTCGACGATTTGGGCTTGAATTCGCTGTCCCAGCTGCCGCCATTGCAGCAAATCAGCGACATGCGGGGCGGTCTCGAAATGGAAGCACTCGAGGCAGCCTTGCAGGAAAATTTTGATAAAGCGGCGGCCTCGGAGGCCGCAAACGACGATGGTGCAGGTAGCGGCGACGCGCAGGAGGAATTTCCTCCCGCCGTCGCGGATGCGGCCGGCTCCGATACTTCATCTCCTGAAGTCCTCATTCACGACCCTGCGCCAGAAATAACGGTTGACGCTGCGCCAGGTCAGCACAACCAAGAAACGAATAATGAATCCAACTAAACCGACAGAGACAAGTACCGCCGACGTAGCAGGCATGGATGAGGCCGTAGCCAAGCCAAAACGCCGCACCAAGGCACAGATAGAGGCGGACGCCGCCGCCGGCATCGAGGCGCCGAAAGCGAAGCGCGCCGCCGCTAAAAAAGCCGTCGCCGACGTCGAGGCCACCGCGCCCGCCGAGGCGCCAGCCAAGCCTGCCGCCAAACCGCGCGCCAAGAAGCTTGTTGCCGTTGAAGCGGCCGAGTCCGCCCCGGCAGCCGCCAGCGCCCCAGCCGCCGCGTCCGTGAGCGCCGCGCCAGCAGCCGGTACGCCCGCCGCCGGTATGCCAGCAAGCGACACGCCAGCCCCGGCCGCCCGCAAGCCGCGCGCGCCGAAAGCGGCCGTCGCCGATGGCGCGCCAGCGCCCGCCGCCGATGCCGCCGCCCCGGCCGCCGAGGGCACCGCCCCTGCGAACCAGGACCGTGGTCCACGTCCGCCACGTGGCCCGCGCCAGATGCGCGAACTGCGCGGCCAGCGCGAAGCCCGTATCCAGATGGAGCGCGCCGAATCGGGCGAGCCGGAAGTCGTCGCCGAAGCACCGGTCGAAGCGGTTGCCCGCCCCGAGCGCGGTCCGCGCCCGGAGCGCAGCCTGGACGCCAAGCCGCGCGTGAAAAAGAATAAAAAAGGCAATCCGGGCTTGCAGCACCACGGCAAGAACAAGATGAACGACGCCGATGCCGCGTTTTCGTACGTGACCTCGGACGCCTTCGACGCCAACGACGGCGGCCGCGCGCAGCCAGTCAAGCAGGTGCGGCGCGACCTCACTTCGGACGACGACGCGCCCAAGCTGCACAAGGTGCTGGCCGAAGCCGGTCTCGGTTCGCGCCGCGACATGGAAGACCTGATCGTCGCCGGGCGCGTCTCGGTCAATGGCGAGCCGGCCCACATTGGCCAGCGCATCCTGCCGACCGACGCCGTGCGCATCAACGGCAAGCTGATTCACCGCAAGGTCACCAGCAAGCCGCCACGCGTGCTGGTGTACCACAAGCCGGCCGGCGAAATCGTCAGCCATGACGATCCGGAAGGCCGTCCATCGGTATTCGACCGCTTGCCGACCATGAAAGCCGGCAAATGGCTGGCCGTCGGCCGCCTCGACTTCAATACCGAAGGCTTGCTGCTGTTCACGACCTCGGGTGACCTGGCCAACCGCCTGATGCACCCGCGCTACAACATCGACCGCGAATACGCGGTGCGTACCCTGGGCGAGCTGGAAGAGGGCATGCGCCAGAAGCTGCTGGCCGGCGTCGAGCTCGACGACGGCGTGGCCTCGTTCACCAAGATCGCCGATGGCGGCGGTGAAGGCATCAACAAGTGGTACCGCGTGGTCATCGGCGAAGGCCGCAACCGCGAGGTGCGCCGCATGTTCGAGGCGATCGGCCTGACCGTCTCGCGCCTGATCCGTACCCGCTACGGCATCATGACCCTGCCAAGCAACCTCAAGCGCGGTCGCTGGGATGAAATGGAAGAAAACACCGTGCGCGACCTGCTGGCCGCGTTCGGCGTCGAGAAAAAAGGCGCCGGCGGCGACGCGCGCGGTCCGAAAGGCCGCAGCGATGCCAAGCCGCGCACGGACGAGGACAAGCGTTCCGATGGCAACCGCATCGACCGCGTCGACGCCAACCGCAATGCCGATCCGTTTGGTCCGCCAAATGGACGTGGCGGTGCGGGACGCGGCGCCGCTGGCCGTCCGCAGGGGCGTCCCGGTGGCGCGGGCGGCGGCATGGGCGGCATGGGCGGCCAGCCGCGCGGTGCCGGCGGCTTCGATGGCCAGAGCCGTGGCCAGGGCCAGGGTCGCCCGCAGGGTGATGGACAGCCGCGTTCGGCGCGTCCGCAGGGCGATGCGCAGCCGCGCAGCGGCCGTCCGGGCGGTGGCAATGGTGGTAATGGCGGTAATGGTGGCGGGGCCAAGGGGCCGCGTCAGCCGGATCCGCTGCAAACGACCTTCGGTTTCGGCAATGCCGGCGGCGCTAATCGCCGTCCGCAGGGTCCGCAAGGCCCGCGTAGCGCCGATCACGGCATGCCGCGTCGCGGTCGCCGGGGTTAATTTTTTCCCTAGGCGCGCGTTGCGGTTACCGTTGGCGCCCGCGTTGCCCGCATTGCTCGCGTACACCGCGTCTCGTCGGCTCTGGCATTGCCAGAACCGACTTCCCGCGCAGGCGGGAACCCAGGTTTGCTCTGAAGCCAGTGACGGCACCGAGAACTTGGGTTCCCGCCTGCGCGGGAACGACGGAGGGTGTTGTTTTGTGTTCCCCGGCGCGCGCACGGATCTCCGCGCAGCACTCCTGGCGCGGCTTTTGTTTTAAGATTGATAAGTGTTGTATGCCTGTTCATTTACCCGTCATCGGATTGCGAACGGCCCGATAACAGGTTATAATCTGCAGCCTAATAAAAGTTCTTCCCACCGCAGACCGGTGCAAGTGCTTTCATCTGGTTGGGAGTATAGGAAGATGGGCAGATGCCCATTTTTTTTTTGGTGAATCGTTTTTAGTGGTCCCGCGGGACCGTGATCTGGAGAACTTGTTTGCAGCAGTTTGAATTAATCGCCAAGACAGTCAGTGGCCTGGGCTACGAACTCGTTGATGTCGAACGGGGCGAGCGCGGCATCCTGCGCGTGTATATCGATTTCACTGCAGCCGACGCGGCCGAAAAAGGCCCGATTACGGTCGAGGACTGCGCCACCGTGAGTCACCAGCTGTCGCACGTACTGACTGTGGAAAACGTCAACTACGAGCGCCTGGAAATCTCGTCGCCGGGGCTGGACCGCCCGGTACGCACCCTGGCCGATTTCGCGCGTTTCGCCGGTTGCGAATGCACCGTGAAGCTGCGCGTGGCCATGCCCGGCACGGCCGACCGCAAGACCTACACCGGTATCTTGCAGGCCCCGCAAGGCGAGAATGTCGCATTGGAATTTGAAAGCAAGGATGGTCCGGCGCTGTTGGAGTTTACGCTCGCCGACTTGGATAAGGCACGCTTGGTGCCGCAGGTGGATTTTAGGAGTCGCAAAGCATGAGTCGCGAAGTTTTGTTATTGGTTGATGCGCTGGCGCGCGAAAAAAATGTCGATAAAGATGTGGTCTTCGGGGCGCTCGAATTCGCCTTGGCGCAAGCCACGAAGAAGCGTTACGAGGGCGAAGTCGACATTCGCGTGTCCATCGACCGTGATTCGGGCGAGTTCGAATCCTTCCGCCGCTGGCACGTGGTGCCCGACGAGGCCGGCCTGCAGCTGCCCGACCAGGAAATCCTGCACTTTGAAGCCAAGGAAAACATTCCCGACATCGAAGTCGACGAATACATCGAAGAACCGATCGAGTCCGTCGAATTCGGCCGCCGCTTCGCGCAAGACACCAAACAGGTGGTCTTGCAGCGGGTCCGCGACGCCGAGCGCGAACAGATCCTGGTCGACTTCCTGGAGCGCGGCGACTCGCTCGTGACCGGCACCATCAAGCGCATGGAACGCGGCGACGCGATCGTCGAATCGGGCAAGATCGAAGCACGCCTGCCACGCGACCAGATGATCCCTAAGGAAAACCTGCGCATCGGCGACCGTGTGCGCGCTTATATCCTGCGCATCGACCGCAATATGCGCGGCCCGCAAGTGATCCTGTCGCGCACCGCGCCGGAATTCATCATGAAGCTGTTCGAGCTGGAAGTGCCGGAAATCGAACAAGGCTTGCTGGAAATTAAATCGGCTGCCCGCGATGCGGGTGTGCGCGCCAAGATCGCCGTGTACACGGCCGACAAGCGCATCGACCCGATCGGTACCTGTGTCGGCATGCGCGGTTCGCGCGTGCAGGCCGTGACCGGTGAACTGGGCGGCGAACGCGTCGACATCGTGCTGTGGTCGGAAGATCCGGCCCAATTCGTCATCGGCGCCCTGGCGCCGGCGAATGTGTCGTCGATCATGGTCGACGAAGAAAAGCATGCGATGGACGTCGTGGTCGACGAGGAAAACCTGGCGATCGCGATCGGCCGTTCCGGCCAGAACGTGCGCCTGGCCGCCGAGCTGACCGGCTGGAAGATCAATATCATGACGGCCGAAGAGTCCGAGAATAAATCGGCTCAGGAAACCGCGGCAGTCCGCGCGCTGTTCATGGAAAAACTCGACGTCGACCAGGAAGTGGCCGACATCCTGGTGGAAGAAGGTTTCGCTAGCTTGGAGGAAATCGCGTATGTGCCGATTTCCGAGATGCTCGATATCGAATCCTTCGACGAAGATACCGTCAACGAACTGCGGACCCGTGCCCGTGATGCGCTGGTGACTGAAGCAATTGCTTCGGAAGAAGGCCTGGAAGGGATGGACGAGCAGCTGGTTAACCTGGAAGGCATGGACCGCAACACTGCGGGCAAGCTGGGTCTGGCCGGTATCAAGAACGTTGAGGCGTTCGCGGCGCTCGCGTACGACGAATTCGGTGCCATCTTGGCGCTGGCGTCGGACCGTGCACGTGATCTGATCAAGAATGAATTTAATGATGTGACCGACGACGAGATGAAGCTGGTCGACTCAAAGTATGACGACCGCGCCAAGGCGCTGCAGGCGAAAGCCTGGAGCCTGGCAGAAGTGGCCAAGGCTTAATTTGAGTAACCTTATCATCTGTCTCGACACAAAGAAAAGAGGACTGAATGGCGAGTAACAACGTAGCCCAATTTGCCACCGAACTGAAGATGCCTGCAGATTTGCTGCTGACGCAGCTGCGTTCTGCCGGCGTCGATAAAAGTTCGACGTCAGATCCATTGTCGAAAGATGATAAGGATAAGTTGTTGGATCACCTGCGCCGTACCCACGGCACGGCGACCGACACCGAGAAGAAGAAAATCACGCTGACGCGCAAAGAAACCACTGAGATCAAGCAGGCTGACGCCACTGGCAAGTCGCGCACGATCCAGGTCGAAGTGCGCAAGAAGCGCACCTTCGTGCAGCGCGACGATCCGGCACCGGCGCCAGCGCCAGTGGCCGCCGCGCCCGTTGCACCGGTGATCGACGCGGCCGAAGTGGCGCGTCGCGAGGAAGAAGCACGCCGTCAGCAAGAGCTGATCGCGCGCCAGGAAGCCGACCTGCGTGAAAAGCAGGAGCGCCTTGCCAAGCTCGACGCCGAAAAAGAAGCCCAGGCCAAGCAGGCCGAGACCGACGCCAAGAAAGAAGCGGATGCCGAAGCGAAGCGCGTAGCCGCTGCCGCAGCGGCCGCCGCTGCCGGCGCCGACCAGGCTGCCGCCGAGGAAGCCAAGAAAGCTGCCGCCGACGAAGCCAAGAAAAAGGCTGCTGTCGCCGCGCAGGAAGCTGCTGCCCGCGCCGAAGCGAACGACCGCGCCCGCAAGGCCGTGGCCGACGAAGTCGCGCAGATCAAGGCCATGATGAATGCGCCGCGGCGTGCGATCAAGGCGCCGGAACCGGTTGCGCCGCCAGTGGCCGCGATCAAGCCGAAGCCGCCCGAAGGCACGCTGCACAAGCCAGCCGACAAGAAGCCGGGCGACAAGCCGGGCGAGAAGAAGCCGGTGACGGCGGACAAGAAGTCGATCAAGTCGGCCAATGTCTCGTCGACCTGGTCGGACGACGCGAAAAAACGCGGCGCGCCGGGCTCGATCAAGCCACGTGGCAACACCGGTTCGCCGGGTGGCCGCGACAGCTGGCGCGGTGGCGCCAAGGGCCGTCGTCCATCGCACAGCGATGACCGCGAAACCAATTTCCAGGCGCCGACCGAAGCGGTCATCAAGGACGTTCACGTTCCTGAGACCATCACGGTCGCCGAACTGGCACACAAGATGTCCGTGAAGGCATCGGAAGTGATCAAGCAGCTGATGAAGCTGGGCCAGATGTGCACCATTAACCAGGTGCTGGACCAGGAAACGGCGATGATTCTGGTGGAAGAGATGGGCCACAAGGCATTTGCGGCTGAACTCGACGATCCGGAAGCACTGCTGGCCGACCAGGGCGAACACGCCCACTTCGAAGCCGTCTCGCGCGCACCGGTGGTGACCGTCATGGGTCACGTCGACCATGGCAAGACCTCGCTGCTCGATTACATTCGGCGTGCCAAAGTGGCGTCGGGCGAAGCGGGCGGGATCACGCAGCACATCGGCGCTTACCACGTCGAAACGCCGCGCGGCATCATCACCTTCCTCGATACCCCGGGTCACGAAGCGTTTACGGCGATGCGTGCAAGGGGAGCGAAAGCGACTGACATCGTGATTCTGGTGGTTGCCGCCGACGATGGCGTGATGCCGCAGACGAAGGAAGCGATTGCTCACGCAAAAGCTGCCGGCGTACCGCTGGTGGTGGCGATCAACAAGATCGACAAGCCGGGTGCGAATCTGGACCGCGTCAAGCAGGAACTGGTTGCTGAACAAGTCGTGCCGGAAGAATACGGTGGCGAATCGCCATTCGTGCCGGTGTCGGCCAAGACCGGCGAAGGCATCGATGCGCTGCTGGAACAGGTTCTGCTGCAAGCCGAAGTGCTGGAACTCAAAGCCCCGGTCGACGCGCCAGCGCGTGGCCTGGTGGTCGAGGGACGTCTGGACAAGGGCCGTGGTCCTGTCGCGACGATCCTGGTGCAGTCCGGTACCCTGCGTCGCGGCGACGTGATCCTGGCTGGTTCCTCGTATGGCCGCGTGCGCGCCATGCTGGACGAGAACGGCAAGGCGATCAGCGAAGCTGGTCCGTCGATCCCGGTCGAAATCCAGGGTCTGACCGAAGTGCCGGTTGCCGGTGAAGAAGTCATGGTCATGGCCGACGAGCGTAAAGCGCGTGAAATTGGTCTGTTCCGTCAAGGTAAGTTCCGCGACGTCAAACTGGCCAAGCAGCAAGCGGCGAAACTGGAAAACATGTTCGACAACATGGGCGAAGGCGAAGTCAAGAATCTGCCGGTCATCGTCAAGACCGACGTGCAGGGTTCGCAGGAAGCGCTGGTCGGCTCCTTGCAAAAACTGTCGACCTCCGAAGTGCGGGTACAGGTTGTACACGCGGCGGTCGGCGGCATTACCGAATCCGACGTCAATCTGGCGGTGGCATCGAAAGCGGTCATCATCGGCTTTAACACCCGTGCCGACGCCCAGGCGCGCAAGCTGGCCGAGTCGAACGGCGTGGACATCCGCTACTACAACATCATTTACGATGCGATCGACGAGATCAAGGCGGCGTTGTCGGGCATGCTGGCACCGGAGAAGCGCGAGCACATCACCGGCCAGGTCGAGATTCGCCAGGTTATCCTGGTCTCGAAAGTCGGCGCGATTGCCGGTTGCCTGGTCACCGATGGCGTGGTCAAGCGTTCGTCCTCGGTACGCCTGCTGCGCAACAACATCGTGGTGTGGACTGGCGAGATCGACTCGCTCAAGCGCTTCAAGGACGACGCGAAAGATGTGCGCGCCGGTCTGGAGTGCGGCCTGTCGCTCAAGAACTACAACGATATCGAAGTCGGCGACGTCCTCGAAGTGTTCGAAGTTCAAGAGATCGCCCGTACCCTGTAAGGTCCACTGCAATACGTAGCGTGGAAAACGAAGCGCCCCTGTTCCGGGGCGCTTCGCTTTTCCACCTTACAAAATCATAAAGAGTAGTATACGAACATGGCTAAACACAGCAAAACCATTCCCGCCCGCGGCTTGCGCGTGGCCGACCAGATCCAGCGCGACCTGGCCGAAATCGTCGCGTACGGTCTGAAAGACCCGCGCATCGGCATGATCACCATCACCGAAGTCCAGATCACCCCCGACTACGCCCACGCCAAGGTGTTCTTCACCATGTTCAAGGACGACAAGGAAACGATCAAGAATACGGTCGATGGGCTCGGCGCCGCAGCCGGCTTCATCCGCAACCAGCTGGGCAAGCGCCTGCACATCCATACCTTGCCGATGCTGCACTTCGTGCACGACACCTCGACCTCGCGCGGCATGGAAATGTCGCTGCTGATCGACCAGGCCAACGCCACCCGCGCGGCCGATGCCGATCCGGACCCGGTTCCGGACCCGGTTCCGGACCCGGTTCCGGACCCGGTTCCGGTGCCTGAAGAGACGTCGGCTACCGCCAGCAAACCCGACACCGAATAACGCGGCATGAAACAAGCCCATATCAAACGCGTGCGCGACCTGGTCGACGGCGTGCTGCTGCTCGACAAACCGGTCGGCCTGTCGTCCAATGACGCGCTGATCAAGGCCAAGCGCGTGCTCAACGCCAAGAAAGCCGGCCACACCGGCACGCTCGACCCGTTCGCCACCGGCTTGCTGCCGCTGTGCTTCGGCGAAGCGACCAAGTTTTCGCAAGACTTGCTCGAAGCCGACAAGACCTACGAAACCACGGTCCACCTGGGCATCACCACGACCACCGGCGACACTGAAGGCGAAGCGATCGACATGCGCGACGTCGACGTCACCCTGGCCCAGATCGAAGCCGTGCTGCCGCGGTTCCGCGGCCCGATCATGCAAGTGCCGCCAATGTATTCGGCGCTCAAGCGCGACGGCAAGGCCTATTACGAGTACGCGCGCGAAGGCATCACGCTCGAACGCGAAGCGCGCCCAGTCACCATCCTCAAGCTGGAACTGATCTCGTTCGAAACGCCGCTGCTGAAGTTAGCGGTTACTTGCAGCAAGGGCACCTATATCCGGGTGCTGGGCGAAGACATCGGCCACGCGCTCGGCTGCGGCGCCCACCTGATCCAGCTGCGCCGCACCCAGGTCGGCGCGCTGACCGTGGACGGCATGGTGACCCTGGAAGCCTTGCAGGCGCACGCGGAACCATTGAGCCTGCTGGCACCGGTGGATGCCTTGCTGTCGAGTTTCCCGGCGCTGCAATTGACCGGGGAACTGGCCAAGCGCTTCCTGCAGGGCCAGCGCCTGGCGCTTGGTAAGGAATCGCTCACTTTGCCGGAAACGCTCGGCCGCGTGCGGGTGTATCACGACACCCGTCTGCTGGGCACGGCGAACTTGCAGGAATACGCGATCCTGGCGCCCGAGCGCCTGATCGCCGCCTCGCACGCGTAAATGCCGTTCACGCCCTTCCACCTTGGACCCGGTGCGGCGATGAAGGCCGTGGGCGGGCGCCATTTCAGTTTCATGGTGTTTGGCGGCGCGCAAGTGCTGATCGACATCGAGCCGCTGGTGGGCCTGATTCAGGGCGCCGACATCCTGCACGGTCCGACCCATACCCTGGCTGGCGCGCTGCTGATCGGCGGCGTGGCCGCGCTGACCGGCAAACCGGTCAGCGAGTTGGTGCTGCGCATGCTGAAGATCGCCCATCAGCCGATCAGCTGGCTGGCCTCGTGCATGGGGGCGTTCCTGGGCACGCTGTCGCACATCATGCTCGACGCCATCATGCACAGCGATATGCATCCGTGGCGGCCGCTGTCGAGCAGCAATGGCTTGCTCGACCTGGTGTCGGTGAATGAATTGCACCTGGCTTGCCTGGTGCTGGCGCTGCTCGGGGGCGCGGTGGCCGCCTGGCGGCTGTACAAGGCAAGCCGGCAGCGGCCGTGATTACCCTGATTAGCCCGTCGCGCCCGCGCCAAGGCGGCACTCAGGGGCGGCCCCCGCTTCATCACATCACCAGTGATAGGTCAAGACCGTGAACAAGGAGGTACTGCCGCGGGTTTCCACCAGCGGGCTGTCGAGCGCATTGCCCATCAGGCGCGAGGCGACCATGCCGCTGCTGAGCGCGTACTTGGTGCTCAAGTCGATATTCCAGCGCAGCGACAGATAGATGTCCTTGACCCCGCCTCCGGCCCGGTACACCGGCTTGCCGCTGCGCGCGGCCTGCGCGGGCGAGATGCCGAAATACGATTGCATGTAGCTGTGGTTGACCACGTTCATCCCCACGCCGGCATTGAGCGACTGGTGGGTACCGAGCCGCATGCTGTAATTGGCACCCAGATTGAGGCGCACGCCGCCGTGGTCATCGCTTCCTCCGTACAGGACGTTTGAATGGAAGCCGATGTTGTGCGCCAGCTGGTAACTGGCAAACGCCCCCGCCTCGATCCCGAGCTGGAATTTGCTGTCCTTGTCGTCGCCACGGTGCGAGCGCGCGCCATAGGTGAGCAGGGGGCCGTACTTGAACATGGGATCTTCCGACAGCTGCATGCCGACTTCGCCCGGCTCGGCAAAGATGCCGTTGCTCCACTGGGCTGAGATACTCGGCAGCACAATGGCTTTCATCCCGCTGCGGCCCTCTTTCGCTGGCACCAGCGCGGCGATCAGGCTGATGTCGACATCCGTGGTTCCTTCCGGCATCTGGGTAGTCGGCGACTGCGCCGCCGCTGGCAGGCAGCAAGCGGCCAGGGTCGTGAACGTGGCGATGGAGGCGAAGCTGGCGCAGGCGCGCGCCCGGGTTGGAATGGTCATGGTTTCCTGTGGAAGTGCGTTGGTCAGATGTAGCCGAGTTCGAGCCCGCGCAGCACCGCGCGCACGCGGTCGCGCACGGCCAGTTTGGCAAGGATGTTTGAAACGTGATTCTTGATGGTGCCTTCGCTCGGCCCCAGCGCGGCACCGATTTCGCCATTGTTCAAGCCGGCCGCCATCAGCGCCAGGATTTCAGTCTCGCGCGCGGTCAGGCGCGCGCCGACCTCGGCCGGCATGCGCGTGCCGCCAGCCTGTTCGTAGGCGGCGCGCGTGCGTTCGGTCAGCCCCGGACGGAACAGGGTGGCGCCGGCGGCGACGCTGCGGATGCCCTCGGCCAGGCGTTCGAGTGAAATATCCTTGAGCAGGAAGCCGCGCGCGCCGGCGCGCATGCCGTCGAACAGCGCTTCGTCATCGTCGAAGGTGGTCAGGAGGATGGTGGGCGGCAGCAAGCCCTGCTGCCTGCGCAGCAGTTCGATGCCCGAACACAGCGGCATGCGCACGTCCAGCAGCAGTACATCGGCCTGGGCCTGCGCGATCACGCCCACGGCTTCATCGCCATTGGCCGCTTCGGCCACCACGCGGATGTCGTCGGTCAGGTCGAGCAAGCCGCGGATGCCGCTGCGCACCAGCATCTGGTCGTCCACCAGCACCACGCGGATCATGCTCCCGCTCCCGATGCCGGCAGGCGGATGCCGAGCGCGAAACCATGCCGCGCGCCATTCGCGGCGTGCAGGCTGCCGCCCAGCTGGGCCAGGCGTTCGCGCATGCCGCGCAAGCCATTGCCTTCGGCCGCGCCGCCGCTGCCACGGCCATCGTCGGCGATGTCGAGCAGCAGGTCGCCGCCGGTGTCGCGCCGCAAGGCGACCGTCATGACGGCCGCGCCGGCGTGCCGGATGGCATTGCTGACCGCTTCCTGCACCGCGCAAAACACCGCATGCGCGACCGCCGCCGAATCGATCCCGAGCCGCTCGCCGATGCATAGCTCGATGCGCGGCGCCGGAATGCCGGCGCACAGGGTTTCCAGCGCCAGGCGCATATCGATATCGCACCCGCCGCGTTCGCTGCTGACCAGCAGGCGCACGTCGGCCAGCAGGGTGGCGGCCAGGCTGCTGGCCGTGGCCAGCGAGGCCGGGGCTGCGGCGCCGGCCTGGCGCTTGGCCAGGTCCAGGTGCAGCTTGAGCGCGGTCAGGTGATGGCCGGCCATATCGTGCAGGTCGCGCGCCAGGCGCATGCGTTCACTGGCGCGCACCGCTTCGCCCAGCAGGGCCTGGGTCGCCTGCAGTTGCGCGTGCGCCGCGGCCAATGCCACCCGTGCGCGCCGTTCGCCCAGGGCCACATGCACCACCGTCGTGACGACGGCCATGATCATGGCTTCGCCCGCCGCCAGCATGCACGCCATGACGAAGCGTGCGTCGGACATGGGCAGGTCCAGGATCACCAGCAGGGTTGCGCCCGACGAGAACAGGGCCGCCGCCGCCAGCCAGCGCAGCGCGCTGCGCAGCGGCAGTGTGCCGAGCTGGGCGGTGAAGACATAGACCAGGCCCATGTCGCCGACCACTGCCAGCACCAGTTCCAGCCCCAGCGCCGCCGGCGAGCGCAGCACGGCCGGCCAGGCCGGCCCGCTGGCGCGCAGCCAGGCCAGCGCGGCCAAGCCGATGGCGCAGCCGGTGCGCAGCAGGCGCACCAGCAGGGCGGTCAATTCCATGCGGTCGGTGCCGGCGCTCAGCGCCGATGGCGGCGTGGTGAAGTGGTTGGCGACGATGCTGGCCAGGCGCCCGGCCACGCTATGGAGCGCGTCGAATTCGACCTGGTAGCTCCACAGCAGCGCGCAGCCCGGCCCCGCCACCAGCAGGCAAGCCAGCGGCCATACGGCGCGGGGAAACAGTTTATCGAATCGGGATGTCATCATGGCGCTGTGTGTGCGCCGGGAGCGCTTGCTATCGAGGTGGCAATTCTACGTGACGCGGCGCGGCGCGGGTCAGTGCCGGAAGTCATGCGGCGCCTCTATCTTGTGGCACATGGCGGCGCGCCCGCGCTGGACTAGAATGGCACTCCCACTTTCTGTATTGCCATCGATGAAAACGCTGACGAAATTGCTCCTGCTTGCCGCCTGCCTGCCGACCGCCGTGCCGGCCGCCGATACTGTCGTTACCGATCCCGTCGTGACGGTGGAGATCAACGCGCAGCGCGATTCCGAATGGATCGGCTACCGGCGTGCCTACAAGGCGGCCGCCTTCTTCGCCCCGTTCGTGCGCACGCGGCCCCTGATCCAGGCCCACTTGCAGGTGCGGCCGCAGCGTCCCGAGGTGCCACTCGACGGCCTGCGCCTGAGCGTGGCGGGCGCGCGCACCCGCTTCGAGGTGGCGGTCGACGCCATCGGGCGGGCCGAACTGCCGATGGAAAAGCAGGCTTACGAAGACGACGCCGTGATCACCCTCAACCGGCAAAAGGGCAACTACTATTTCAGCGGGCGCTACAGCATCCGCGAGCGCGACGACGGCGTGTACGGCGCCAGCCTGCTGCGCGAGGCCTGCGAGCAATTGCTGGCGGCCCAGCGCGCCTCGGGCTACCGCATGCGCCTGTTCGGCAAGCAATGCGCCGGCATCAAGATCGTGTATCCGGCCGGTTCCGCGCCCGAGGTCGCGCTGGAGGCGGACGGTGCGCCGCCGCGCCTGCTGGCGCCGGCCGAGGCCCACCCGTTCGAGGATGGCTCGATGGGCCTGTACCAGGTGGTGACGGTGCGCTTTGCCGACTTGCCGGCCGGGGCCAGGGTGACGGCCGCCACGCGCCCGCTGGCGATCGGCACCTTGTACGAATAGCGGGACGGGCCTTAGCCGATCGTCAGGCCGACGACCTGCAGGAATTCGACCCGGCCGTTGACCGTATCGATGGCGGGCAATTCCGGGTCGCTGGCAAACGCCATGGAGCAGATGGCGGTAGGTGTACCGAGCGCAATCGGGCCGTTGGCGGTCATCCAGTGGCCGTCCGCGAACACGTTGCCGGTGCGGAAAACGTAGCGCGCCAGGTTGTGCATAAAATTGAACGGCCACGACGGCGCTTCGGTCTCGCCGGGCAGGGCGAGCAGGCGCAAGGTCAGTTCCAGGCCATAGCCGCTGTCGTCCGGGTCGCCCGACTCCTTACCGTACAGTTCCGACAGGCCGTAGGTGACGTAATGCCAGTGCGGCAGGCCCTGCGTGCTGCGATAGACGCTGATGCCGTCCAGCGGATCGCCCCCGCCCATGCTCGCGCGCAGCACCGTTCCCACATGGCGCGGCTGCTGGCCGGGATACAGTCGCGCCAGGCTGGCGTCGATGGCGTCCCAGCCATCGTGGGTAGTGTCGCTGCCGGCCTGATCGCTCATCATGATTCCATTTGGTAAAGAGAGGGCGATGATGCGACGCATCGGCGCGACTCGGCAATCGCGGCGCGGTGAGCTTGTCATGCTGCTGACACGAAAAGCAGTCACAATTGCACCGGAGCGGTGCATGCCTGTGGTGAAAAAAGCAGCAAGCCATTGAAATTGCAGGGCTTTTCAAATTGGTGGTGCGCAATACAGCGGTTTAGCATGCTATACTAGTCGGTTCCTGATTTAAGCAGCACCGTACACCTTCGTACACCACGTACATTTCCGTTCCTTACGACCATGTCAAATTCAAAACGCGCAATTCGTAACATCGCTATCATCGCCCACGTTGACCACGGCAAAACCACGCTCGTGGACAAGCTGCTGCGCCAATCCGGTACCTTCCGTGAAAACCAGGCAGTCGAAACCCGCGTAATGGATTCGAACGACCTCGAAAAAGAACGTGGCATTACGATTCTGTCGAAGAACTGCGCGGTTGAATACAACGGCACCCACATCAACATCGTCGACACCCCAGGCCACGCCGACTTCGGCGGCGAAGTCGAGCGCGTGCTGTCGATGGTTGACTCGGTGCTGCTGCTGGTCGATGCGCAAGAAGGCCCGATGCCACAGACCCGCTTCGTGACCCGTAAAGCGCTGGCGCTGGGCCTCAAGCCTATCGTGGTCGTCAACAAGATCGACCGTCCGGGCGCACGCGCCGAATGGGCGATCAACCAGACGTTCGAACTGTTCGACAAACTGGGCGCCACCGACGAACAGCTCGACTTTCCGGTCGTGTTCGCATCGGCCCTGAACGGCTACGCCAGCCTCGATGCGGAAGTGCGCGAAGGCGACATGACCCCGCTGTTCGAAGCCATCCTCAAGCACGTTCCTGTGCGTGACGACAATCCGGACGGCCCGCTGCAGATGCAAGTGACCTCGCTCGATTACTCCTCGTACGTCGGCAAGATCGGCATTGGCCGTATCTCGCGCGGCCGCATCAAGTCCGGCCAGGACGTCATCGTCCTGAACGGTCCTGATTCGACCCCGATCAAGGGCCGCATCAACCAGGTGCTGAACTTCAAGGGCCTGGAGCGCGTGCTGGTTGACGAAGCCGTCGCCGGCGACATCGTGCTGATCAACGGTATCGACGAAATCGGCATCGGTTCGACCATCTGCCAGCCGGACACCCCGGACGCGCTGCCGATGCTGACCGTCGACGAGCCGACCCTGACCATGAACTTCATGGTCAACAACTCGCCACTGGCCGGCCGTGAAGGCAAGTTCGTCACCAGCCGCCAGCTGCGCGACCGTCTGGACCGCGAACTGAAAGCCAACGTTGCGCTGCGCGTAGCGCCGACCGACGACGACACGATTTTTGAAGTCTCGGGCCGTGGTGAGCTGCACCTGACGATTCTGATCGAAAACATGCGCCGCGAAGGCTTCGAGCTGGCCGTATCGCGTCCACGCGTGGTGTTCAAAATGGTTGATGGCGTGCGCCACGAGCCGTTCGAGCAACTGTCGGTTGACGTTGAAGAAGCCAACCAGGGCGGCGTCATGGAAGAACTGGGCCGTCGTCGTGGCGACCTGCAAAACATGGAATCGGATGGCAAGGGCCGTGTTCGTCTCGAATACAAGATTCCTGCGCGTGGCCTGATCGGCTTCCAGGGCGAATTCATGACCCTGACCCGCGGCACCGGCCTGATGAGCCACGTATTCGACGAATACGCACCGGTCGACAACTCGAAAGGCGAAATGGCTGGCCGCCGCAACGGCGTGCTGATCTCGCAAGACGACGGCGCGGCGGTTGCTTACGCAATCTGGAAACTGCAAGACCGCGGCCGTATGTTCGTGGTGCACAACGATCCAGTGTACGAAGGCATGATCATCGGCATTCACTCGCGTGACAACGACCTGGTCGTCAACCCGATCAAGGGCAAGCAGCTGACCAACGTGCGTTCCTCGGGGACCGATGAAGCGGTGCGCCTGGTACCGCCGATCCAGATGTCGCTCGAATACGCGGTGGAATTCATCGCCGACGACGAACTGGTCGAAATCACGCCAAAATCGATCCGCCTGCGCAAGCGCTATCTGAAAGAGCACGAGCGTAAAAAAGCTGGCCGCGATTCCGCGTAATTGACGCCCACGGAGTGCCCCGCATTCCGTAGCGACAACGCCTTCCCCTGGGCTTGCATCGACACGATGCGGGCCTGGCGGAAGGCGTTTTGCATTTCAGCACAACCCAGCACCACCGGGGTCTGAGCTCTGACTCGGGGTCTGACCTCTGACTCGGGGTCTGACCTCTTGACTCGGGGTCTGACCTCTGATTCGAAACATTTCTTCATCTGACTCGGGGTCTGACCTCTGATTCGAAACATTTCTTCATCGGGGTCAGAGCTCTGACTTGAAACATTCCTTCATCGGGGTCAGAGCTCTGACTCGAAACATTGCAGAAAGAATAGGCATGTCGTATCCGTATTTAAGCGATGTCATCAGGGACCTGACCGGCATCGACCTGCCGTTGCCGATCGCCACCTTCGGCTTGCTGGTGGCGTGCGCCATCATGGCCGGCGCCGAGTGCCTCAAGCGCGAGCTGGCCCGGCTGTACGCGGCCGGCCGCATCGGTCCGGCACACAAGCGCGTCAAGGGTGACGCTGGCGTGGTGAGCGAGGTGGCGGTGCCGCCGCAGGAGATCGTCAACGATCTCGCCTTTGTCGTGGTGCTGGTGGGCGTGGTCGGCGCGCGCCTGTTCCACATCCTGGAGCATACCGATCAGTTTATGGCCGATCCGTGGAGCATGATTTTCAGCCGTTCCGGCCTGAGCGTGTTCGGCGGGCTGATCCTGGGCACGGTGGCCGGGGTGATTTGCGTGCGCAGCTGGAAGTTGCCGATCCGCCCGCTGCTCGACGCGGTGGCGCCGGCCATGATGCTCGGTTACGCGCTCGGCCGCGTCGGCTGCCAGGTGTCCGGCGACGGCGACTGGGGCACGGCGGCGAACATGGCGCTGAAACCCGAGTGGCTGCCGACCTGGTTCTGGGCGCAGACCTACGACAACAATATTTTCGGTGAGGTGCTGGCGGCGCCGGGCGTGTATCCGACGTCGGTGTACGAGACGGTGATGGCGCTGGCTTGCTTCGCGCTGCTGTGGAAGCTGCGCAAGCACCAGTTCAAAAGCGGCTGGCTGTTTTCGGTGTACCTGGTGCTGGCGGGGCTGGAGCGGCTGCTGATCGAGCAGATCAGGGTCAATCCGAAATTCGCCTTGGGAAGTGTTCAGGCCAGCCAGGCCGAGATCGTGGCGCTGGCGCTGGCGCTGGCGGGCGCGGTCGGCGTCCTGCTGTTAAGCCGTCGCAGCGGCGCGCTCCAGGCACCTGAGGCGTTCTAGCTGAATGCAACATCGCAACACCGGGGTCAGAGCTCTGACCCCGGTTGTAGGGAAAATCAGGCCGGGGTCGGACGAATCGACATTGTTGCTAATCAGAGGTCAGACCCCGGTGGGGCTGGTCAGTGCAGGCCGAGCAGGGCGAGGACGCGCTCGCGGCTGATGCCGACCAGCGCCGACGTCAGCGCCAGCAGCGATTCGTAGTTCGGGGTGCTGGCGGTGTCGGCGAAATCCTGGGCCATCACTTCGATGTCGGCCGGCGGCGCCTGGTCGACGGCGGCGCGGCTGGCCGCCGCACTGAGCGCCTGGCTGGCCGCATCTTGCGAGCGCCGTACTTGCGCGAGCGCTTGCACGACTTCATGCAAACTCTGGCGCAGGGCGTCGGCGTTGCTGGCTCCCCATTGCTGCGGCATGACGACGTCGGTATCGGCTTCCACCGCAACCCGCCCCACACCCTGGATCGAGAGCGAATCGCGTACCATCGGCCAGGCCGTCTCGGGCGTGCTGAAGACCAGCGCGCCGCTGCCGTCGGCGCTCACGCGCATATTGGCCGGGGCCAGCGCGCGGTCGAAGCGCACCACGATGTCGTCGCGCGTCATGGACGGGTCGACCGTCACCGTCAGCGGCTGGGTGTTGCCGCCCACCGAAAACGACAGGGTTTGGCCGGCCCCGGCGGTGAGCATGTCGAGGTTCAGGCCCTTGATGCGGAAGCGCTGGCTGGCCGGCGCCGGACTGCTGAAGCTCAGGCGCGCGTCGACGCTGCCGCCGCTCGCCTGGCGCCGCTTGTCCATGGTCGCGCCAAGCTGGCGCAGATGGGCTTCGATGGCGCCGCTGTCGCCACGGCGCGCGCTGAGTTTGGCACTCAGCTCGCCCTTGAGCGCTTGCAGCTGGCCGGCCACCTGTTCCAGGAAATCGAGCGCTTGCTGGGCGCTGGCGACGTCGCCCTGCAGCTGGTGGTCGACGCTGGCCAGGCCGCGCCGCAGCGGGGCGGGGGCGCTGCGCGCCGGCGCCACCGGGGTCAGCTGGGGCGGACGCCCCCCTGGCGTGGCGCCCGGGGCCGCCTCGCTGCGCACGCCGCTGCCGTTGGCGCCGGCCGGGCCGCTGGTACTGCCGGTGGTGGGACGGATCGCTTCCATGGCGTCACAGCGCCGCGAACAGGGACAGGTTGCCTATCTTCGTATAGGCCTTGTAGGTCGCTTCCAGTGCACTGGTGTAGCCGCTCAGCTCGGTCGCGGCGAGGCCGTAGTCGAGCTGGCCGATGTCGGTCAGCGCCATCTGGTTCGACAAACTCACATTGCTGTGGTTTTCGTCGAGCGTGCTGAGGATGTTTTGCGAGCCGCCCAGCACCGCGATCTTGCCGGAAATGAGCTCGAGCGCGCTGTCGAAGCCGTCCAGGTTGGCCGCCAGGGTGGCCCGGGTGGCCGGGTCGTTGGCGCTGGCGCCCGGCGCGCTGAGCGCGGCCAGGGTCATGTCGAGCTGGTTGAGCATCGTTTCGATGCCGCTCATATTGCCGTTCGCAACCTGGGTGATGCCGTTGCCGACCACCACCGTCTGGTCGTTGGTGTTGCCGGCGTAGCTGTAGCGCGAACCGATTGCGGCGGCCGCGTTGTAGGCGATCGGGGCGGTGCCGGTCTGGGTGCCGGAAAACACATAGCGCCCTTCCTGGTCGATCGAGTTGGCGCTGTAGAGCAGGCTTTCGCGCAGGGCGGTCAGGGGCGAGACCATGGCGGCCAGGTCGGCCGGGGCGTTGCCGCCGTCGGACGACCAGACCAGCAGGTCGCGCCCTTGCATCATGTCGTTCACCATGCTGCCGAGGTAGGCTTCATTCTTGGTCAGGCGAATCTTGAGCGCGGCGATATTGTCGCGGTACTGGCCGACGGCGGACTCTTCGCGGTGCAGGCGCGACATGCGCACCGTGTCGACCGGGTCGTCGGACGGCAGCAGGATGCGGGTACGGCTCGCCATCTGCTGGTTCACGTAGCTGATGCGCTCCTGGTTTTGCTGGAGCGAGATATTCATCGTCGCTTGGTATTGGCTGGTGGCAATCCGCATACGTTTCTCCTTAACCCATCATGGCCAATGTCGCATCGAACAGCGAATTGGCTACTGACATCACTTTCATGTTCGCCTGGTACATATTCTGGTACTCGACCAGATTGACCGCTTCCTCATCCTTGTTGACGCCGCTGGTCGAGGTCCAGTCGTCCATCGCATGGTTGCGCATGGTCTCGGCGGTGGCCAGGGCCACACGGTTTTGCTGGCTGTCGACGGCCAGCTTGCCGACCAGCTGGGAATCGGCGTCGCTGATCATGACCGAACCGAGCGCGCCGATGTTGACCGCCTGCTTCTTGATGTCGATCATTTTTTGCAGGTTGCCGCTGTCGCCAGGGGTATTATCGCCCGAAAAGGCGAGGTCGGCGGTCTGGTAGCCGGCCGTGACCTGCAGCATGTTCGAGGGGCTGCCCGGGGTGAACACGAACAGCGGGCCGCCGGCCGTGCCGTTCATGGTGTAGCCGGCCGCCAATTGGGTGTTGACCTTTTGCGCCAGCTGCTGGGCCAGGTCGGACACGCCTTGCTGCATCGGCAGCAGGATGTCGCGTTCGTACAGGCCGAGGCCGCCGAGCTGGGCGCCGACCGCCGTCTTGTCGAGCTGGAACGAGGAACCGGCGAAGTCGACCCGCAGGTTTTGCGCCGCGCCGCCTTCGGCCACCAGGGTGGCGGCGACGTTGCCGATCACCAGCGCCTGGCCGGTCTTGAGTGAAATGCTGCGCGTGCCGTCGGGCTGGTCGGTCACTTCCAGGCCGACCTGGGTGGACAGGGCGTCGATGGCCAGGTCGCGCGCGTCGACCAGGGTCGAGGTGCTGCTGCCGGAGGCGGTGGCCAGGCCAATCTGGCGGTTCAGGTCGGCGATGGTCTGGATCGAGGCGTTGGCCGACGCGACAATCGCGCCGCGCTGGTCGCGCAAGGATTGCAGCTGGCCGTTGTAGACATTGTTCATGCTGTTGAAGCGCTGCGCCATGGCGCTGGCGGCGGTCAGCACTTGCTGGCGCAGCGGGGTCGAGGTGGGGTCGACGCCGGCCACCGCGTTGAGCGCCTGGAAGAATTTGTCGACCCCGTTGCTCAGGCCGGCGTCGTTGTCGCCCATGACCCGTTCGAGCTGGGTCAGGTAAGGCTGGGTCTGGGAATACTGGCCGACGCCGGAAGCGGCGCGCCACAGTTGCTGGTTCTTGTAGCCATCGGAAAAACGCAGCAGGGAATTGACCGCCACCCCGCCGCCGGCCGACTGGGTGCCCGTCTGCGGACCCACCGCGGTCAGCAGTGCCGACTGGCGCGTGTAGCCCTTGGTTTGCAGGTTTGCAATGTTCTGGCTGGTGGTCTGGAGCGCGAGTTGGGAAGCCAGGGCGCCGCTGAGGGCGTTGTTCATGATGCTCATGGTGTCACTTCTTTCTCGATGGGCCGGCAAGATGGGGCCACATACTGACAAGGCGACCGCTTACTTGCTTCCATTAAATTTTTTGACGGGAAGTTTGCAGCGGCATGGGCAGCGGGCCCGCTGCCGCCGCCGGCGCCGCGGCCGCCGGCAGCAATTGGCGCAGGATGGCGTCGGCCACGCCGAAGGCGCGCTGGTGCGCCATTTGCCCGGCCATCAGGTTGTCGGCCATGTCTTGCATGTCGCGGTTGACCGGGTCCTTGAACACGCTGTCATCCTCGGCCATGGCCCGGGTGCCATTGCGCATTTGCTGCAGCATATTGCCGATAAAGAAACTTTCGAATTCGATGGCGGCCTTGGTGGCTTTGGCCACGAACACCGGATCGGCGGCCGGGGCCACAGCGGCCTCGTGGCCGGGACCCATGCCGGCGCGGTTGAGGGTGGTGGTCAGGTCGAGTGGATTCATGGCAGCAATTCCTTAAATGACGACCAGTTCGCCTTCGATGGCGCCGGCCTGGTCGAGCGCTTGCAGGATCGCCATGATGTCGTCGGGGGTGGCGCCCAGGCTGTTGACGATGTCGATGATGGTTTGCAGCTTGGCGCTGGCGGGCCACTTGAACATGGCGCGCCCGGCTCCCTGGTCGACCGACAGCTTCGATTGCGGGGTGACGGCGGTGCGTCCGCCCGACAAGGGGGCGGGCTGGCTCACGGCCGAGCTTTCGGAAATCACCACCTTGAGCGAACCGTGGGTGACGGCGGCAGCCTTGACGCGCACGCCCTCGGCGATCACCACCGTGCCGGTGCGCGAATTGAACACCACTTTCGGCACGTCGGTGCCGACGTCGACCGACAGCGCTTGCAGCTTGGCCATGAAGGCCACGCGCTCGGTCGGGTTGGCGGGGGCGATCACCTGGATGCTGGCGCCGTCGGCGGTGGTGGCCAGCGGCCCGAAACGGCGGTTGATGGCTTCGACGACATTGGTGGCGGTCTCGAAGTGCGGTGTTTTCAGGCGCAGCATGACTTCGGCGCGGGTCGAGAAATCGCTGCCGATTTCGCGTTCGATATTGGCGCCGTTGGGAATCCGCCCGCCGGTCGGGGTGTTGACGGTGACGCTCGAGCCGCTCGCGCCGGTCGCGTTCAGGCCGCCGACCACCACATTGCCCTGGGCCAGGGCGTAGACTTCATTGTCGGCCGCGCGCATTTGGGTGAGCAGCAGCACGCCGCCGCGCAAGCTCTTGGCGTCGCCCAAGGAGGAGACGGTGACGTCGATCGGCTGGCCGCGCCGATAGCCGGGCGGGAATACGGCGCTGACCATGACCGCGGCCACGTTCTTGTTCTTCGCTTCGGCGCCATCCGGCAGCTTGACCCCGAACTGCTTGAGCATATTGACCACCGACTGGCTGGAAAACTTGACCTGGCTGCTGTCGCCGCTGCCGTTCAGGCCGACCACGAGGCCGTAGCCGACCAGCGGGTTCTCGCGCACGCCTTCGACACTGACCAGGTTGCGCAGGGTTTGCGCGGCCGAGGCCGGCAGGGCAAAGCAGACCAGCAGAGTCAGGGTGAGGGTGAAGAGACGGGCTTGGATCATGTGATTACCTCAAAACGGCGCTGGCGAGAGCGCTCAGAACGGCATCCAGGGGCCGAGGAAGAAACGGGTCAGCCAGCCGGGTTCGTTGGCATTGGCGAGGGCGCCGCGGCCCGAATAACTGATCTGGGCATTGGCCACGCGCAGCGAGGAGACCTGGTTGTCGGCGTCGATGTCGGCGGCGCGCAGGAAGCCCTTGAGGCGCACGAATTCTTCGCCCTGGTTCAGGGTCAGGCTTTTTTCACCGGCCACGCGCAGCAAGCCGTTGGGCAGCACTTCCTGCACGATCACGGTCAGCGCGCCGGACAGGGCGTTTTGCTGGGTGCTGGTGGCGTCGCCCTCGAAGCCGCGTTCGGCCGACAGGTCGATCGCGGCCTTGGGGAATTTCTTGCCCAGCAAGCCGGGCGCGGTCACGCCCACGCTCGATTCCTTGCTGATGCTGGTGCCGGCGCGCTTGCTGGCCTGGGTGGTTTCTTGCAGGATCACGGTGACCACGTCGCCGGTGCGGAAGGCGCGGCTGTCGGAGGTCAATGGCACGGCGTCGGCGTTGAACACGCCGCCCGACAGGCCGCCGCGCGCTTGCGCACGCGGCAGGGGCGCGGTGTCGTCGGCCATCGCGCGCGGCGGCGGCTGGACGCTGCTGGCGCAGCCGGCCAGCAACACCAAGGCGAGCGTGGCGGCGCCTTTCATCAGCGCGCCGCCTGGGCCAGGTACTGCAGCATGTTGTCGGCGGCCGAGAGCACCTTGGTGTTCATTTCGTAAGTGCGCTGGGCGGCGATCATGTCGACCATTTCCTCGACCACTTGCACGTTCGAGCCTTCCAGCGCGCCTTGCTTGAGCTTGCCGAAAGCGCCATCGCCCGGACGTCCTTCGGCGGCGGCGCCGCTGGCCGGCGTTTCCGAGAACAGGTTTTCGCCGAGTGCCAAGAGGCCGGTCGGGTTGACGAAGTTCGACAAGGTCAGCTGGCCCAGTTCCGACGGCGTGGTGCTGCCGGCAATCGTCGCCGAGACCATGCCGTTTTCACCGATGGTGATCGCGGTGGCGTTGTTCGGGACCGTAATCTGCGGCACCAGCGGCAAGCCCTGGGCATTGACCAGGGTGCCGGTAGCGTCCACCTGCAACTGGCCGGCGCGGGTGTAGGCCGGGTCGCCGTTGGGGCGCCGCACTTGCAGGAAACCATTGCCGGAAATGGCCACGTCGAGCGGCTGGCTGGTGGTTTGCAGGCTGCCGTTGGTGAATACTTTCTGGGTGCCCAGCAAGTGGGTGCCGTTACCGAGCTGCACACCCGATGGCGACAGGGTATTGTCGGCGCGCTGGGCGCCCGGCTGCTGGTCGACCTGGTAAAACAAGTCCTCGAACACGACGCGGTCGCGCTTGAAGCCGACGGTGTTGACGTTGGCCAGGTTGTTGGCGATCGCCTGCAGTTTGGCGTCCTGGGCTTGCACCCCGGTTTTGCTGATCCACATTGCTGGATTCATGATCTTTTCCTTTTACGTGTTGGGGGGCGCGTCAGGCGCCGAGCAGGCGGTTGCCCACTTCGTTCATGTTGTCGCTGGCCTTGAGCAGCTTCATCTGGAGCTCGAAGCTGCGGTTCAGGCTCATGGTGGCGACCATTTCTTCGACCGCCGACACATTGCTGCCTTCCAGATGGCGCCCGCGCACCGTCACCTTGTCGTCGGCCGCCAGCGGCTGGCCGCTGCGCGAGACGATCAGCCCGCCTTCGTTCTTGGTCACTTCGCCGGCTTCGGCGTTGACCAGGCGCAGCTTGTCGATCACTTGCATGTCGGTCGTGCCCGGCGCCAGCACCGACACCGAGCCGTCGGCGCCGATGGTGACCGCGTTATGCGGCGGCAGCACCACCGGGCCGCCTTCGCCCAGCAGCGGATGGCCGTTGACCGACAGTGCGCCATCGGCATCGATATTGATGGCGCCAGCGCGGGTATAGGCTTCGCCACCCTGCCACTGGACCGTCAGGTAACCGTTGCCGGTGATCGCCACGTCGAGGTCGCGCCCGGTTTCCTTGATCGGACCGGAGCGGCCCGACACGGCATCGGACTGCATCCGCACATAGTGGCGGTCGTCGAAACCCGAGCCGCCCAGCGCTTGCGTGGCCGATAACTCCAGGTTGGCGCGAAAGCCGGTGGTGTCCATGTTGGCCAGGTTGTTGGCGTGGACCTGCTGGGCTTTCAGCGCGCGTTCGGCGCCGCTCAGTGCTGTAAAGATCAATTTATCCATGTTGCTCCCTCACGTCATTCATTATTTCCGTACGGATACTATAGTGCCTGCATCAAGGACTGGATCATCTGATTTTCTGTTGAAATCACCTTGGAATTGGCTTGATAGTTGCGCTGTGACGTCATCAGGCCCACCAACTCTGACGTAATGTCAACATTCGAGCGTTCCAGGGCGCCGGTATTGAGCTTGCCGGCCAGGCCGCTGCCCGGGGTGCCGTACAGGGCCGCGCCGGAGGCCGAACTGGCGGTCCAGCTGGTGTCGCTCATGGCGGTCAGCGATCCTTCATCGGCGAAGGTGGCGATCGCCACGGTACCGACCACTTGCTGCTGCTCGTTGCTGTACTTGGCCATGACCGAACCGTCGGTACCCATTTCGACGCCGATGAAGGTGCCGGAGGCATAGCCGTCGGTGCTGTTGGTGGTGGTGATGGCTTCGCCGGCGAACTGGGTGGTGCCGGTGTAGTCCACGTCCAGCGTGATCGGGGCCGCGCCATTGGTCGGGGTGATGTTCAGGGTGGTCACCGGCGGCACCGGCGGCAGCTGGCCCATGTTGCTGAAGGTCAGGGTGGTGGTGGTGGCCAGCGGGGCGCCGCCGTCAACCGCGAAGTGCACCGTCATGGTGGTGCCGGCGCCCTTGACGAAATACTGCGACAGGGTGTGCTGGCTGCCCAGCGAATCGTAGACCACCGATTGCTTGGCCATATTGTAGGTGGCGGCGTTGGCCGGGTCGAAGGCGCCGGCCGGGGTCACCCAATCGTTGGACAGGTTGCCGACGTAGTTGACCTTGGTGCTGGCGACGGCCGGGATCTGGCCGGTCGGCACTTCGATATTGCCCATCACGCCGAGCGCGGCGCTGCCCTTGATCGCGGCGTAGCCCTGCACCGAGCGGCCATTGCTGTCGACCAGGATGCCATCCTTGTTGGCTGAAAAGATGCCGACGCGGCTGTAGTTGACGATGCCCTGGCTGTCGCGGCTGACAAAAAAGCCGCGCCCATCGATGGCGGCGTCGAGGCCGCGCCCGGTGGTGGTGACGCCACCGTTCAGGCCGATGCTCTGGGTCATCGAACCGACTTCCACGCCGGTCGCCTGGGAACCGGCGTACATGGCCGAAAAGTTGGCGCGGGTGCTCTTGAAGCCGTAGGTGCCGGCGTTGGCGATATTGTTACTGACTGCTTCAAGCTGGGTGTTGATCGACTGGATGCCCGACAATGCGATTTCGAAACTCATGATGTAATCCTTTTAATTTGCGGTGGAGGAGTTGGCGGCCGCCAGCGATGCGCCGGACTTGCCGTTGAAGCCAGTGACGGACGACGGCGCAACATCGCCGATTCCTGCCACCTTGAGGACCACACCGCCACCGGCCGACATGCGCACGCTGTCCAGGCGGCCGATGACTTCGATGGCGTCCTGCGCACCGGCGCTCGTTCGTACCTTGATATCGTATTTCCCTGGCGCCAGGCCAAGCGCGACCGGATCGATGGAAAACGCTTGCGGACCCGAACCGCGCGAACCGAGCTGCACGTCGTGTTTCACGCCATCGGCACCGGTCAGGGTCACGGTATTGGTGGCGCTGGCCGCGGGGAGGGTGATGCTGGCCTTGAGCGGCTTGCCGTCCAGGCGCACGCTGCTGGTGCTGACGGTGATGTCGGAGCCGACCTGGGCGCCCAGGGCCAGGGTCTGGATGCTTTCGAGCACGCTGGCGCTTGCGCTGTTGAGCTTGGCGAGGCTTTGCATCGCCTCGGTCTGGCTCAGCTGCGAGAGCTGGTTGACGAACTGCGACGGATCGCTTGGCTCCAGGGGGTCCTGGTTGCGGATCTGCGCCACCAGCAATTTGGTGAACATGTCCGCCGTTTCGCTGGCCGGGGCTTGGCCTACGATGGTGTTGGCATTGCCGGTCGCCTGGTTATTGGCGCCGTTGAGGTGATTGGTGAGCATGGGATCAGCCTTCGCCGAGTCGCAGCAGGCCCGCTTGCATCGACTTGATGCGTCCCAGGACTTCCACATTGGTTTCAAAGGCACGCGAGGCCGACATCATGTCGGTCATCTCGGCCACCTGGTTGACGTTCGGGTAGAACACCATGCCATCGGCATTCGCTACCGGATTGCCCGGCTCGTAGGCCTTGCGCAGCGGTTCGGCCGATTCGACCACGTCGAGTACCTGGACCCGGCTGCCGGCGCCGAGCTTGCCGGAACCGCTGTCGAGCATGGCGGCGAACACGGGTTTGCGGGCACGGTAGGTTTCGCCTTCCGAGCCGGACACCGAATCGGCGTTGGCCAGGTTGCTGGCGATGGTATTCAAGCGCACCGACTGCGCCGCCATGGCCGAACCCGCAATTTGGGAGATATCTTTAAAGCTCATGATTATTGTCCTGCGATGGCTTTGGCCAAACCCTTGAGGCGCATATTCACGAAGGTCAGGCTGGTCTGGAAATCGGATGCGTTTTGCGAGAACGCGGCTTGTTCGACGCCGATTTCGACTGTATTGCCGTCGGCGGTGGGGTGGTAAGGGACGCGGTACAAGGCGTCCTGATCGTCGGCGCCCAAACCAGGCATATCCGACTCGGTTTCGATGCGCTGCTGCAGCATGGCGCCGAAGTCGACGTCGCGGGCGGTGAATCCTGGCGTGTTTTCGTTGGCGATATTGGCTGCCAGTACGCGGGTGCGGTCGGCGCGCACATGCAGCGTGTCGGCGTGCACACCAAGTGCCTTTTGGAAATCAATCGACATGAAGCTTCCTCCGTGAATGAACTGCAGTGTGAATCTGGTTAGAATGAGGCTGTGCGGCGTTCCTTGCGTCGTGCGCAACGTTTACCAGGGTGCTACTTATGCTTGAGGTCCGCCGCGCCACCAGCGCCTTGTTCCAGCCATTAACGGCCGCTGCGCTGATTTCATTAGCCTGCGGCAACATAAATGCGGCAGAAAATGCGATCACGACCAGGCTCGAACAGGCCGCGCGCGAGCAGTTGGCGCGCCAGGCGGAAACGGCCGGCTTGGCGGAAGCGCAATTTACTGTCAACGTGGCAACGCCGCGCGCCGCGCCGCCCTGCGCCAAACCGGTCGAGATCGAAGCGGTCGACACGCGCACGCCGGCACGCATGCGTTTTGCCGTGCTGTGTCCGGATGCGGGCGGCTGGCGGTATGAATACGTGCTGCGCGCCTCGGTCAGCGCGCTGGTGGCGGTCAGCGCCGCGCCGGTCGCGGCCGGGCACATGCTGACGGCGCAGGATGTCACCTTGGAGCGGCGCGATGTCACCACGCTGGCCGACGCCATCAGCTCGGCCGAGGCGGCCACCGGGCAAGCCACGCGGCGCTCGCTGCGGGCCGGCGAAGTGCTGCGCCAGGCACAGTTGAGCGCCCCCTTGCTGGTCAAGCGCGGCGAACCGGTGGTGATGCTGGCGCGTTTCGAGGCGATCGAGATCAGCACCGCCGGCGAAGCGCTCGACGCCGGCGCACTCCATGCGCTGGTGCGGGTGCGCAACCTGGCCAATGGCCGGGTGGTGCGCATGCGCGTGATCGCCGCCGGCACGGTCGAACCGGTCGAGCTGCCGCGCTCGGCGCAGCCGTAGTTCACTCCGACGCTCCCTGCAGGCGCGCAGCCAATTTGGTCAGCTTGGCGGCGTAGGCCGGATCGGTGGCGTAGCCGCCCTTGGCCAGGCCCTGGGCAAAGGCGCGCGCATCGTTGCCGGTGCCGATCGCGCCAGCGTAGCGCGGGTTGTCCAGCAGCACCTGGGCGTAGTCGCGGAACGCGGCGCCCTGGTCCGGGTAGCTGCGGAAGCGTTCGGTTTTCTTCACGGCGGCGCCGTGTTCGTATTCGGTGGTGGCATTCTCGGCCACCTCGCCCTGCCAGTTGGCGCCGGCCTTGATGCCGAACAGGTTGTGGGTGCTGGCGCCTTCGGCCTGGCGCAGCGGACGCTGGCCCCAGCCCGATTCCAGCGCGGCATGGGCCGACACCAGTTGCGGCGCCACGCCCAGGCGTTCGCCGGCCTGGCGCGCCCACGGCGCGATCTGTTCCAGGAAAGCTTTTTGTTCGGAACCGTCGGCGAAGGCGGCGCCGACACCGACGCTGGCCGGCGCTGCCTCGGCATCTTGCAGGCGCGCCTGCAGCATGCGGCCCTGCGGGCTCAGCATGGAGGCGCCGCTGTCGGCGCTGCCCTGGCTGATGAAATCGGCAATCTCGTTCTGCATCGCGCTGTAGACGCCGCCGAAACCGGCGCCGCCGCCCACCGCCGCCATCGGGCGCGTGGACTGGGCTGGCGCGGTGGGCGCGATGCTGGCGGTATGGAAATCAGCGTGCCTCATACAAGGTCTCCTCTCCGTGCAGCACACGCTGCATGATGGAAAATTGTTCGGTCAGCAAGGCGCTGTTGCGAACATTCAAACGTTTGCATTCAAGTACCAGTTGCTCCAGCGCTTGCCAGTCGGCGGCGAGCTGCTCGCCTTGCGCCGCGGCCACGCCGGCGATCAGGGTGGCCATGCCGGCGGCCGCGCCGCACAGGGCGCGCACCAGCGAGACGCGCTGCACGCGGCGCTGTTCCATCGCGTCCAGCAGCGGCGTGAGCTGTTCGGCCAGGTCGGCCAGTTCGGCGCTGCGGTGGCGCAGGGCGGCCTCGAACTGGCGCGCCAGCAGCGCGAGGATGGCCTGGCAAGCGTCCAGGTCGGCGCTAACGCCGGCCCTCAGCTTGCCGAGCGCCTGCTCGCGCGTCATGCGGCTCATCGCTGGCCTCCGTGGAAGCGCGTGATCAGCCCGGCCAGGCGCGCCGGGTCAAACGGCAATTCGCCCTTGGCCAGTGCGTCGCGCAATTGCGCCACGCGTTCGTGGTCGATCTCGGGCATGGCTGCCAGGGCCGCCATGGCCGGCTGCAGCACTTCCGATTGCAGGGCGGCGGCGCTGGCGGCCACGCCAGCGCCGCCGTTCACCGGGGTCTTGGCCTCGGGCGCGGGCGCGGCGCTGCTGCGCTGCACGGCCGAGGCGTCGGCGGAGGCACCGCCAGAAGAGATTTTCATGCGTGGACCTCGGCTTTTGGATTGGATCGTCATGATTATTTGCCCTGGGCGGCGGCGCCCTTGACGTTCTTGAGTTTGTTACGCAGTTCCTCGACCGAACCTTTGGTGCCGACCGCCGTGTCGGCGCCGACCTCGTTCTTGCCCGGCACGCCGAACATGGCGGCCACGGTATTGGCCTGGCTGTGGGTCAGGATCAGCAGTTCGATGCGGCGGTTCACGGCCGCGCCGGTATTTTCCGGCTCGAAGGGCGCACGGTCGGCCATCCCGACCACTTGCAGCACGCTGTCCGGATTCATGGAACCGGCCAGCAACTGGGAGCGGGCCGCCATGGCGCGCGCATTCGACAAGGTCCAGTTGGAGTTGCCATCCTGGTCACCCGCATATTTGCGCGAATCGGTGTGGCCGACGATCAGCATCTGGTTTTCCATTTTTGCAAACAAGGGACCCATCTCGCGCATCAGGCGCCCGAAGCGGTCGGTCGGCATGGCGCTGCCCAGCAAAAACATGCCCTGGCGGTCGGTGTCGTGCAGGGTGACGCGCAAGCCGTACGGGGTGATCACGGCTTCCAGGTTGTTCGACAAACCCGCATCCACGCTCATGGTGCCCAGCTTGCGCGACAGCACGGCCAGTTCGGCCGGCGAGTCGTAGCGCACTTTCGGGCCTTCGCCGCCGTTTTCCTTTTGCGAGGAGGTGCCGCTGTGCGGCATGGCGAAACGCTCGATCAGGCTGCCGCGCGGGCCGCCGCCGATTTCCGGCTTGTTGCCCTGGCCATCGGCGTAGCTGCCGTTTTGCTCGCGCACCATGGCTTTCATGGTTTGCTGGTCGCGCGCCGCCATCAGCCACAGCACCAGGAACAAGGCCAGCAGCGCCAGGCAAAAGTCGGCGAACGCGACTTTCCAGGCGCCGCCGTGGTCGTCCTCGTGCGCCTTGCCACGGCCGCGCACGATGATCGCGGCGTCGTGCTTGTCATGCTGCTTTTGCACGCGGCTCTCCTGCACGGTCGGTGGCGCGGCGTTTCGGCGATGGCGAATCCTCGCCTTCGCCGCCCATCGCGTTGATCCAGCTTTCCAGCTGGGCGAAGCTTGGCTTGATGTTCAATTGCACCAGGCGGCGGCCGGCATCGATGGCCAGCAGGGCCGGTTTGCCGGCCACGTGGGTGACCAGCACGACTTTGACGCATTCCATGTTCGACGCTTCCTGGTTCACCAGCTGCTTCATCATGTTGCTGATCGGGTCGAGTACGCCGTAGCAAAAGAAAATGCCGAGGAAGGTACCGACCATCGCGGCGCCCACTTTGGCCGAGATCGCGCCCGCATCGGCGCCCTCGGCTACCGAGTTCATCGCCAGCACGATGCCGAGCACCGCCGCCAGGATGCCAAATCCGGGCATGGCTTCGGCAATCTTGTGCAGCGACTTGGAGGGCTGCACCAGCTCTTCGTGAATGGCTTCCAGTTCCTGCTCCAGTACGCCTTCAAGCTCATGGGCATTGATTTTTCCCATGGCCATCAAACGGAAATTATCGACAATAAACGCCAACAGTTTAGGCTCTTCCAGCACCAAGGGGTAACGCTGGAACAGCGGGCTGGACGCCGGGTCTTCCACGTGGGCATCGAGTGCCTTCAAGCCGCCTGCCGCCGTTTGCAGCAGTTCATACATCAATAACAACAACTGGCGCTGGAACTCGGAACCTTGCTTCTTGCGCACGATGATCTTGCGCAACTGGGTCGTCAATTCCTTGAGCACATGGTTGGGGTTACCCAACACCAGCGCACCGGCACCGCCGCCGGCGATGATCAGGATCTCGACCGGGTGCCAGATGGCATCGAAGGTGCCGCCCATGAGCACGAATCCGCCGAAAATACAGCCGAGAACGATGGCAATGCCGACTAGTTGCTGCATGTTAAATTCCTTTGGTAAGTCGTGAGGTGCGAAAGAAGCGGGTAAACCATGTCTTGATCAACCTTTGAGGGCGGCCTTCATCTTGGCCAGCGCCGCCTTGTTGAGCTGGCAGACGCGCGCGTCCGACAAATCGAGTACGGCGGCAACTTCCTTGTAGCTCAGTTCGAATTCGTAAATCATCTGGATCACGCGCTGTTCGCGCTCGTCGAGGGCCATCAGGGCCTGTTCCAGGCTGTGCTTGATCATGAACTGCTCTTCCGGGCCGGGCGCGCTGTGGGCCCGTTCCGCGGCTTCCTGCAGCACGTCGTCAAAGCTCAGCAGCAGCTCGGCGCCATCGTCGAGCTGGTATTGCACATAGGCTTCCTGGCTCAGGCCCAGGGCGGCGGCCGCTTCCTGGTCGGTCGGCTCGCGCCCCAGCGAGCGGGTCAGGGCGCGCACCTGGTCGCGCATCTTGTGGCTGTCCTGGCGCACCGCGCGCGGACGCCAATCCTGGCGGCGCAGCTCGTCGAGGATGGCGCCGCGGATGCGCAAGGAGGCGAAGCTGCCGAATCCGGCATCCGGCATGCCATAGCGGCGCAGCGCTTCGAGCAAACCCATCAGGCCGATCTGTTCCATGTCTTCGCGCCCCATCACGCCCGACACCTGGGCGTTGAGCTGGCGTACGATGCGCTTGACCAGCGGCGCGTAAGCGACCAGCTGGCGCTGCTCTTCGCGGGCGTCGAGCACGGGCGCGTACTCGGCCACCTGGGCGGCACCATACGCGGCGCCGTAGTCGCTGGCGTGCCCGGCCGCAGCGCCATGGGCCAGCGGGTTACCGCCCACGTAGCTGGCGCCGCTGCTGCAATCGGTGTAATCGGCGTGATAGGCCACAGGATCCCCGGTTCGCTATTCGATGATCAGTTTGCCGATCATGACTTCGGAGAACGGCTTTTCGAGCTTGTCCTTGTCATAAGTGGCGGCGAAAGTGTTGTTGAGTTGTTCGGCGTACTGCTCGACCGTCAGGTCCTGGGCGGCGCTCATGGTGTACGCCGACAGGGCGCGCACGGCCACGCTGCGCAGCATTGGCAAGTCATCCTTGGCTTTCTTTTCCTGCTCGAGCGTGGTGGACAGCACCAGGTCGGTCGAAATGTAATGGGCCTGGGTTTCGCCAGGGGCGCGGCGCAGCATGACGATGACCTTGTCGAGCGAGACATAGCGCGCCGGTTTTTTCGGATGCGCTGCCGCTTCCGGGGCGTGCTTGCCATCCTTGGCTGGCAGCGGCTGCTTGAAGTAGAGCGCCGCGCCGGCGCCGGCCGCGCCCAGGATGCCGATGACCACGAAAGCGACGATCAGTTTGGTGGTCTTTTTCATGCCGCTACCTCACGCCCGGACAGGGAGAAGGTGGCGGACGGATGGCCGGCTTCGGCCAGCGCGCGGCCAGGATCGTTGTCATGGGTGTCGCGCTCGGGCTGGCGCTGGCGGCCCTGCTGCTCGCCAAACGCGGCGCCGCTGCGCGGGGTGGCCGTGATGGTCACGGCGACATCGCTGAAGTGGCGCTGGGCCAGGTCGGAACGCATGGCATCGCTGACACTGCCCAGCTGGCGCCGCACTTCGCTGTGGGTGGCGCTGATATTTACTTCCAGCACGCCGCCGGCGGCGTGGCGGATCGCGATCTCGATGCGGCCCAGCTGCGGCGGGTCGAGGCGGATCACGGCCTGGTCGATGTTGCGGCCCAGTTGCAGTTGCAGGCGCTCGCCCAGCGCGTCGCGCAGCGGTTGCTGCCAGTCGGCCGGGTTGGCCGGCAATTTCAGGTCGAGCGGGGCGGCCACGCCGGTACTTTGCGAGGCCAGGGCGTTGGCGCCGCTCATGACGTTGCCAGGGCCGGCCACGGGGGCGTCGCTGCGCGGCGCGCTGTCGGCTGTGGCGGCCGCGATCGGCTGGGCAGTGGCGGCGACGCCGGTGTTCTGGGCGAGGGGCGCGGCTGCCGTGCCGCTGTCGCCAGTGCGCACGGGGGCACGCGGGGCCGCTGCCGGTGCCGGCGCGGCGGCCAAGGCTGGTGGCGGCACGGCCAGCGGGGCCGCCGCTGGCGTGCGCGCAGCGGCGGCCCCGCTATCGCTGGCGCTGTCGGCGGGGGCAGTGCTGCTGGCGCTGGCCGCTGGCGGGGCGCTGAAGGTGAACGAGACGGTGCTGGCCGGGGCGGCGGGCAGGGCGGCGGCGAACGGCGCGGCTGGCACGGCCGGGGTCGCGGCGGCGGCCGGAGCGGCCGGGGCGGCAAAGCTGACCGGGGCGGCGGCGGCGGCGCCAAGCGGCGTGGCAGCAGGCACGGGCGCGGCCATGGCGGCAGGCAAGCTGGACGGCATCGTCATCGGCATGGCCGGCGGCAGGACGATGCCGAGCGGCAGGGTCATGCTCATCGTCATGCTCATCGCGGGCGTGCTGGCCTGGTCCGGGGCGTCGGCCGCGACCGGCGGCGCGGCGCTGTCGGGCAGCATGCCGGGCTCGGCCAGGACGTCGGTGGGCGCGGCCCCGGCGCTGTCGGTGTCGCCTTCGGGCACGGCCAGTCCGGCGGCGGCGCTGTCGAACAGCAGCCAGCTGGCGAACGGCGCGGCGGCATCGGTGCCAGGGGTGACTGGCGTGGTGGCGGCGGCGGCGGGCGCGGCGGCGCCGGGGGCGGCCGGGGCGGCGGGAGAAGGGGGCAGGTTAGCGAGCATCATGATTTATGCCTGGTTACGTTCTATGTCAATTTCATTGTCGAGGGCGTAGGCGATAAAGCCAGCTTTATTTGCGTGCATATCGTGCATTTGCGCTCCCAGCGCTTCCAGCTCGGCGGCGCACAGCTCGGCGGCCTTGTCGTGCTGGGCGCGCAGCGCTTCCAGCGCATGTGTTTCCGCCGCGCTCCACGGGCCGCTGGCGGCCAGCACCCGCAGCTGGGTGCTCAGGGCGCCCACGGCGCGGTCGAGCGCCACCCAGTCGCGCGCAGCGCCGGCGCTGGCCAGGGCCGCGGTCAGGGCTTCGAGGGCGGCGCGCCTAGGCATTGCGCGCCTGCACGCCGAGCCAGCCCTGGCGGATCGTGCCGAGAATCTCGACCACTTCGTCCAGCAGCGCCGGGTCCATCTTGATGCCGGCCCCGTGCAGGCGGGCGGCGCAAAAGTCATATAGTGTTGCCAGGTTTTCCACCACGTCGCCACCTTGCTCGAAGTCCAGCGAGCTGGACAGTCCATTGATGATTTCGACACATTTGTCGATGCTGGCCGCCTTTTGCTCGTAGCGCTTGCCGACGATGTGGGCGCGCGCGCGGGCCAGCTCGTCCAGCAAGCCGTCGGTCAGCAGCAGGACCAGCTCGACCGGCGAGGCGCGCGCCGTCTGAGCATCAAGGTTAACCGCGTGGTAGTCGCCGTAAGCGTCGGAATAGGACATCTTTTCCTCTCTTGATCAGGATTTGTCGCCGAACAGCGCGTCGAACATGGAGGTGTTGGACGCCATCCGGCTTTGCAGTGTTTGCAACTGTGTAAATTGCGTCAGATAGCGCTTGTAGGCGCTGTCGTACTGCTTGTCGAGCTGGTCCTGGCGCTTGGTCAGGCTGGTCTGCAACTTGGTGTTTTGTTCCAGGCGCTGCTTGAGCTGGCCGTCGGTGCTGCTGCTCCATTCCTTCAGGTAGCTGTCGAGATTGCCGGCGATGCCGCTGCTGCTGCCGTTCAGGCTGCTGCCGATCAGGGTGTCCAGGCCTTTCGGCGAGACCGCGAGCTGGCTGGTCAGGCGGGTGGCGTTCAGGGACAGGCTGCCGTCGCGGGTGGCCACGATGCCGTAGGCGGCCAGGCTGTCGGCGCCGTTGACGCCGCGCAGCATGCTGACCATGCGGGTTTGCAGCACGCGCACCCCGCCATCGTTGGCGAACACGCCGGGGGCGGCGCTCTTGGACGGGTCGCCCGGCGCCACCATGGCATCGATCACGCCCTTGAGCTTGTTGTAATCGTCGACGAATTTCTGCACCTTGGCCACGGTGGCGGCGTTGTCGCTGGCCACCGTCAGGGTGACTGGCGCGTCGCCGGGGGCCTGGGCCTTGGCGAAGGTCATGGTCACCCCGTCGACATTGGTAAACACGTTCGAGGCCTGGGCGATCGGGGTACCGCTGCCCTGAGCGCCGAGCCAGACCAGGGCATCCTGGCCGGTCACGACTTGGGAAGCGTTGAGGGGATCGTCGAGTGCGGCTTTGAGGCCGGCATTGTTGACCGCCGCCGTGTTCAGGGAAATATTCCCGGCCGCGCCAGTCGTCTTCGAGGTCAGCATCAGCTGGGTGACGCCGTTGACGGTGACGATCGAGGCCGACACGCGCCCATTGTTGGTCGGTTCGGCATTGATGGCGGCCGCGATTTCGCGCGGGGTCAGGGTGCCGTCGGCGTCGCTGTTGGCGGTGGCCAGGTTGACCGAAAAGCCGGGCACGCCGCCCAGTTCGATGCCCAGGGTGCCGCCATTGGCCGCGCTGTCGGCCAGGTTGTTGTAGGACACCTGGTTGGCGGTGGCGACTTTTTCGACGAAAAAGCTGTAGCTGCCGGCGCTGGCGTTGGTATTCGCGGTGGCGGTGCCGATCGCGCTGTTGCTGAAGGTCGCGGTCTGGCTCAGCATGGTCTTGCTGGCGGTCAGCGCGCTGAGCGAGCCCTGGTAGGACGAAATCGCCGAGCGCAGGGCGGTCAGGGCTTGCGCGGCCTGGGCGGCCTGCTTGGTCTGGGCCGTCAGGATGCTCTGGCGCGCCGAGGTGTAGTTGGTCGCCAGGCCGGCTGCGGTGGTGGCCGGATCGTAGGTATTGCCAATGCTCGCCATGGGGTTCTCCAGAGTATCTAAAATGAAATTACTTGCGGCCGGCCAGCCACGATTGCGTGGCCAGGTCGTCTTCGCGCTTGCGCTCGACGCGGTGTTGGGCCAGCGCCGCCACGCCTTTTTTCTGTTCCAGTACCTGGTCGAGCAACTGGCGCTCGCTCCAGGCATCGTTCAGGGCGCGCTGCGACACGGCCATGGTCGCTTCGTGCAGGCTCAGGTCGGTGCGATGGGTGTCGGCCAGCGCGATCACGGCCAGCTTGTACTGGCCGCAGTTAAGCGCCAGCGCGAGCGGCAGGGCGCCGCTGGCGCCGCTGCCGGTGGCCAGGCCGTCCAGGCGTTCCAGGTTGGCCTTGTAGCGCGCCTGAGTCGCCTGCTGCGCCGCCAGGTCGGCCTGGAGGCGGTCCACCTTGGTAGTGCGCAGGCGTACCAGGGTGTCCAGGCTGTCGATCGTGTGCTTGATGGTCATGACATCATCGCTTCCAGTTGGGAAATGCATTCAGGCAAAGGTGCCGCTTCGCGCGTACCCTGGCACAGGTAAGCGTCGATATGCGGTTCCAGGCGCACCGCGTGGTCGGTCAGCGGATCGGCGCCCGGCACGTAGGCGCCCAGGGGAATCAGGTCGCGCACGCGGGCGTGGCGGGCCAGCGCGGCTTTCAGCTTGCGCGCGGCCAGCGCGTGCTGGGTCGGCACCACCTGGGCCATGCAGCGGCTGATGGAGGCGGCCACGTCGATCGCCGGGTAATGGCCGCGTTCGGCCAGTTCGCGGGTGAGCACGATGTGGCCGTCGAGGATCGCGCGGGCGGTATCGACCACCGGATCCTGCTGGTCGTCGCCTTCGGCCAGCACGGTGTAGATGGCGCTCATGCTGCCGTGTTCGTGCTCGCCGTTGCCGGCGCTTTCGACCAGCTGCGGCAGGGCCGAGAACACCGACGGCGGATAGCCGCGCGTGGCCGGCGGCTCGCCCAGCGCCAGCGCCACTTCGCGCAGCGCCATGGCGTAGCGGGTGAGGGAATCGACCAGCAGCAGCACGTTCAAGCCCTGGTCGCGGTAATGGGCGGCGATTGCGTGGCACAGTTCGGTTGCGCGGATGCGCATCAGCGGCGATTCGTCGGCCGGGGCGATCACCAGCACGGCTTTTTTCAAGCCTTCGGGGCCGAGCGACATGTCGACGAATTCGCGCACTTCGCGCGAACGTTCGCCGATCAGGCCGACCACCACCACGTCGGCCACGGTCTGGCGCGTGATCAGGCCCAGCAGCACGGACTTGCCGACCCCGCTGCCGGCCATCAGGCCGACGCGCTGGCCCTTGCCGATGGTCAGCATGGAATTGATGGCGCGCACGCCGACATCGAGCGGCTCGACCACCGGTTGTTTTTTCAGCGGATTGATTTTGGGCGGCGTCATGTCCAGGCGATGCTCGCCGCCCAGGCGGCCCAGGCCGTCGATCGGCTCGCCCAGGCCATTGACCATGCGCCCCAGCCACGAAGGGCCGATCTGGAGGGTGGCGGCGGTCGGGCTGGGCAGCACGCGCGCGCCGGTGGTCAAGCCGATGGCTTGCTTGAACGGCATCAGGAACGACAGGCGTTCGCGAAAACCGACCACCTGCGCATCGAGCCACTCGCCATCGACCGTTTCGATGCGGCAGCGCTGGCCCGTGTGCAGGCGGCAGCCGGCCGATTCCAGCAGCAAGCCCGAGGCACCGACCAGGCGGCCGGTCGGGATCGCGACCGGCACGTCGTCGAGCTCGACGGTGCGCAGGGAATCGGCCAGATTGCTCATGCTTCGACCTCCTCGGCCACCCGTTCGGGCACCGCCAGCAGCTGGGCGCTGACCTGCGACATGCAGGCCGCCAGGCGGCCCTGGCAACCGGCGTCGACTTCATTGTCGCCGGCGCGCACGCGGCATTCGCCCGCTTGCAGCGAGGGATCGGGCAGCAAGCTCCATTTGGCGGCGCGCACCGGATCGAGTTCGGTGATGCGCTTGAGTTCTTCCGGATTGAGGCACACTTCGATGCTGTCGCGGGTCGGCGGCATGGCGGCCAATGCTTCGTCGACCAGGGCCAGCAACTGGACCGGCTGCAGCGCCAGTTCGGCGCGGATCACCTGGCGCGCCACCTTGCCGACCAGGTCGACGACTTCCTTGCGCTGGGCGGAACGGAATTCCTCGACCATCTGGCCGAGCTGGGTGAACATGCCGTCCAGCGGCCCGGCCAGCTGCTCGAAGCGGTCCTGTACCTGCTGCATGGCTTGCTGGCGGCCGGCGGCCAGGCCCTCGGCCAGTCCGGCGGCGTAGCCTTCGGCGCTGCCGCGCGCCTGGCCGCTCTCGTATCCCTCGCGCTGCCCCTGCTGGTAGCCTTCTTCGACCGCGTTCTGCCACTGGCCCGCAGCCTCGGAGGAATGGGCGGCGCCGAGCGCGTCGAGCTGCGACAGCGGCGGAAAATGATAGGGGCGGAATTGTTTCATTCTATGACTGCCTCGGCGAACAGTTGCACTTCGATTTCGCCGTTGTCGGCCAGTTGTTTCACGGTTGCCATGATGTCCTTGCGCGTCTGTTCGATGCGCGAGAGCGGCACCGGACCGGCGCGGCGCAGCAGGTCGTCGAAGTTCTGGGCCTGGCGGCGCGGCATGGTGGTGAGGATCGCGTCGCGGATCGCCGGTTCGGCGCCCTTGAGGGCGATCGCCCACTGTTCCAGCGGCACGTCGTCGAGGATGCGGGTAATCGTGGCCTCGGTCTGGCGCGACAGGATGAAAAAGTCGTACATGCTCATTTCGATTTCGGACACCACGTCCGGATCGTGGGCGCGCAGCAGTTCGACCATGCCGGCGCGGTTGCCCGGCAGCCGGTTGAGGATCTCGGCCACCTGGCGGATCCCTTCCACGCTGGCGCTCTGGGTATCGAGCGCGCCCAGGCAGCGGGTCACCAGCTCTTCCAGTTCGGTCAAGAGGTCGCGGTCGATTTCATCCAGCCGTGCCAGGTTCAGCAGCACCAGGTCGCGCCCTTCGAGCGGCAGGGCGTCCAGGATCTGGCCGGCCAGGGCGGGCGGCAGGAAGGCCAGGAACACCGCTTGCATCTGCACGTGCTCGTTGGCGACGTAATCGGCCAGCCATTTCGGCGAGGCCCACTGCAGGCGCGCCATCATCGGGCGGATGGCATCGCCGTAGATGTTGTTGAGCACGCTGTTGGCGATATCGCTGCCGAGCGCCAGGTCGAGCGAGCGCTTCAGGTAGCTGCGCGAGGCGCCATGCACGCCCGACTGCTGGCGGTAATCGTCGAAGAAGGTTTGCATCGCCACCCGCACCGAATCGACCTTGATGCCGCTCATGCGCGACATCACTTGCGTCACTTCCAGCAATTCCTCGCGGTCGAGGCAGCGCAGGACGGCCGCGGCCGGCTCTTCGCCAATGCTCAACAGGACGATGGCGGCCTGTTCGACAGGGGTCAGTCCAGGCGCCTCTTCGGCGTCCACGTTATTGTCCAGTTCGGCCATTTTTCTGCATCCATTGTTTGACGACTTCGGCGACCCGCTCCGGTTCCTTGGCAGCGAGAACTTTCAAGTGATCGACCATCACATCGACTGCCGAGCCGGCAGGGGGAAGATCGTAGTTTTCCAGCAAAGGCACCATCGGCAGCGCTGCGCCGAGGGCCGGGAGCGCGCCGCCCGCCGCCTCGCCGGCACGGCCATCGCCGACGCGCATGGCGGGACCTGCCACCGCGCTGGCGGCACCGGCCGGGCCACCGAGCAACTGGGCGTCGGCGCTGGCGGCCGCTGGCGGCGCCAGGCGCACGGTCAGGAGGCGCAGCAGCGGACGGATGATCAGCAGGAAGCCGAGCAGGATGCCCACCGCCCACGCCGCCCAGCTGCTCATGTCGACCACGTTGTCGCGTTCCTGCCACCATGGGGCGGCGACAGGCTGGACCGGGAAGCTCATGGCGGACACGGTCAGCACATCGCCGCGTTCGGTGTTGATGCCCAGGCCGCTGCTCAGGGTTTTTTCGATATTCGCCAGTTCGGCGGCGCTCCAGCCGGTCTTGGCGGCGGCCACGTGATTGTTCAGCACCACGGCCACGCTAAGCTTGCGCAAACGGCCACGGCTGCGCTTGATCTGGGTGATGTTGCGGTCATAGGCGAACTGGCGCGTGCTGGCATTCTTGCGGGCGCTGCCATCGTCGGCTTTCGGATCGGTGCCGGCGCCGGCGCCGGCGACCTGCGGATCGGGCATGGCTGGCGGACGGTTCGACAGGGTGCCTGGCACGCCGATTGCCATGCGGTTCTTTTCCAGCTCTTCGCGCACCGCTTCGCTGGTCACTTTCGGGGTGTCGCCGTATTTTTCGCTGGTTTCCTCGATCTTGTCGTTGTCGATGTCGGCGGTGACGCTGAGCTTGAAGTTATTCGCGCCCAGCACCGGGCCGAGCAATTCGTTGACGTTGCCGCGCACCTGGTCCTGGTATTTCTTGGCGTTCGCATCCGCGCCCTGGGCGGCGCCGTCGAAGCCGTCGCTGAGGTCGACCCGCGAAGACAGGTAGTTGCCGGCCTGGTCGACCAGGCTGACGCGCTGCGGGGACAGGCTGGCGACGCTGCCGGCGACCATATTGATGATCGCGGCGATCTGTTCCGGGGCCAGGGTGCGGCCCGGTTTCACGGCCACCACCACCGAGGCCGACGATTTTTCACCGTCGCTGGCCACGAACGAGGTCGAGCGGGCGATCGACAGGTGCACTCTAGCCGAGGCGATCGCGTCGAGCGCGAGGATGCTCTGCGACAGTTCGCCTTCGAGGCCGCGCCGGAAGCGCACGTCCTGCACGAACTGGGACACGCCCAGCGGATCGTTCTTGTCCATCAGCTCCAGGCCGGCCGGCAGCTGGGCGGTGACGCCCTTGGCGGCCAGCAGCATGCGCACCTTGCCCAGCTGCGAAGCGGGCACCAGCAGCTGCCCGGTTTCCGGATGCAGGCGGTAGGCCACCTTCTCGGCGTCGAGCACGGCCATCATGTCGCCCGAGGCAACCCGCTCGCTGGCGCCGAACACCGGCTTGTAGCCGGCCTGGTCGTTCCACAGGTACATCATCACGGCGGCCGTGATGGCGATCGCCAGCACCAGCATCGGGGTCAGGTTGTTGCGCAGCGCTGGCGGCAGCGAAGGCATGGCGCCCATGCGCCCGGCGAAGTTGGATTTGAGAGAGGCAATCACGCTGGTTTTTCCCTGCGGTTAAGGTAACGTTGCAAACAGGTGCTCAGACCGGGAGCTTGATCAGCTCGTCCACGGCGCCCATGACCTTGTTACGCACTTGCATCAGCATCGAGAAGGACAGGCTGGCTTCCTGGCTGGCCAGCATGGCGCCGACCAGGTCGTCGCTCTTGCCGCTGTCGACATCGTTCATTTTCTGGCCGGCCTGGGCATCTTGCTGGTTCACGCTGTCGAGCGCGTTTTTCATGCTCTGGGTGAAAGAAAACCCGGCCGGGAGCGCTTCGCCGGCGGCGCGGCCCAGGTTGGCGTGCGCGGCCAACTGGCCGGCATCGTTGGCCAGCACTTTCAGCTCCGACTGGAGTTGGGCGGCGAGTGAATTCGATGTTGTAATTCCGACTTCCATGTTGTCTTCCCTGCATAATTTTTTGTTCATAATCAAACAGTTACGACGAATTCCCTGTCGTAGCCGGCCTGAACGGGTAAGCGCCAAGTGTGCGCGTTCCGTGCCGCGATTCCAAACGAAAACATGCTCGACGGCAAAATAATTTATTGCTGAGTCGGGTAAAACCAACAAATTTCGCCAAACCGCTTGGAGCAGAAGCAAAGGTGTCGAAATGCCTAACAAAATCGCTTACTGTTGGTAACGGGAGGGACTGTCAGAACTTGAGCCTGCCTCGCTATTTTATTTCCGTAAGGCACTATATCACAGCTTACCGTACGGCAACTATAATGCCACATGGAAATTAAATGCATCAAGTAAAAATGCTCTGATATACTGTTTTCCTCAAACAAAACAAAGAGTTGCCCTCTTTGCCATGCACTTGCCGAGTTACTTATGACCATGATAAATAAGACAAACTTGCCGGCAACACCGCAGGTGCTCGATCCCCGGCTGCTGGGCCGGCCGGTGCATTTGCTGCCCCACTTCGCGGCCCAGTTTGCCGAGGATCTGGCCGCTGCCTTGCGCCAGCCGGCCTTGCGCCGTTACTGGGATGGCTTCCAGCTCGCGGCGAGCGGTTTCGTCGGCCCGCCCGACCCCAGCCAGAGCGGGCGCTGGCTCGGCTTTAGCGGCGGCGCCGGCGGCATCGCCTTCGCGCTCGAACGCTCCCTGCTGCTCAGCGTGCTCAACCAGCGCTACGGACGGCGCGGCGCGGCCCCCGCGCCCTCGGTCGATCCGGCCACGGTCAGGGTGACGGCCACGGAAGAACGCCTCGCAATTGTGTTAGGCCAACAATTAGCGTCGGTGCTCTCCAAGCGGGTGGATGCAAACCTTGCGCGGGCGCATAATGAACTCAACGCAGCTTCCACCGAACTGGTGCCGGGCAGCGTGCCGCCGGCGCCGCCCAGCGCCGATGGCTGGACGCTCGGCATCACCCTGCGCCAGGCCCAGAGCGGAGAATGCGGCCAGCTGTGGCTGGCGCTGGACCAGGACATGGTGGCGCGCGTGCTGCTTGGGCTGGCGCCGGAGCGTGCGCGCGAGCACGCGCCGCCGCGCGCCAGCGTGGCGCTCGGCACGGCCTTGCAAGTGACGCTGGAGGGGCGCCTGGTGAGCAAGGAAATCACGCTCGAAGCGCTGTTTGCGCTCAAGCTGGGCGACATCATTCCCGTGACGGTGGGCCGGGCCGATGTCTTGCTGGCCGAGTCGCGCTTGTTTACGGCGGCGGTCACGGAACATAACGGGACGCTCTGCTTAACCTCTTTTGAAGATAGCGACTAATGAAAATCAACGAGAACGAACTTCAGGCGCAGGACCAGGACGCCGGGATCGACGAAGAATTGATCATCGATGAACCCCAGATGGGGGTGCCTTCCGGTCTGGAGGGCGCGCGCCCGCTTGAGAAGCGTCCCCAGCGCGACTTGCCGCAGATGATGCGCAAGATTCCCGTGACCTTGACCCTGGAAGTGGGCTCGGCCCGCATCTCGCTGCAGGAATTGATGGCGATCGGGCCGGCCAGCGTGATCGCGCTCGACGTGCTGGCGGGCGAGCCGCTGGTCATCAAGGTCAACGGCACCCCGATCGGGCGCGCCGAAGTGGTGGTGGCCGGCGAACAGTACGGGCTCAAGGTCATCGACCTCGACGGCCTGGACCTGGACCTGATCACTGCATGAGAGGGGGCGCACGCGGCCATGGCGCGCGGCTGGCCGTGCTGGCCTTGCTGGCTACCGGCCTGCTGCTGTGCGCGCCGGCCGCGGCCCAGGATTTGCTGGCCGGGGTGATCCCCGGCGCCAAGACCGACCTGACGGTCAAGTCGCAGGTGCTGGTCCTGATGACCTTGCTTGGGCTCTTGCCCATCATGGTCATGATGATGACCTGCTTCACCCGCTTCGTGATCGTGCTCTCGCTGCTGCGCCAGGCGCTCGGCCTGCAGCAGGGGCTGCCGAACCGGATCATCACCGGCGTGGCCCTGATCCTGACCTTGCTGGTGATGCGCCCGATCGGCGACCAGATCTGGCGCGACGCCTTCGTGCCCTACGACCAGGACAAGATCGGCATGCAGGATGCCCTGAAAGTGGCCGAAGTGCCGCTCTCGCGCTTCATGCTGGCCCAGACCAGCAAGGCCGCGCTGGCCCAGGTCGCGCACCTGGCGGGCGAACCGGCCGCGCTGGAGCCGCACAAGCGCGCGTTCACCGTCAAGCTGGCCGCGTTTGTGCTGAGCGAACTGAAAACCGCATTCCAGATCGGCGCCATGCTGTTCATTCCCTTCCTGATCATCGACCTGGTGGTGTCCTCGGTGCTGATGGCGATGGGCATGATGATGCTCTCGCCGCTGGTCATTTCGCTGCCGTTCAAGCTGCTGCTGTTCGTGCTGGTCGATGGCTGGACCCTGACCGTCAACACCCTGGTCGGCAGCATCCGGCCGTTCTGACAGACCGATTGTGATGGGAGGAGAGAGGCGATGACCCCCGACGTGGCCGTGGACCTGATGGTCGGCGCACTGCAGATCGTGATGCTGATGGTGCTGGTGCTGGTGGTGCCCGGCCTGATCACGGGCTTACTGGTGGCGCTGGTGCAGGCCGCCACCCAGATCAACGAGCAAACCCTGAGCTTCTTGCCGCGCCTGCTGGTGACCCTGCTGGCGGTGATCGTGGCCGGGCACTGGATGACGAGCTACCTGATGGATTACTGCGTCTCCGTCTTCCAGCGCGCCGCCGCGCTGGTCGGCTAGGCGCATGGAACTGGCCGGCTACCTGCTGCCGCTGCTGAACGCCCTGTGGTGGCCGTTCATCCGCATCCTGGCACTGCTGAGCGCCGCGCCGGTGGTGGGCGACATCCTGGTGCCGCTGCCGGTGCGCGTGCTGCTGGCGCTGGTGCTGTCCTTCCTGATGCTGCCTTTTTCCCCGGGCAATGCGGTGGTCGACCCGTTTTCCGTGCTCGGCATCGCCACCACCCTGGAACAGGCCGTGATCGGCGGCGTGCTGGGGCTGGCCATGCATTTTTCGATGTCGGTGGTGAACGTGCTCGGCTACCTGGTATCGAGCCAGATCGGCTTTTCGATGGCGCAGATGAACGATCCGGTCAACGGCACCGCCTCGGACGTGGTGTCGGGGCTGCTCTCGCTGCTCGCCATCATCGTGTTTTTCGCCATCGATGGCCATCTGGTGCTGACCGGGGTGCTGGCGACCAGCTTCAAGGCCTGGCCGGTGGGCGGCGGTTACGGGGCGCTGCTGTTGCATACCGTGGCGCTCAAGGCGGCCTGGATTTTCGCCGCCGCCATGCTGCTGGCGCTGCCGATCGTGTTTTCGACCCTGGTGGTGCAGCTCGGCTTTGGCCTGTTGAACCGGGTGGCGCCCTCCTTGAATCTGTTTTCGCTGGGCTTTTCGCTGACCACCCTGTTCGGCTTGATGATGCTGATCCAGATCGTGCGTTTCATTCCCCAGCACTACATTGCGATGAGTAACCAGGTGCTCGAACTGATAGCCCAACAAATGAAGGCGGCCCATGGCTGACGACGCGAGCGGTGGCGACAAGACCGAAAAGGCCTCGCAGCAAAAGCTGCGCAAGGCCCGCCAGGAAGGCCAGGTGGTGCGTTCGCGCGACCTGGGCACCGCCATCGGCATCCTGATCAGCCTGAAACTGTTCGCCATGCTGCTGCCGACCTACCTGGCCTCGTTCCGCAGCCTGTTCGACCTGGTCTTCATCCCGCTGGGCGCGGATGGGGTCATCGAAAACGCCATGTCGACCATCTTCAGCAGTGCCATGTGGCTGTTGATCAGCATGGTGCTGCCGCTGCTGGGCGTGCCATTCGCGGTGGTGCTCTCGTCCCTCATCCCGGGTGGCTGGGTGATCAGCACCAAGCACTGGGAACCGAAAATGGAGCGCCTGTCGCCGATGAAGAACCTCGGCAACCTGTTCACCGCCAAGCACGGCATCGGGGTGGCCACCTCGGTGGGCAAGGCGGTGGTGCTGGGGTCGGTGCTGGTGCACGTGAGCCGCTCGGGCATGAATGCCTTCGTCGAGCTGCAAAAGATGCCGCTCGGCGTGGCCCTGCCGACCGGCGCCGGCCTGATGCTCGACGCCCTGATGGCGATGTGCATGGTGTTCGTCATGTTCGCCGTGCTGGACGTGCCGATGCAGGCGTTCTTGTTCGCGCGCAACCAGCGCATGAGCAAGCACGACCAGAAGGAAGAACACAAGAGCAGCGAAGGCAAGCCCGAAGTGCGCCAGCGCATCCGCCAGTTGCAGCAGCAGATGGCGCGCCGCAGCGTCAACAAGACCGTGCCCACGGCGGACGTGGTGATCGTCAACCCGGAACACTACGCGGTGGCGCTCAAGTACGAGGCCAGCCGCGCCGAAGCGCCCTTCGTGGTGGCCAAGGGGGTCGATGAAATGGCCCTGTACATCCGCCAGATTGCGCGCCAGCACAATATCGAGACGCTCGAACTGCCGCCGCTGGCGCGGGCGATCTACAATACCAGCCAGGTCCAGCAGCAAATTCCGGCCCAGCTGTACCAGGCCGTGTCGCAGGTGCTCAACTATGTGCTGCAACTGAACGCTTTTCGTGCCGGCCGGCGCACTGCGCCGCCCCGTTTTCCCAACGAGGTGGTCGTGCCATCTCATCTGAGTGAGGTTCGCGCCACATGAGTTTCTTGAACAGCCTGCTGGTCGAGTTGAAGCGGCATAAATTTGCCACGCCGGTGTTCCTGCTGGTGATCTTGTCGATGATCATCCTGCCGCTGCCGCCGGTGCTGCTCGACGTGCTGTTTACCTTCAATATCGTGCTGGCCCTGATCGTCATCCTGGTGTCGGTCTCGGCCAAGCGGCCGCTCGACTTCTCGGTCTTCCCGAGCGTCATTCTCGGCACCACCATGCTGCGCCTGACCCTGAACGTGGCCTCGACCCGGGTGGTGCTGCTGCACGGCCACCAGGGCACGGACGCGGCCGGTAAAGTGATCGAAGCCTTCGCCAACGTGGTTATCGGCGGCAACTTCGTGGTTGGCTTCGTGGTGTTCGTGATTTTGATGATCATTAACTTCGCGGTGGTGACCAAGGGCGCCGAGCGCATTTCCGAGGTATCGGCGCGGTTTACCCTGGACGCGCTGCCGGGCAAGCAGATGGCCATCGACGCCGACCTCAACGCCGGCCTGATCAACCAGGAAAAAGCCCAGGTGCGGCGGCGCGACGTGGCCGCCGAAGCCGACTTCTACGGCGCCATGGACGGGGCCTCGAAGTTCGTGCGCGGCGACGCGGTCGCCAGTATCCTGATTTTGATTATCAATATGGTGGGCGGCGTGGCCATTGGCTCGCTGATGCACAACCTGTCGTTCGGCGACGCCTTCCGCCAGTACGCCCTGCTGACCATCGGTGACGGCCTGGTGGCGCAGATCCCGGCGCTGCTGCTGTCGGCCGCGGCGGCGATCCTGGTGACCCGGATCAGCGATTCGGGCGACTTCGAGCAGCAGGTCGGCGGGCAATTGCTGGCCTCGCCGGCGGTGCTGTACAGCGCCTCGGGCATGATGCTGGTGCTGGCCATGGTGCCGGGCATGCCGTGGCTGATGTTCGGCATCTTTGCCGCCGTGCTCGGCTATGTCGGCTGGCGCCTGGCGCGCATGGTCAAGGCGCCCGACCAGGCCGGCGTGGCGGCGATCGAAGCGGCCCTGCGCGACGAGCGCGCGCCGGACCTCGAATGGCACCAGTTGCCGGCGGTGCAGCCGCTGACGGTGGCGGTGGGCTACAAGCTGGTCGCTCTGGTGGACGCCGCCCAGGGCGAGCCGCTGACCAAGCGCATCAAGGGCGTACGCCAGAGCTTGTCGGAAGCGATGGGTTTGCTGCTGCCGCCGATCAATGTGCGCGACGACTTGTCGCTGCGCCCGACCCAGTATTCGATCATGCTCAGCGGCACCGTGGTGGCGGAAGCCGAAGTGGTGCCGGACTGCCTGATGGCGATTCCCTCGCCCTCGGTGTACGGCCAGCTGGACGGCATTCCCGGGATCGAACCGGCGTACGGCATGGCCATCACCTGGATTGCGCCGGCCGACAAGGCCCATGCGCTGGGGCTGGGCTACCAGGTGGTCGAGGTGCCGAGCGCGATCGCCACGCACTGCTCGAAGGTGGTGCGCGACTACCTGCCGGATCTGTTCCGCCATGAAGACGTGCCGGCGATCCTGGAGCGGCTGACGGCGCTCTCGCCGAAACTGTCGTCGGCGCTGGACAAGGCGCTCACGCATACCCAGTTGCTGCGGGTATTTCGCGTACTGCTGGCCGAAAATGTGTCGCTCAAGGATATCGTGGTGATCGGCACCACCTTGCTCGACAGCTCGGAAACGACCAAGGACCCGATCTTGCTGGCGGCCGAAGTGCGCTGCGCGCTGCGGCGCCAGATTGTCACCGCGCTGTTCGGGAAAAAGAAGGAAATGCCGGCGTTCAATCTGTCGGCCGAGCTGGAGAATATGCTGCTGGGCTCCCTGAACCAGGCGCGCCAGGGCGGGAAGGTCGCGCTCGACAATTTCCCGATCGATCCGCAGCTGCTGTCGCAGCTGCAACTGAACATGCCGGTGGCGCGCGAGCAGATGAAACAGCAGCAGAGTGCGCCGCTATTGCTGGTGCTGCCGCAGATCAGGCCTTTGCTGGCGCGCTATGCGCGCTTGTTTGCGCCCGGCTTGCATGTGCTTTCTTACAACGAGATTCCAGAAAACCGTGATGTCAGCATCGTCGGAACGGTTGGATAAGTGTCTTAACCGGGGTCAGACCCCAAGCTTCGGGGTCAGACCCCACGTTTCCCATTAACCGGGGTCAGACCCCACGTTTCCCACGTTTCCCCATAAGACCGCGCCCGCCTGCGCGGGGGTGACGGCTCATGGTTCGCCGTATGCCATGTCGCCCGGCTGCGGCCCTTGGGTGAAGCGCACCGTCGTGGTCGCATCCGGCCTGCTTGAGCCGGTCAGCAGCAGCGCCACTTCCGCCATCGCGCGGAACAGGGGCGGGGGCAGGGCGGCGCTGATCTGGGCCGAATACTGTTGCAGCGGCTTGCCCGGCCATATTCCTTGCCTGACACTGGCGCGCGCCAGGCGCAGCCCGGCCTGTTCGACGGCCAGCTTGAGCCCCGGCAGCGCCTGGCGCAACTGCGCCACCGCGCGCGGATGCTCGGCCGCCAGCTCCATCAAGACCCCATCGACCAGTTCCAGCTGCACCGTGGCATGGCTGCCGTCGGCCAGCACCACGTCCAGCCGCAAGGCCGCTTTGGCGCGCTTGCGCCGGCTGGGCGGAGGATCGGGCAGGCCGGTCAGCAGGCGCAGCGCCAGTTGCTGGCCGCCAGCCCCCGGCAGCACGAAGCGCCACGCTTCCGGATGCCACAGCATGGTTTGCTGCCCCGTGGGGGTGACCTGCAAGGCGTGCTGCACGCCCGACATCAGCAAGTTGCCCGGCATGAACTGGGAGCGTCCCTGCTCTTGCAGTGTCGCCAGCTGGGCGCCGTAGGCGCGCACCATGGTGCGCCAGGCGTTGGCCAGGCTGGCGCCGTCGAGTACCGGCCAGGCCAGCTGGCGCGCCATGAAGACCTGGTCGGTGCGCATCGAGGCGCTTTCGTTCAGGTTGGCCGGCAGGCCGGCGCCCGACGCGGCCGCGGCCACCGGTTCGGAGACCGGCAGCGGCAAGCCCATGCCCGCGGCGCCCGCCCTGGCCGGCGCCGGCAGCAGCGACACCGGCGCCAGCGCTGCAATCAGCGGCGCGCCCAGCGGTTGCGAAGTGATGGTAGACATGGCATTCACGCATGGTCAGGATAAAAAAAGAGCCAGCCGGGTTGCCGGCTGGCTCGGTCGTTCGCGACTGAAACGCCGGCGGCCGTGCCGATTATTGCAGCAGCGACATGACCATCGAGGACATGCTGTTGCTCTGTTTTAGCATGGCGGTGCCGGCTTGCAGCAGCATCTGGCTGGTGGTCATTTTCGAGCTTTCGCTGGCGAAGTCGACGTCCATGATGCGGCCGGTCGCAGCCTTGCTGTTGGTGCTGATGTTCGACAGGTTGTTGTAGACGTGTTCGAGGCGGTTGGCCGAGGCGCCCAGGGCCGAGCGCACGGTGCCGATCGAGGCGATCGCGGTGGACAGCTTGTCGATCGTGGTCGAGGCGGTGCCCACGCCGGTCAGTTCGGTACCGACCGTGTTCGGCGCGGCGTAGTTGGCGGTGGTGGCGCCGACGTCGGTGCCCAGGGTGGTCATGCTGGCCGACATATCGACCGTCATTTTTTCACTGGTGCTCGAACCGATCTGGAACGTCATGGCCGAGGCGATGGTGCCGCCCACGAGCAGCTTGGCGCCGCCGAAGGAGGTGTTGTTGAGTACGTTGTTCAGTTCGGTGCCCAGGGCATCGTATTCCGACTGCATGGCGGTCTTGTCGGCCGCGGTGGAGGAGGCATCGGCCGATTGCGTGGCCAGGTCCTTCATGCGCACCAGCATATTGCTTACTTCATCGAGCGCGCCTTCAGCGGTCTGCAGCATCGAGGTCGAGTTCTGGGTGTTGCGCATGGCAACGGCCATGCCGCTGGTCTGGGCTTTCAGGCGGGTGGCGATCTGCAGGCCGGCGGCGTCGTCCATCGACGAATTGATGCGGTAACCGGTCGACAGGCGTGTCATCGAGGTCGACAGGCTGCCTTGGGTACGGTTGATCGAATTTTGTGCGGACAGGGCAGCGTTGTTAGTGTGCAGACTCAGCATGATCGAACTCCAGATGGTGGGGGTGGGGTGGTTGGAGCCGCGGTATCTTGCGCTCTTACAAGTACAAGACGACCGTTTCGTCAAGCGCGTTAAGTGCCGCATGGAAATTAATTGAACTATTTTTTGTGCATGAAAAAAGCCAGCCGGAAGAGGGCTGGCTTGGCGCGAACCCGGCGCTTGGCCGGGCATCCGTGGGGGATTACTGCAGCAGGGACATGACCATCGAAGACATGCTGTTGCTCTGCTTGAGCATGGCGGTGCCGGCTTGCAGCAGCATCTGGCTGGTGGTCATTTTCGAGCTTTCGCTGGCGAAGTCGACGTCCATGATGCGCCCGGTGGCGGCCTTGCTGTTGGTGCTGATGTTGGACAGGTTGTTGTAGACGTGTTCCAGGCGGTTGGCCGAGGCACCCAGCGACGAGCGCACGGTGCCGATCGAGGCGATCGCGGTGGACAGCTTGTCGATGGTGGTCGAGGCGGTGCCGGCGGCGGTCAGTTCAGTGCCGAGGGTGTTCGGGGTGACGTAGTTGGAGGTGGTGGCGGTGACGTCGGTCACCAGGGTGCCCATGCTGGTCGACATATCGACCGTCATTTTTTCACTGGTGCTCGAACCGATCTGGAACGTCATGGCCGAGGCGATGGTGCCGCCCACGAGCAGCTTGGCGCCGCCGAACGAGGTGTTGGTCAGCACGTTGTTCAGTTCGGTACCGAGCGCATCGTATTCCGACTGCATGGCGGTCTTGTCGGCGGCGGTGGAGGAGGCATCGGCGGCTTGCGTGGCCAGATCCTTCATGCGCACCATCATATTGCTCACTTCATCGAGCGCGCCTTCAGCGGTTTGCAGCATCGAGGTCGAGTTTTGCGTGTTGCGCATCGCAACGGCCATGCCGCTGGTCTGGGCTTTCAGGCGGGTGGCGATCTGCAGGCCGGCGGCGTCGTCCATCGACGAATTGATGCGGTAGCCGGTCGACAGGCGCGTCATCGAGGTCGACAGGCTGCCTTGGGTGCGGTTGATCGAGTTTTGCGCGGACAAGGCAGCGTTGTTGGTGTGAAGGCTCAGCATGATCGAACTCCAGGTGTAGGGGTGGGGGCTTCGGAGCCGCGTTGCTTCGCGCTCTCCCAAGTACAAGACGACCGTTTCTCTGAAGTCATTAAGTGCCCTACGGAAATAATTTGAATTATTTTCCCGGCACGCTGGGATGGCACCGCCATGGAATGATATTTCCCTTTGTAATGAATGACTTAGTGAATGCATGACCCGATTGAGGAGGGATAAACCCCGGCCGGCGGGCTGGCGCAAGATGAGGCTCTTTCAACTTGCGGAGAGCTATCATGAAATGTTTGCTTAAATCATCTGTCTTGTTGTGCGCCGTGTTTTGCCTGGCGCAGGGGGCCGGGGCCGCGCCGGCAGCCACGCCGCAGCGCGCGGGCGGCGCCGTCCGCACCATCGCTGCGGGTGGGGAAACGTTGGTCATGCAGGGAGACCGGCTCATTGCCAGACTGACAGATGAACAGAGCACGCATTACTTCTATAAAGAGGGCCGGCTGTCCAACGTCTACCGTTCGGATGGCAAGTTCGCCACGTATTACTATGACGACGACAAGCGCCTGGAGCGGATCGAATTTTCCGATGGGCAGGTGCAGCGGGCCGTGTATCAGGCTGGGGTGCTGGTATCGATCGACAGTTCCTCGGGACAGCGCATGTTCATGGCGCCGGCTGCGGCGCTGGACAAGCGGATGGCAGCAGCCCCCGGCAGGCAGGTGCAGCTCGCGGCGGCAGCTGTCCCCGCTGCCGCCGGAACGGCGGCGCCGGATGCCCTCAACAAAAAACTGATGGCCATCGTGGGCTGGGAAGAAAAGAGCTGGGAATGCCGTCTCGCGCCCGATGAACAGACCATTTGCATCGGGCGCGGGGGAGGGGGCGGCGACAGCGGCGGCGGCGGCGATGGAGAAGGCGGTGGCAGCGGCGGCGCGCCCTACGGCGGCACTGGCTGGACGCCCGGCGATAACGCTCCTTCCGGCGGCGGCGCTGGCGCTGACGGGGGCGGAAGTGGCGACGGCGGCGGCTACGGCCCGCGCTACCCGACCAATTTGCCTACACGTATGAGTTGCCTGTCCGCTGCGAGCGAGACCTTCGAGATCATGCGCGATGAGGTGTGCACCATGGTCCGCGATCCGACCATCTGCATGGAGCAGAACTTGTTGCTCTTTCAGCAGCTGTGGCAAGAATGCATCGCCAGGTTCCCCCATTAAGCCGTCGCCTGTGAGGAGAAAGAGCATGATTTCCATCGGATCGGATGACCTTCGACGCATCCAATATTTCATCTTCGCGGTCCAGCGGCTCAACGGCATGGCTGACGTCCTTGCCACCTGGATGGCGAACGGGACGATGACCGGCTGGGATGGCACGCCGGCCCGCTTTGCCGACTGCGAAGCGGCGGCGATGGCGTATTTCGACGCGCGCCCTGGACAGGAGGGGCTGCGGCACGACTATCTGGCGGCACTGCGGGCGGCGCGCCAGATCGACCAGACCCTGGCCGCCTTCCTGGCCGGTGGCGCGCAGGGCGACCTGAATGCCTTGCTGGAGCAGGCCAGCGCGGCGCTGAACCAGTTTGCGGGCATGATCGACAGGCTGCCGGACTACCCCGGCGCGGACCTGGACGCTCCCGCCTTCAGGACCGAAGCGCGCCACTGTTTATCGCTGCGCCAGGCTGCATAACGGACAGGGGCCGGAGGCGGGTGGCGCCTGCCGTCCGCCTCCGAATAAGTGCTGCGCAGCCGGTTGGTGTTGGCTTATCATTGTCATCGTCGGCACGGCGCGCTACGCACCACACGCACTTCCCCAACTCAACCCACCATGATGGTATGCCCCCGAAAAATGAATTGATCCGCGCCAGCGGCCTGGATACCTTGCGCGCGATTGCCATTGCGCTCGTGTTGATGTCTCATTATGGTGGTTTTGTCAGCGGCAAGGACACCTTCGGCGTGGTGGGCAGCGTCGGCTGGACAGGGGTGGACCTGTTTTTCGTGCTCAGCGGCTATCTGATCGGGAACCAGATCCTGTCGGCGATCGCGCGCAAGGAAGACTTTTCCCTGAAGGCCTTCTTCGCCAAGCGCCTGCTGCGCACGCTGCCGAATTACTACTTCATGCTGGCTGTGTATTTTCTGCTGCCGGGCTTGCTCAGCGGCTCGAGCACCACGCCGCTGTGGCGATTCCTGACCTTTACGCAGAATGTCGGCCTGGCTTATGGGCAAACGTTTACCCACTCCTGGTCATTGTGTATCGAAGAACAATTTTATCTGGCGCTACCCCTGGTGGCGCTTGCGGTGGTGCGCTGCAAGCGGCCGCTCGCCATCGCCTGGTGCCTGATCGGCGCTGCCATCGCCGCCGGCATGCTGGCGCGCGGCAGCGCTTTTGTATTGCATGAGTACAATGCTTTTTCGGCAGAAACGTATTACTCCACCTGGTGCCGCTTCGACGAATTGCTGCCGGGCGTGGCGATTGCCCTGCTCAAGAACTTTCATGGCGCCCTGTATGAGAAGATCCTGGCAAAGGGCAATGTGTTATTGGCCGCCGGGCTGGCCGCCGTCGTCGCCACGCTGTATTGCGTGAAACAGGAATTTCCCGACACGATGCTCTCGACCACCTTCGGCTTTTCGCTGGTCGCCATCAGCTACGCCGTGCTGGTCATGGCGGCGCTCAGTCCGACCTCGCTGCTCGGCCGCCTGCGCGTGCCGGGCGCAACTCAGCTGGCGCTGTGGTCGTACGCCATCTACCTGATCCACAAACCCATCTTCATGCTCGCCGCGCCGCGTCTGCGCGCGATGAAGGTCGACGTCAATGCGCCGCTGACCGTGCTGCTGCTGTTCGCCGTCAGCATCGTCGCCGGCTGGCTGCTGTTTCGCTGCGTGGAGACCCCCTTCATGCAGTTGCGCGCGCGCTGGTATCCCTCGCGGCGGGCAGCGCCGCAACTGGCGCCGGCGGCCTGACAAGGGGCCGTTGGCGTGCGGCGCAGCATGGAAAAACCAGCTTGGGGAGGCGTGGGCTTGCTGCCGACATTGCGGCCCTAAGCGGGCGGTATGATCATACGGACCTCAACCCCGCTGGATAGTTTCGAGCGCTCATGAATATTTTTCGCGAGATCAGCGTGGATTGCGTCGACCCGGGAATAGCCATGGTCCGGGCGCAACAATCCGGCTCAGGCGCGGTCATTTTTGATATGATTCGTCTTTCCCGGTGCGTGCTCCGCGCTGGCGCGCCTCTGCCGCCCACTGTTATAACCGGCACTATTTACATTTCCGCAGCTACTGCGCAGCACGGCGGATATCATAGGTAAAATCACTTGAAATCAACGAATTACCGGGGCAGGACGCTCTCTGTCGCCCCGATGATGGACTGGACCGACCGTCACTGCCGCAAGTTCCACCGCCAGATCACGCGCCATACCTGGCTCTACACCGAGATGGTGACCACCGGCGCGCTGGTGTACGGCGACGTCGAGCGCCATCTGCGCTTCAATGAAGAAGAGCATCCGGTCGCCCTGCAGCTGGGCGGCAGCGATCCGGCCGACCTGGCCACCAGCGCCAGGCTGGGCCAGCAATGGGGCTACGACGAAATCAACCTGAACTGCGGTTGCCCGTCGGAGCGGGTGCAGAAGGGCGCGTTCGGCGCTTGCCTGATGGCCGAGCCGCAACTGGTGGCCGATTGCGTGAAAGCCATGCGCGACGCCGTCACCATCGATGTCACCGTCAAGCACCGCATCGGGATCGACCGCAACGAGGAATACGGTTTCGTGCGCGACTTCGTCGGTACCATCGCCGACGCCGGCTGCAACACCTTCATCGTGCATGCGCGCAATGCCATCCTGAAGGGGCTCTCGCCCAAGGAAAACCGCGAGATTCCGCCGCTCAAGTACGAGGTGGCGTACCAGCTCAAGCGCGAGTTCCCGGACCTGGAAATCATCATCAACGGCGGCATCAAGTCCTCCGACGAGATCGCGCTGCACCTGGCGCATGTGGATGGCGTGATGATGGGACGCGAGGCCTACCATAATCCCTATGTCATGGCCGAGTACGATGCGCGCTTTTACGGCGACACGGCAGCGGTCAAGACGCGCGAGGAAGTGCTGGCCGCGATGATCCCGTATATCCAGGCGCAGCTGGAGTTGCACGCGGCGCGCGGCTTGAAACTGAACACCATTACGCGCCACATGCTGGGTTTGATGGCCGGGCTGGGCGGTGCGCGCAGTTTTCGTCAGGTGATGTCCGACCCGAAACGGCTGGCGGCGGCCGATCCGCACCTGCTGCTCGAAGCGGCTGCCGGGATGCGCCGGGCGCCGTAGCGCCGCGCGCCGTAGCAGCCCGCTGGCATCCTTTCCCCCCCCGGCTGGTATTCACGCCAGCCTCCCTCGCTTTTCCCTCCCGCATGCCTGGCCTTGACTGGGCATGCGCGATCGCCTGCCCGCGCCGCGCGCTTGCCTCCAAGAAGCTATATTTCAATTGCGCAAACGCATTTTTGCTTGCTCTGAAGCAAAAAATGCCTCTATAATCCCCTTATCTTTTGCCTGTTTTGCAATCGGCGCCGGCTCTTGCTCATTCTGTTGTTGTGCTGAAACAATTCGTTCTCAAATCAACGTTTTTGCATGCGCAGTCACTGTTTTGATTTATCCTCAATGGAACGCAGATAGCCAGGCGTTTCTTCAGAGATATCGGCAAGCCGGTGCCAGCTGCACCCCACAGTGCCCGCGGTTACCCTAGCTAATTCGATCAATAGTTCCATAGAAAAGACGCGAAATGAATTTATCCAACATGAAGGTCGGCACCCGTTTAGGTCTTGGATTTGCCCTCGTCCTGTCTTTTCTGGTCGCGGTCACCATCGTCGGTATCATCAGCATGGCGCAGATCCAGGCCCGTCTGGATAATGTGGTCGGCGTCAACAATGTGGTGACCCGTCTCGTGATCGACATGCGCACCAATGTCAGCGAGCGCATCGTCTCGCTGCGCATCCTGACCCTGATGACCGACGCGGCCGACATGGAACCGGAAATGAAGCGCATCAAGGAACAAACCGGCCGCTACGACGATGCCCAGAAGAAGCTGGGCGAGAAGTTCGCCGCCGGCGGCTCGGCCGAGGAAAAGAGCTTGCTGTCCCAGATCAAGGAACACGAAGCGCTGGCCATGCCGGCCCTGGCCAAGGCGTCCGAACTGTGGCTGGCCAACAAGGCCGAAGACGCGACCCGCGTGATGATCAAGGAAATCCGTCCGGTCCAGAAAAAATGGATGGAAGCGCTGGAACAGCTCGCCGCCCTCGAAGACAAGCTCAATAGCGCAGCCCAGAAAGATGCCGAACGCGGCTTCGAGAACGCCCGCCTGAGCATGCTGATCCTGGGCGGCGTCGCCATCCTGCTGGGCGGTATCGCTGCCGTGTTCATCACCCGCGGCCTGCTCAAGCAGCTCGGCGGCGAGCCGGACTACACCGCCCGGATCGCCAGCAGCATCGCCCACGGCGACCTGTCGGTCCGCATCGAAACCAGCGGCGCCGACAAGGGCAGCCTGCTGATGGAAGTGCGCGAAATGCGCAACAGCCTGAAAGATATCGTCGGCCAGGTGCGCGGCGGCACGGAAACCATCGGCACCGCCTCGCGTGAAATCGCGGCCGGCAATATCGACCTGTCATCGCGTACCGAAATGCAAGCCAGCGCGCTCGAAAAGACCGCCTCGGCCATGGAAGAATTGACCTCGACCGTGAAACAGAATGCCGACAATGCGCGCGAAGCCAACCAGCTCGCCGCCAGCGCCTCGGAAGTGGCCCGCAAGGGAGGCGAAGTGGTGTCGCAAGTGGTCGACACGATGGGTTCCATCAACGCCTCGGCCAACAAGATTGTCGACATCATCGGCGTGATCGATGGCATTGCCTTCCAGACCAACATCCTGGCGCTGAACGCAGCGGTGGAAGCGGCCCGTGCCGGCGAACAGGGCCGCGGTTTCGCGGTGGTCGCCTCGGAAGTGCGCAACCTGGCGCAGCGCTCGGCGGCGGCGGCGAAAGAAATCAAGAACCTGATCGGCGATTCGGTCGAGAAGGTCGAGCGCGGCAGCAAGCTGGTCGGCCAGGCCGGCGTGACGATGGATGAAGTCGTCGCCAGCGTCAAGCGCGTCACCGACATCATGGGCGAGATCGCCAACGCCAGCCAGGAACAGAGCGCCGGCATCGAACAAGTGAATATGTCGATCATCGAGATGGACAGCATGACCCAGCAGAATGCGGCCCTGGTCGAACAGGCCGCCGCCGCCGCGCAAAGCTTGCAGGACCAGGCCAGCGAGCTGGCGCACGTGGTCAGCATCTTCAAGCTGGTCGAAGGCGAAGAAACCCACGTCGCCGCGCCTTCCTCGATGGCGGTGGCGGCTCCGGCGCGTCCGGCCAAGCCGGCGCCGCTGCGCGTGGCCAAGCCGCTCCTCAAGCGTCCGGCGCCAGCTGCGGCGGCGACGCCCGCCAAGCCGAAAAAAGCCGCCGCCACCAGCGGCAGCGATGAATGGGAAGAATTCTGATCCGTTTCCCGCCCGGCTGGCAAGCGCGGGGTGCAACGGACGGACAGGTGCAGTGCAAGCTGCAGCGTTAGCGCCGACGTGATACAGGCGCGCGGTTGTACCTTATTGTCAGGGAATTGTATGTTGACCTCTACGCGTTCGATGAGTGTGATCGCTGGCTTGCTGGTGTGCGGCGCGGCGGCGGCGGGCGAAGTGCCGGCCAGTTTCGATGCCTCCAAGTGCAAGGCCGAGTATCCCAAGGCTTCGCTGATGAACGAGGAACAGGGCACGGTGTCGATGTCCTTCCTGGTCGCCGCGGACGGCTCGGTGGTCGAATCGAAGCTGGAAAAAACCAGCGGCTTCAAGAACCTCGACAAGGCCGCCATCAAGTCGATCAGCGCCTGCAAGTTCAAGCCGGGCACCAAGGATGGCGCCCCGGCCCAGACCTGGACCAAGGTCGACTACGCCTGGAAACTCGACTGATCCGCTAGCCCCGTTGCACGCGGCCGGTCCGCCCGGACTGGTCGCGGCAAACCGTTTTCTGGTGCCGGCGCTGCCTGGCGGCGGCACCGGTTTACATATTGTCCTCGCGCATGTATGGTCGCGCGCATGCACATCCACCTCCTCATTGCCGCAGCCTGCCTGCTGGGCCTGTTTTCGACCATCGGCGCCGCGCTGCCCTATCCCATCCTGCCGCCCCTGTTCGCGTCGGGCGCCAGCAACGGTCTCAATTCCTTTCTCGGCCTGCCGCCCAAGATGCTGTTCGGCCTGGCCCTGACCATCAATCCGCTCGGCCTGCTGATCGGGAATACCCTGCTCGGCCCGCTGTCGGACCGCTACGGCCGCCGCCCGCTACTGATGGCCACGACCTTCGGCGCCGCCCTCGGCCATGTGCTCACGGCGCTGGCGCTGCTGCTCGAATCGTATCCGCTGTTTATCCTGGCCCGCTTCGGCACCGGCCTGCTGGAAGGCAACGGCGCCGTGGTGCGCGCCATGCTGGCCGACCGCCTCGAAGGCGAGCTGCGCGTGCGCGCGCTGTCGTGGCTGAACGGCGCTTTTTACCTGGGCTGGCTGGCCGGGCCGCTGCTGGCCGGCGCCACCGTGGTGTTTGGCATCACCGTGCCGTTCTGGATTGCCGCCGGTGCGCTGGTGCTGACCACGGCGCTGGTGGCGGCGGTGCTGCCGCGCGAGGCGGCCTCGCTGGCCACTACCTCGTGGTGGTACGTGGCGCGCCACCAGCACGCGTTTCACCTGCTGCGCCACGGCGGCCTGCGCAAGCTGTTCGTCGTCCAGTTCGCCTATACCTGCGGCGTGACCGCCTTTTACGAGTTTTATCCCTTGTGGCTGGTGGAATTTCCCGGCTACGGCGCGCCCGGCATCGCCTGGATCACCGCCGCCCTGTGCGCGGTGATGACGTTCACGGCCGTGTTCGCCGGACGCCCGAGCCGCATCGCGCCCTTGCAGCGGGCGGCCTGGAGCGCTTTCGGCGGCGCCGCCGCCATCGCCGCGCTGGCGCTGGGCAATGTCTGGCTGGGCTTGGCGGCAATCGTGCTGTTCGGCATTCCGAATGCGTTTTATAACGCCATCGTGCCGGGCTGGTGCGCGGAGCGTTTCGGCGCCCTGGGGCAGGGCGCGGTGATGGGATTGCTGTCGACCACGTTTTGCCTGGCGAATATCGTCATGGCCCTGGTCGGGTCGGTGCTGACCCTGGTCGATACGCGCCTGGTGCTGTTGCTGGGCGCGCTGTTGTCGGCCTGGGCCGCATGGCGCCTGCTGGGCTGGCGCGTGGGGATGGCGGGTCCCGCCGTGTCAGGCGGGACCCCCGAAGGCTGAGGCGGGAATCAGCCGGCCGGCGCCGGCTTGCCCTGGGCCATCGGCAGCGGCTGCGCGGACGCGCTGGCGCCTGGCGCGGCGCGCTGGATGGTCGGATCGAGGAAGCTGGCGGCGCGCCGGCTGTAGGCGGGACGCATGTGGATGGTGTCCGTGTACAGCGGCGCGCCGGCATCGTCGAGCACCGGGCAGACATTGTCCTTGCACATGTACTGGGCCGGTTCGATGACGATGGCGCCGGTGTCGGCGGCAAGCGCGGTCAGGCGCGCCAGCGGCGCGGCGTTGCGCTGGCGGTAGTCGGCCAGGTCGAACGCGGGCACCTTGGCCAGCGGTGCGATGGCGCCGAAACGCGAGCCGGTGTACATCGACTGCGGATCGAAGGCGGCGCCGGCCGGCGGTTGCAGCACCAGGAACACGCGCTTGCCGTTCTTGCGCAGCTTGGCAAGGCTGGCGTGCAGCGCCGCGTACGCCAGTTCCTGGGCATCGGCCGCCGGGAAGGCTTTCGTGACGCCGCCTTTTTCAAACAGCAGTTCGTGCTGGCCGGCGTTGAAGTAGCCGTACCAGGCCGCGCCCACCACCACCGTGTCGACTTGCGGGCTGTTGGCCAGCGCGTAGGCCGCATTGACCGTCTTGGGACACAGCGGGAAGCGGATTTGCGGCAGGCGCACCGTGTTTTCGATCGGCGGACAGCCGCCGGCCGTGGCGAAGATGACGCTGCTGAAGCGCGCCGGATCGCTGGCCACGGCGTGTTCGATGCGCGGGCCGTATTGCTGCATCACGGAGTCGCCCAGGAACACGGTCAGGCCCGGCCCGCGGCTGACGGCTTTCTGGAATACCACGCCGTCGTAACGCATCGGCGCCAGGGTCGGGCCGGGGAACTGGCTGTCGTTCAGGGCCGCCAGGTAAGGCTCGGCGCCATGGGTGTCGATGCGTTCGCGCAGCACGCTGGTGCCGATCGCCAGGCCCAGCACGGCAATGGCGACCATGCCCATTCCCAGCGACCAGGTGACGCGGCTGCGGTCGCGCCGGTCGCGTAGCGGGATTTCGACCAGGCGGTAGGTAAGATAAGCGAGCACGAAGCCGGCGCCCACCAGCGCCAGCTTGATGGCGATCGGCGGCTTCTGGCCGTAGATGATGTGGCCGTAGGACAGCAGCGGCCAGTGCCACAGGTACAGGGGATAGCTGATCAGCCCGATTGCGACGGGCAGGCGCCGTCCCAGCACCAGGCGGTTCAGCAAGCCATTCTTGCCGGCCAAAATCAGCAGGCACGCGCCGCCGACCGGCAGCATGGCCCACCAGCCGGGGAACAGCGACTGCGCATTGGTCAGCCAGAACGCCAGGCCCAGCAGCAGCGCGCCGCCCAGCGACAGCAGCGTGCCGTGCCGCTCGAAGCGCTGCGCGTGATGCAGGTGCAGCCAGGCGACCACGCCGCCGGCCATCAGTTCCCAGAAGCGCGTCAGCGGCGAGAAAAACGCGGCCACCGGATGGTCGTTCACCAGCAGCAGGTTGGCGCTCATCGAGATCACGAAGATGATGCCGGCCACCCACAGGAAGCGCAGCTTGCGCGAGAACACCAGCCACAGGATCAGCGGCCACAGGATATAGAACTGTTCCTCGACCCCGAGCGACCACAGGTGCAGGAAGGGCTTGGTGATGCCATCGTTGTCGAAATAGCCCGCTTCGTTCCACAGCACCAGGTTCGAGACGAAGGTGGTGCCGGCCACGGCGTGCTTGCCGATCTGCTCGAATTCGCCGCGCAGCAAGACCACCCAGCCGAAGGCGAGGGTGGCCAGCATGACCACGGTCAGGCCGGGAAAATGCGGCGGATGCGGCGCACGTAAAAGTCGGCGATGCTGAATTTCCCCTTTTCAAGCTGGGACAGCAGGATCGAGGTAATCAGGAAGCCGGAAATGACGAAGAATATGTCGACGCCCACGAAGCCGCCGGCGAACCAGGTCGGCCAGGCGTGGAACACGATGACGGCGACGACCGCCAGCGCACGCATGCCATCGATATCGGGCCGGTAGGCGAGGGCGCCCGCGTGCGCGGTATGCGAATTGGTTTGAATGACTGTCTCCAGGAGAATTAGGTAAAAAACAAGGCCGACAACACGCGCATTATAGAGGAAGCGCCCAGGCGGGTTGTGAATGGTTCAATACGGTGCGCCTGTAAATGTTGTCGAAAACGCCGTGATGGTACCCTTTCGCGGTTTGACAGCGCGCGTGGGGCGGCGTTTCCATTCAATGATGGCCGCTTGGGCGCGGTCAACGCCGCCCGGGTGCCCGGGCGGCTTGCGGTGCGCCGGCGCGTTCTAGCAGTCTGTCGGACTTAGAAAACGAAAACGCGATGGCGCGCCTCAAACGAAAAAATATGAACTGCGGACACCATCCGAGGCATTTAAATGCCGAAATTCAGCCTAAATTTTCAGCAGTGGGGGCAAAATATTTCTTTTGTACCCATAGTCCGACAGGCTGCTAGCGTGCCGCTTGCGCGCGGCGCGCCTTGCGCAAGCGGTAGCGTTTGCGTAGCCACAGGAACAGGGGGAGGCCTACCAGCAGCCACGGCAGGACGGCGACGGTCACGGTGATCAGGGTCGCCAGGCTCGACATCAGCACGCGCCCGGATTCGCCGGCCGCCCGCGCCGCCGGCGCGTCCCAGCTGTCCCAGGCGCCCAGCACTGGGCACCAGAGTCAGCTCGACCCGGGTCAGCTCGGTCTGGCAAGAGATTTCATGGAAGGGGAAGGGATGGGTGTTGAGCGAATCAGAACATCAGGCACGCGCCGTCCCTTGGCCAGCGCAGGCTGGCTGTGCAGGCGGCCGCCTGGCGCGCCCTGATCGGGCGTCGCCCCGGCGCCATGCGCGCGCTGCTTGCCTGGGGGGCAGGCTAGCTGACTGCGGCGGCGCGCAAGCGGCGTGCGGCCTGGCGGCGGTCGTAGCTTTCGATCAGCGCGTTTTGTGAGATTTCATCGCCAATGCCGCGCAGCTTGAGAAAGCGCTGGGCGGCATCGCTGCCGAAGGCGCGCTGCAATGCAATAGCTTCGTGCAGTTGCGCTGCGGTTTCAAGGTCCTGGCGACGGTCTTCGTGGCGGCGGTCTGCATCGTCCATGTTGTTCTCCCGGTTACTGTATTGCATTTATAGCACGCAGAGAAAACGCATGCTTGAAATCCGCGTACCGAACGCAGATTCTTACGCGAATCTCAGCCGGCCGGCGAAAAGGATGCTCAATGCATGCAGGGGCGAGGACAGCATGGGCGCCGGGCTATGGGTGCTGTCGCAGCCGCAGTTGCCGCAGTAATGGCGCCGGTGGGGCGTTTGCGCAAAGCTGCCCAGGTCCAGGTGCGGATGGCCGCAACGCGCGCAATTTACGCAGCCGGGCGCCGGTCCGGCCGATGCCGCCCGGGTGTAGGCCAGCAGGGCGGGCGGGGTGATGTTGACCTGCACGATGCCGCTGCCGGGAAACGGCGCGCGCGGGCCGCTGTTGCAGATCGCCACGGCCGGGTAGCGTCCGGCCCGGCTTGCTTGCAGACCGGCAGGCACGCTGGCCACCTCCATGCCGCCCCCGGCAGCGCTGGCAATCGTCACGCTGGCGCAGGCCGCCAGGTCGATCAGCGGGGGATGCAGGGCGTAGCCCATCGGCTCGGCATGGCGCGCGCAGCGGCGCTGGCCGCTGTGCGCCAGCGCGGCCAGGTCTGCCTTCACGCCCCAGTAGGTCTGGTGCGTACGGCACCAGTGGCGCGCGGCGCCGTTGCGGTATTTGCCGGCCGCGACCAGCACGCAGGCGACCAGCGCATCGTCGCCATGATCGGCGGGAAAGTGTCCTGACAGCTGGCCGGTCGCCACCGTGATGTGCCCGACCGTGGCCTCGTGCGGCCAGCAGATGCCGGCAAGGTGCTGCAAGCTCAGTCGGAATGGGCGATGTACAGGTCGCCCTTGCCGTCCGGCAGCCAGGTTTCGGCGATGTCGGAGCTGACGTCGAAAAAGCCCACGCCGTGCTTGGCCGCCAGCCGGGTGACGGTGGCGTGCGCTTCGTCGATCTGGTCCCACGAAAACGTGATGTAGATGAGCGACTTGCCGATGGTGTAGTCGGTGCCGGGGCTGTCCTCGCGGTCTTCCTCGCCGGCCAGGTCTTCCAGCGCCAGCGCCGGGAAGGTTTGCACGATGTCGGCGTAGAACGCTTGCAGTGCCGGGGTGGCGACGGCGGGGTCGGCGTAGGAATGGCCTTCACTCCACTCGGCTTGTTCGTCATACCAGGCCAGGAAAGCCTCGCGCTTCTTGGGCGCGGCTTCCGGGGCGAAAACCATCAGATCGTAACTCATGCGTGTGGGCCTCTCAAGTTGATATGCGCTGGACGGCACGTTCGGTATTGTAGTCGACCGGCCGCCGCCTGACGCCCCGTGCCGGCTGATTCCCGAGCCGTATGACAGCGGTTTCAGCGGCTTCGTGATATCGACATAGCATCAGCCGTCTATTTCTGTAAGGTAACAATGTTTTTTGTTAATAACTACTGAGTGGAAACATTAATTTTCCATAAAAATTGAATTCGACTCCATTTGCGGGTATCGTTCTGGGCCAAATTTGTATTTATTTCTGCTTCGGCAATTCACTCGGAAACGCAGTTTTTTATGAACCACAAAGAAATCCAGGCAGACGCCTTTTTCTGGGCGCTGCAAGGTATTTGCGCGCTCCACCGACAGCCTTTTTCCCTCGAACTTGCACAGCAACAGCTGGCCGCCCCGCACACGGTCGCGTCGCTGACGCAGGCCGCCGGCGTGTACGGCTTCGATGCGGCGCTGCGCAAAGTCAAGGCGGGCAAGCTGAGGCACGAAGCGTTTCCGCTCGTGGCATGGCTGCAAGCGCCGTCCGATGGCGACAGCGCCGCCGGCGCGGTCCCGGCACTGATTCTGCAGGCCGACGGCGCCAGCGTGCTGATTGTCGAAGCAGGCGACCCCGCTCCCAGGCAAATGACCCTGTCCGATCTGGCCCAGTGCTACCTGGGCCAGGTCACGCGCATCGCGCCGCGCGACGCGGGCGGCGCCGATCCGGACAGCGCGGCCGACGCCCTGAAGTCGCGCCGCTTCGGCTTTCGCTGGTTCATTCCGGAATTGATGAAGCACAAGCAGCTCTGGCGCGAAGTGCTGCTGGCCTCGCTGGTGATCCAGCTGATCGCCCTCGCCACGCCGCTGTTTACCCAGGCCATCATCGACAAGGTGGTGGTGCACCACACCCAGAGCACCCTGATCGTGATTGCCATCGGCATGGCGGTGTTCGTGCTGTTTTCGGCGGCCTTGTCGTGGGTCCGGCAATACCTGGTACTGCACACCGGCAACCGGGTCGATGCCGTGCTGGGCGCGACCGTCTTCGAGCGCCTGTTCAAGCTGCCGCCGATGTATTTCCAGCACCGCCCGACCGGGGTGATCGCCGCGCGCATGCAGGGCGTCGAAACGATCCGCGAATTCATCGCCGGCGCCGCCGTGACCCTGGTGCTGGACTTGCCGTTCCTGCTGATCTTCGTGGCGATCATGTTCTATTACAGCGTCACGCTGACCTTGCTGGTGCTGGCCATTCTCGGCGTGATCGTGGCGCTCAGCGCCATCGTCGCGCCCCTGTTCCAGACCCGCCTGCAAGAGCAATTCCAGCTTGGCGCGCGCAACCAGGCGTTTCTGACGGAATATATCGCCGGCATGGAAACCGTGAAATCGCTCCAGCTCGAACCGCAACTGAACAGTAAGTACAGCGCTTACCTGGCCAGTTACCTTGCGGCCGGCTTTTCCACCAAACAGCTGGCGAATACCTATAACTCGAGCGCCAATCTGCTCGAACAACTGATGAGTTTGTTAATCCTCGCGATCGGTGCCTACACCGTCATGCACGACACCCACTTCACGATCGGCATGCTGGTGGCGTTCCAGATGTTCTCGGGCCGCCTGTCGCAGCCGATGATGCGCCTGGTGGGCCTGTGGCAGCAATTCCAGCAAGCCAGCCTGTCGGTCGCGCGCCTGGGCGACCTGATGAATGCGCCCACCGAGCCGTATTCGCTGGTCCCTTCGCGCGACGGCAGCCGCAAGGGCCTGGTGCAGATCGATGGGTTGGCGTTCAAGTATGCCGAGCATTTGCCGCTGGTCTACGAAAATCTGTCCCTGACCATCCAGCCCGGCCAGACCATCGGCATCATGGGGCCGTCCGGCTGCGGCAAGAGTACCCTGGCCAAGCTGCTGCAGGGCTTCTATCAGCCGAGCGCAGGGCGCATCGTCATCGACGGGGTCGATATCCGCTATCTCTCGGCCAACGAGCTGCGCAGCCACTTCGGAGTCGTGCCGCAGGAAACCGTGCTGTTCTCGGGCACTATTTACGACAACCTGCACATGGCCAGCCCCGACGCCAGCTTCGAGCAAATCGTCGCCGCCTGCAAGATGGCCGAAATCCATGGCGCCATCGAGGCGCTGCCGAAAGGCTACCAGACCGAGATCGGCGAGCGCGGTTCGGGCTTGTCCGGCGGGCAGCGGCAACGCATCGCCATTGCGCGTGCGTTGCTCAAGCGCCCGACCATCCTGGTGTTCGACGAAGCTACCAGCGCCCTCGACGGTCCCACCGCCGAGCAATTCGCGCACACCATCAACGCCTTGCGCGGCAAGATCACGATGCTGTTCATCACCCACGGCTTGCCGAAGGGTTTGCAGGTCGATGCCATCTACCGGCTCGGTGCCCAGGGCGCCCAGCGCGTGGCGCTTGCGAGCGCACTGAATAACACTAGCGCTGGCGGCGATGCGCGCCAGCCCGCAGCCTGAGGATCCCATGACTGACACTACTTCCACCATGGGCCAGCCGCTGGCCCAGCCCGGCAGCGCGCGCGCGAACGGCCAGGTCATCCCGCTGCGCGTGCCGAGCCGCTGGCACGATCCGCTCGGCCTGATCCAGGTCAACGGGCCCGACCGCAGCCGCCGCATTGTCTTATGGATCGTCTCGGTACTGGTACTGGTGCTGATTGTCTGGGCCGCCTTCGGCAAGCTCGACATCATCGCCAGCGCCGACGGCAAGCTGGTTCCGCAAACGCTGGTCAAGATCGTGCAGCCGGCCGAGGCTGGCGTGGTCAAGCAATTGCTGGTGCTCGAAGGCGACAAGGTCAAGGCCGGACAGGTGCTCGCGCGCCTCGACACCACCCTGGCCAGCGCCGACAAGAGCGGCATTGCCAACGACCTGGCGGCGCAGCGGATGCAGGCGCGCCGCATCGAGGCTGAGCTGAGCGGCAAGGCCATGCTGCCCAAGGCCGGCGACGATACGCTGCTGTATGCCCAGGTGCACGCCGAGTACGCCGCGCGCCGCACGGCGTTCGCGGACAGCCTGGAACATGAAAAAGCGCTGCTGGTCAAAGCCGCGCACGAAATGCGCAGCGCACGTGAAACCCTGGCCAAGCTGGAGCAGACCCTGCCGTCGTACCAGGCGGCGGCGAAAAGCTTTTCGGATTTGTCGGCGGACGGTTACGTGTCGGCGCTGCGCAGCGCCGACAAGCAACGCGAAGCGACCGAAAAGGCCAGGGACCTGGACGCGCAAAAATCCACCGTGGCCGCGCTCGGCGCCACCATCGCCGCCCAGGAACAGAAGATCAGCCAGCTGCACAGCGGATACACCAGCGAACTGGAAAAGGAACTGGCGGCGATCCGGGCCCGCATCGGCCAGCTGCAGCCGAACCTGGACAAGACCAGCTACCGCGAAGGCCAGATGGCATTGCGCGCGCCGCAGGATGGCGTGATCAAGGACCTGGCCACGACCACGGTCGGCGCCGTGGTGCAGCCCGGTTCGGTGGTGCTGACCCTGGTGCCGGAGGGCGAGCAGCTGTTTGCCGACATCAATATCAAGAATGAAGATGTGGGCTTCGTGCGGGTCGGCCAGCGCGCGCAGATCAAGTTGTCGGCTTATCCCTTCCAGCGCTTCGGCATGCTCAAGGGCGAGGTGGTGCACGTCAGCGCCGATGCCAGTGAGCCGGCCCGGCAGGGCGGCGCCGAGGCGCAGGAAGGCGGCCAGGTCCCGGCCATGGCCAGCTACAAGGCGCGCATCCGGCTCGACCAGCAAAGCCTGAAGGACCCCCAGGGCACGGTGCTGCGGATTACCCCGGGCATGCAAGTCATGGCGGAGATTAACCAGGGCCAACGCACGGTGCTGGAATATCTGCTTTCTCCTGTACAAAAAGCGGTGTCCGAAGCGGCGCGCGAACGATGAGCGAATCGGCGAATTTTCGGACCGGCTTCGGCTGGTAAGATGCTCGCTTCCAATCTTGCAGGCCAGCGCACCATCGACCTATGACATTCACACCAGCCCAGCCTTTGTCTTCCGGCGCGCCGCGCGCGCGCCGCATCCTGTTCATACATCAAAACTTTCCCGGCCAGTTCAAGCGCATCGCCTCGCACCTGGCGCGCGATCCGGCGTACGACGTGCTGGCGATTGGCAAGGACGGCTGTCCCGGCTTGCCGGACGTGCGCACGCTTACCTACAAGCTGCACCGTGGCGCGGCCAAGGAAACCCACCACTACGCCCGGCCCTTCGAGGCGGGCATCCTGCATGGACAGGCATGCCTGCGGGTCTTGCTGGCGATGAAAGAGAAGGGCTTCGCGCCGGACGTGATCATCGCCCATCCGGGCTGGGGCGACACCATGTTCGTGCGGGAAGCGTTTCCGGATGCGCGGCTGGTGCATTTTTCCGAGTTCTACTATCACACGGACAACGCCGATGTCGGCTTCGATCCGGAGTTTCCCAGCACCATAGACGACCGCGCGCGGGTACGCGCCAAGAACGCGCTGCAACTGCTCAACCTGGAAGCCTGCGACATCGCCGTGGCGCCGACCGCGTGGCAGAAAAGCCTGCACCCCAAGCCTTACCACGACAAGATCGCGCTGATTCACGAGGGAGTCGACACCGCCTACCTGTGCCCGAATCCCGACGCCACGTTCACGCTGCCGAACGGCAAGGTGCTGCGTCCGGGCGACCCGGTGGTGACCTATGTGTCGCGCAACCTCGAGCCGTACCGCGGCTTCCACACCTTCATGCGCGCGCTGCCCAAAATCCTGGCCGACAATCCGGACTGCGACATCGTGTTCGCCGGCGGGGCCGACGTGAGCTACGGCGCGCGTCCGGCCGGCGGCCAGACCTGGCGCGCCAGGATGCTGGCCGAGGTCGCCATCGATCCGGATCGCGTGCATTTCCTCGACCGCATTTCCTACGCGCGCTACCGCGACCTGCTGCAGGTCTCGGCCGCGCATATCTACCTGACGTATCCGTTTGTGCTGTCGTGGTCGATGCTTGAAGCGATGGCTTGCGGCTGCCTGGTGATCGGCTCGGACACGGCGCCGGTGACGGAAATCATCCGCGACGGCGACAATGGCGTGCTGGTCGATTTTTTCGATACCGACGCGATTGCCGGCGCCGTCAGCCGGGCCTTGCGCGAGCCAGCGCAATTCGCGCCGCTACGTGCGCGGGCCGTGGCATCGATCAAGGCCGGCTATGCGGTCGAGGAGGGCATTGCCGGCTACCGGCGCCTGATCGACGCCGCGCCGGCAGCGTAACGCCGGGCGGCACCGAGCGGGGCGCCGGCCGCCAGCGTCATGCCTGCTCCAGCACGCGTCCGCTGAAGTTGGTCTCGGCGCACCATAAGGTGCTGGCGCGCGCCAACAGCACCGCTTCGGCATCGGCTAGCCAGCCATCAGCGTCGGCGATGCGCCACATTGCCAGCATCAGCTGACGGCGCAAATCCGGATGGCGGATTTCGTCGAGCAAGCCGTCGAGCATGGCGCCATCGATGCGTACCTCGCCGTGAAATGCCGAGGCCAGCATGTTCTGGCAAAGCTCTTGCAGCAAGGCTTTGAAGCCGGGCTGGTCAAGGTCGATGTGTTGCAGGATCTTGCTGCTGTCGAGGGCGGCAAGTTCGCTTTGCGCCAGATTGCCATCGACCACCATCGCCAGGGCGAGAATCCGGCCGGCTGCCTGAGGGCTATCTGTTTCGTAATGACGCATTGTGCTACTCCATGTAGTGGAAAAGGTGAGTGGAGCAAGTCCACCGAAAAATTATATGGGCGTACGATATAAAGAAAAACTCGATTAAGACTAATTGATAGATCGAGTTTTTCGATGTTTTCGGCGCCGTGGAGCCTTTGTCGCATAAACAGCGCGCCATGCGCTTCGCTTATCAGGCCGGTGCCATAAGGAAACCAAGCGCTGCGACCTGATGGGTCAAGTACAATCAGCGATTCCCGATGCGCTCTTAAGATTGTTTCTCATGAACAGCACCGCCTCGCTCTTACTCTCCGCGTCTTTCCTGTCGTTGTGCGGATGCGCGACCGATCTGGTGTTACCGAAAGATGCGGCGCCGTCTTCAGCGGCTGCTTATGTTGGGGGCAACTTCACCTTGCTGCGGAACACGCGTGCAATCGCCTTCATACTGAAAAACCAGGATACGGCCCAAGAGTTTCCGATTCCGTTCACCAGCAAGGCAAACTATCGTGATGGCCACAATGAGGTTGCGCTCGTTCCACTGCCGCCGGGTCGTTACGCAGCGACGCATTGGGTGTTGTACAACGCATACTATGGCCCGACACTACTCGGCGGAGGACAAGAACTCAAGCGTCGCATGGACGAGAGCATCCTGACGCAGATCTTCGTTCTGCACCCTGGCGAGGTAGTCTTTCTGGGTAAGTTTGTGGGGATCGGCGCCTGGGTTCCCGGGGTAGCGTCGTCGACGACCAGCGCGCAATGGACGGCCGAAAAGCTGACGAAAGAGCAGGCGCAAGGCGATGTCCGTGATAACTACCGGAATTTTGGCCACGTCAATGTGAGGTGTATCGCATGTGACCGCTGACCACATGTCGTCGTCATGATCCGGTCCGCCTTGACTCATGCGCCAGGCGCACCACGACAAAGCGCAGGACAACAAAAAAGCCGCTCAAGGCGGCTTAGTCGGCATGCTAAAACGATGGGGTGGCTGATGGGGCTCGAACCCACGACAACAGGAATCACAATCCTGGACTCTACCAACTGAGCTACAGCCACCATCGAATCTGCATATTGTTCAGATGCTTCCTGAACAGAAAAAGATTATACAAACATCTGGGCGAACTGGCAAATCAAAATGCACTGAAAGCGAAATATTTTCAAATTGCCACTTCGCGAACCGGCGCATCGATGCCGAGCAAGTTGGCAAACGCCGCCGACAGTGCCGTTTTGCTGGCACTGGTATAGCCTTGCAGCGTCGCGGTGGCGCCAGCCTCGACCGGCATTGCGGCCTGACGCGCAATTAAGGGCGCGGGCACATCGTCAGTGCCAGGCCCGGCCGGCGCTGCATCACCCGGGTTCAGTAGCGCAGCGGCACCCAGCAAGCGCGCAAGTTGCCGCGCCACCGCGTCGCCGGTGTCGATCAGCACGATCTCGCGCGCCGTCGCCGCCGCGATGACCTCGCCAAGCATCGCCAGCACGAACGGGTAGTGCGTGCAGCCCAGCACCAGCGTATCGGCACCCTGGTCCAGCAGCGGCACCACATACCGCTCCAGTAGCGTCCGGATCGCCGCCGATTCCAGGTCGCCCAGCTCGATCTGGTCGACCAGGCCCGGACACCCCTGCAGCAAAAACTGCGCATCGCTGGCGGCGCTGATCTGGTCGCGCAGCAGCAGGAACTTGGCGCCGGCGATGGTCACGCTGGTCGCCAGCACGCCCACCTTGCCATTGCGCGTGGCCGCCGCAGCCGGCTTGAGGCCAGGCTCCACCCCGACGATGGGCATGTCGGGATAGTGCGCGCGCAGCACCTTGATGGCGGCCACCGTCGCCGTATTGCATGCCACCACCAGCGCCTTGGCGCCGTTGGCGACCAGAAAACCGGCGACCGCCAGCGAGCGCTCGGCCACCATGCTTTCCGGCTTGTCGCCATACGGCGCAAAACCGGAATCGGCGAAGTACAGCAAATGCTCATGCGGCAGCTGCGCGCGGATATGGCGCAGGACCGACAAACCACCCACGCCGGAATCGAACACGCCGATTGGCGCGGTAGCCGGCGCGGTAGCCGACGCGGTAGCCGACGCGGTAGCCGACGCGGTAGCCAACGCGGTAGCCGACGCGGTAGCCGACGCCATGGCCATCGCTGGGACGCTCGCGCTTGTCACTGGTGTTGTCACTCGTGCGTCACTCAGGCGACGCTGACAGGAATCTTGCCGACGCTCGACAGCGATTCAATCTTGGCTGCCCATTCCTTTGGACCGGTGTTGTGCACCGACGTTCCGTTGGAATCGACCGCCACCGTGACCGGCATGTCGATCACGTCGAACTCGTAGATCGCTTCCATGCCCATGTCGTGGAAACCGAGCACCTTGGCGCTCTTGATCGCTTTCGACACCAGGTAAGCCGCGCCGCCGACCGCCATCAGGTAGGCCGACTTGTGCTTCTGGATCGATTCGATCGCCGCCGGACCGCGCTCGGCCTTGCCGATCATGGCGATCAGGCCGGTTTTTTCCAGCATCATGTCGGTGAACTTGTCCATGCGGGTGGCGGTCGTCGGACCGGCCGGGCCGACCGCTTCGTCGCGCACCGGATCGACCGGGCCGACGTAGTAAATCACGCGGTTCTTGAAGTCGACCGGCAATTGCTCGCCCTTGGCCAGCATGTCCTGGATGCGCTTGTGCGCGGCGTCGCGGCCGGTCAGCATCTTGCCGTTCAGCAGCAAGGTCTGGCCCGGAGTCCACGAGGCGACTTCTTCCTTGGTGAGGGTGTTGAGGTCGACGCGGCGCGATTTCTCGGTGTCCGGGGTCCAGTGCACGTCCGGCCAGGTCGACAGCGCCGGCGGCTCGATGTAGCTCGCGCCCGAGCCGTCCAGCACGAAGTGCGCGTGGCGGGTGGCGGCGCAGTTCGGAATCATGGCCACCGGCTTGGACGCCGCGTGGGTCGGATGCATCATGATCTTGACGTCGAGCACGGTCGTCAGGCCACCCAGGCCCTGGGCGCCGATGCCCAGCGCATTGATCTTGTCGCACAGCTCGATACGCAATTCTTCAGTCTTGTTTTGCGGGCCGCGCAGTTTCAGTTCGTACATGTCGATGTCATCCATCAGCACTTCCTTGGCCATCAGCATGGCTTTCTCGGCGGTGCCGCCGATGCCGATTCCGAGCATGCCCGGCGGACACCAGCCCGCGCCCATAGTCGGCACGGTCTTCATGACCCAGTCGACCAGCGAGTCGGACGGGTTGAGCATGACGAACTTGGACTTGTTCTCGGAGCCGCCGCCCTTGGCCGCGACCTTGACGTCGACGGTATTGCCCTCGACCAGTTCCATGTGGACCACGGCCGGCGTATTGTCCTTGGTATTCTTGCGCTCGAACTGCGGGTCGGCCACGATCGAGGCGCGCAGCTTGTTGTCGTCGAAGTTGTAGGCGCGGCGCACACCTTCGTTGACGGCGTCGGTCACGGTGCCGGAAAAGCCTTCGAAACGCACGCCCATGCCGATCTTGAGGAACACGTTGACGATGCCGGTATCCTGGCAGATCGGGCGCTTGCCCTCGGCGCACATGCGCGAATTGGTCAGGATCTGGGCGATCGCATCCTTGGCGGCATCGCTCTGTTCCGACTCGTAGGCGCGCGCCAGGTGGGCGATGTAATCGGCCGGGTGGTAGTAGCTGATGTACTGGAGGGCGGCGGCAACCGATTCGATCAGGTCTTCCTGCTTGATGATAGTCATGGCTATTCTCGTTGGCTTAGTGAGGGGTCTTGGACTGGTTCTGGGTGCCGATCATGATGCGGTCGGTATAGGCGATCGCCAGCGCCGACAGCAGGAACACGATGTGGATCACCGTCTGCGCGATCAGCACCTTGGGTTCGTACGCGTTGGCGTTAATAAACGTCTTGAGCAGGTGGATCGACGAAATGCCGATGATCGCCATGGCCAGCTTGGTCTTGAGCACCGAGGCGTTCACGTGCGAGAGCCACTCGGGCTGGTCGGGATGGCCTTCCAGGTGCATGCGCGAGACGAAGGTTTCGTAGCCGCCCACGATGACCATGATCAGCAGGTTCGAGATCATCACCACGTCGATCAGGCCGAGCACCACCAGCATGATGGTCGCTTCGTTGAGCTTGGTCGCCTGCTTGGCGCCCGGTACGGTGACTGCATCGAAGATATGCTGCAGCGCCGCCTCGTTACCGAGTACGGCACCGATCAGGTCCTTGAGTTCAACCCAGAAATGGAAAACATACACGCACTGCGCCAGGATCAGGCCCAGATACAGCGGCAACTGCAGCCAGCGGCTCATGAAAATGAGGTTATTCAAGGGGGTCAGTTTTTGACGTTCTTTCGGTAAAATCGGGTCAGACATGAATGCTTGGCTCCAGAGTAAGGCAAAAATTTTCGCTGCGTCATTTTACCAGCGCTTGGCCCGGCTGCAGAGAGCGGCCTCGGTCGGACCTCGTATTGATCTGGCGCAAACCACAGCTGATCGTCATGCCGTGCGCATTGATCTTGTCGTTAATGCAAGTGACCATACCGCTTGATGGCGCTATCCATGTTTTAATGTCTCATCGACCTTCCTCGCCGACGTGCACGTAAGGGCGCAGTAAGCGAGCGGGACTATGGTTTTAGCAAAACAACACCACCAATGGAGACCAGCATGGCAGCAACAGATTCCACCCAGCAGGACAACCCAGGCTTGCAGGAAAGCCGCGTGTTTGCGCCGCCGCCCGACTTCGTGGCCAACGCCGCCATTTCCGGGATGGATGCCTACCATGCACTGTGCGCGGAAGCGGGAGCCGATTACGAAGGCTTCTGGGCGCGCCTGGCGCGCGAAAATCTCGAATGGCACAAGCCGTTCAGCTCGACCCTGGACGAAACCAATGCGCCGTTCTACAAATGGTTCGATGACGGCGAGCTGAACGTGTCGTACAACTGCCTCGACCGCAACCTCAAGAACGGCAACGCCGACAAGACCGCCATCATTTTCGAAGCGGACGACGGCACGGTCACGCGCGCAACGTACCAGGAGTTGTACGAGCGTGTCTGCAAATTTGCCAACGGCCTCAAGGCGCGCGGCATCAAGAAGGGCGACCGCGTCATTATTTATATGTCGATGTCGATCGAAGGCGTGGCCGCCATGCAGGCCTGCGCGCGCATCGGCGCCACCCATTCGGTGGTGTTTGGCGGCTTTTCGGCCAAATCGCTGCAGGAGCGGATTATCGACGCCGGCGCGGTGGCGGTCATCACGGCCGACGAGCAACTGCGCGGCGGCAAGCACCTGCCGCTGAAAAGCATCGTCGACGAAGCGCTGGCGCTGGGCGGCTGCGCCAGCATCAAGAATGTGATCGTCTACAAGCGCACCGGCGGCAACATTGCCTTCACCGAAGGGCGCGACCTCTGGCTGCACGAGCTGGTGGCCGACCAGGCCGCCGATTGTGAGCCGGAATGGGTGGGCGCCGAGCATCCGCTGTTCATCCTGTACACCTCCGGTTCGACTGGCACCCCCAAGGGCGTGCAGCATTCCAGCGGCGGCTACCTGCTGTGGGCCGCGCTGACCATGAAGTGGAGCTTCGACATCAAGCCGCAGGACGTGTTCTGGTGCACGGCCGATATCGGCTGGGTCACCGGCCACAGCTACATCGCCTACGGCCCGCTGGCGGTGGGCGCGACCCAGGTCGTGTTCGAGGGCATCCCGACCTACCCGAACGCGGGGCGTTTCTGGGCCAATATCGCCAAGCACAAGGTCAGCATCTTCTACACGGCGCCGACGGCGATCCGTTCGCTGATCAAGGCGGCCGATGTCGACCCGAGCGTGCATCCGTCCAAGTACGATTTGAGCAGCCTGCGCCTGCTCGGTTCGGTAGGCGAGCCGATCAATCCGGAAGCCTGGATGTGGTACTACAAGAACGTGGGCGGCGAGCGCTGCCCGGTGGTGGACACTTTCTGGCAGACCGAGACGGGCGGCCACATGATCACCCCGCTGCCGGGCGCGACGCCCATGGTGCCGGGTTCGTGCACCTTGCCGCTGCCGGGCATCATGACCGCGATTGTCGACGAGGCCGGCGCGGACGTGCCGAACGGGCAGGGCGGCATCCTGGTGGTCAAGCGGCCGTGGCCGTCGATGATCCGCACCATCTGGGGCAATCCGGAGCGCTTCAAGACCAGCTACTTCCCGGATGAACTGGGCGGCAAGATGTATTTGGCGGGCGACGGCGCGATCCGCAACAAGGAGACGGGCTACTTCACGATCACGGGGCGCATCGATGACGTGCTCAACGTGTCGGGCCACCGCATGGGCACCATGGAGATCGAATCGGCGCTGGTGGCCAATCCGATGGTGGCCGAGGCGGCCGTGGTCGGCAAGCCGGACGACACGACCGGCGAATCGATCTGCGCGTTTGTCGTGCTCAAGCAGGCGCGGCCGACCGGGGAAGAGGCCAAGAAGCTGGCGCTGGAGTTGCGCAACTGGGTGGCCAAGGAAATCGGCCCGATCGCCAAGCCGAAGGAAATCCGCTTCGGCGACAACCTGCCCAAGACCCGTTCCGGCAAGATCATGCGCCGTTTGCTGCGGGTGCTGGCCAAGGGCGAGGCCATCACGCAGGACATCTCGACCCTGGAAAATCCGGCCATCCTGGAGCAGTTGAAGGAAGCCTCGTAAGGGCGCGCGAAATTTTCTTCATACCCTGCGGAATCTTTGCTATAATCTGCGGCTTCGCGAAGGCGGAGATGTAATGCAGGAGAGATGGATGAGTGGTTGAAGTCGCACGCCTGGAAAGCGTGTATAGGTTCATAGCCTATCCGGGGTTCGAATCCCCGTCTCTCCGCCAAAAACAGCAAAAAGCCCCTATGACAGGGGCTTTTTCAATTCTATCTACCCACCTTTCTACCCACCATGCTCCAAAGGGCTTTTGATTGCAGATTGCGGCCTCGACGCTGCGATGCATGCGGCCTGCCAGCACTCAATTTCGGCAGAATCCCAGGCCACTGCCTTTTCGCCAATGTGGATAGGCGCCGGAAAAGTGCCAGCCTTGATCCTCTTGTAGATCGTGGTGCGGCCTAAGCCGACCAGCATGGATACATCATTGAAGCGTAGAAACTTTTTAGGATGGGTCATTAGGTAAATCCTTGTTCTGTTGATTGTCGCGCCACTGGGGCGTGTTCCTTTGGCTGGCCGCATTGAATTAACGTGTAAGTTATGGCGCGCAGTTCTCGTGGCCGACCATTCGCACGTCGACGTCAACGATCTCGGCCTGCTCGAACTCGGCTCGCTGCTTAGCACAGGCCTTGGCCAGAACCTTCAGCGCAGCGCGCTCCTTGTGTTTGGTCGCGGTAATCTGCGCCTTGACATCGGAGTAAGTCCAGTAGCCGGCATCCCATTTCAGACCACCAGGGCGAAGGCGCACTTCTTTTTCGAGTGCCAGCCGCTTAGCGTTCAACGCCATGCGATGGGCGTGAATCGCGTGCCACTTAAGCGCTGCATGGGTAACGTCCCGTGCGCTCACGACGCCCGCTCCAGCTGCGCCAGCTCGTCGGCAACATCAGCCGCCATGCTGGCGCAGGTTTGCAGAGCTTCCATCTGGGTTCCAGATTCAAGTATCGGGATCGCGGCCAGCAGCGCGCTGATCACGTTGGCCAGGCCGGCCAGGCGCCTGACGTCCACTTCGTTGATGGTGGTGCTCACGCTGCATCCATTGAGGATTCGCCGCAAGGCAGCGTTGTGGTATCTTTCTGGTCGTTCATAGCATGCTTTCAAAAATTTTGGCTGTGACAGGCCATCCGGCGTCTGCGCGTCGGGTGGCCTTCTTTTTTTGCGATTGCTGGTTGCCGGCGCGGGTTATTCGGGGCCGAGCGGCAGTGGGCGCTGGGTGTGGCTTTCAGGCGCAGCCAGCCTCTGTGCCACCGCGTCGCTAGCGATCATCTTCGCCAGCGTGGTCAGGCCTTTGTGCGTGATGAGCACCTGCTGCCGCACCTTCTGCTCGCCTGTGGTCTTGCTCGGATATGCAAAGGTTTTGTATTTCAAGTCAAGCGCCTGCAATCGCGTGCGGTAGGCCTTGTACCCTTCTGCGCCTTCCCGCTCATAAATCCAGCCCTTGCTGATCAGGTAGTCGGTAAGGTCGCACTGGCGCATTTGCAGGGTCGCCGCAGCGTCGCGGATGCACAGTGTGCCGTCAGCGCTGGCGATCAGGTCGAACCCGGCCACAGCCGGCGCTTGGTCGGCGACCTTGTGCTCCAGCTGCTGCACTTTGCCCTCAGCTGCACGCTTCGCCTCCACCTCATCGGCCCAGGCGCGCGCTGCTGCTGCCGGGTCGGCGAAGTTCGGCAGGGTTGGTGCCGCGACTTCGCGCTCCAGTTCGCGCCAACGCGCAATGACCTTCCTCCGTAGGACCGCGCTATATCCGGTCAGCAGCGTGTCGGTTAACTCCCGGTCCAGTAGATATTCGGTCTGTCGCCGGTTCAGACCGTCCAGGTACTTGCCCTCAAATTTGAGGGGATCTAAGCCGAGCTCAATGAGCATTGCTTTCGTGTCGCGCTTAACGTTGTCGTGGCGCTTCTCGGTCAGCTCCGCAATTTCCCTGCTCGACATTGCCAGGACCAGTGGAACCATCGGGCCGTTCACGCTGCACCTCCACTGACCAGGTGGAGCACTGGCCGGGTATGGCTTGGAAAAATCCGGGCGTAGTCTTGTGCCATACCGAGGAACATGGCTCGGCTCCTTTCGTGCGTAGCGCGGTACAGCGCTATCACGCGGATTTCGTCGCGGGTAAGGTTGACCGCATGCACTGTGACCAGCGCCGGCTTGCCTTGACGTTTCGTTGACGAGCTCATGCTGCACCTCCTTGCGATACGTCGCCCAGACCATTCCGTATGATGTCGATCACCGCCTGCGCGCCGAGGCGCGTCACCAGCGCGTCGCACACTGGCAGCACACGCGCAGCGTTGGCGCCGGACAGCAGCATCGTCTCCAGGATGTCCGCTTGTTCGAACTTCGCAGCGCGCGCAGCCGCCATAGTCGCGTTTAAAACGCGACGTGCTCGGGCCTTGCCTTGTGTCGCCGCATCCGGGCAGTGAATGGCATCGGCCACCATCATCAGCGTAGCAGCAGGGGAGAGCAGATACTCATCGCCATGCTTTTGGAAATGCTTTTTCATGCTTCACCTCCGCATACAGGGCTGGTTTTTGCGAAAACGAGATCTTCAATCGCCCCGTGCCCATCCTTGATTTTTTCAAGCGACGAGCCCATCAGCCGAGTGAACGCGTACAGGGTGTCGATAGTTTCTTGGTCGCACTCGCGGTATTCGAATTTTTCCAGCAGGCTCACGATCGCCGAGTTGAGCGCGCGCATGTCCATTTGCGCAGTATTAATTTCGCTGGCGGCTTTCCTTGCCGTATCAAACGGATTTCCACTCGTCGCGCTCATGATGCACCTACCATGTCGTACTGGCATGGCAGGCAAGCAAGGATACGCTCTTGGCAAGGCGCGGTGAAACGGTCGATGTTGCACAGCGCTTCTTCGATGCGGATGTGTTCGCACCAGTCGCCACATGCGACAATGACAAGTGGATGGTCGTTACCAAGGCCAATTGACCCTCCGCAGAAGACCAGTGGCGGGGCAGAACTGAGTCGCAGCTCTGCTGGAAGTGGCATCGGGAAGATATCAAGAGCGCGTTGACTTGCCCGTGGCGGCGTCAAGGCCAGTGCCAGCGGTCCTTGCCACTCGGGGAAACGACCTACGTCGGCTCGCCGCTCATCGGCCAAAAGCTGCGCATCCCTGACGGGGCATTGATACCACAGTACAACACCATTCTGATTAATGATGTTGCCGCATGGCTCGTCCACCTCTAACGGGTGGTCCAGGGTCTCGGCGCCAGCACTGTATCGCGCTGGGGGAAGGCATGCGGGCGATAGTGGCGAATTTGCATCCACCGCTTGTATATTAAAAATACTGATGTTAACATTCGTTGGTCGGGTCATTTTCTTCTTTCAAAAGGTTGCACTGATCCACGCGGCCCCGGATGCGTCAACATCCCTGGCCACAACTTTCCTGTCTCACCAGGTGGTTGGCAAAAAATGACAAGGATGGCCTGCAAGCCGTCCTTGTCAGTAGTACTTATCTATCAATACAAAGTTTTCCTCATCCTCTTCCGTGCACAGGTCCGGACGCAATTTCCGACAAAAATCGATAGCGCCACGAGATCTCAAAATTTTGGAACTTTAGCTCGGCGTTTCGGCCAAACTCTCAGCGTGTTTTGTCGCGCGAATTCCTGCTTCGATTAAAAAAAGAATCTCTGCGTTCATCGTGCGCAAGTTCGCCTGCGCGCGGGCTTTCAACATGTCGCGCTGCCCCTTAGAGTGAAAACGCAAGATGAAGCGGTCCTTGTCTGCGTGTGTTGATGCGCATGTATTTTTCATGATTTCCTCACGTTATTCTTCGTTCGCACTGGGGGCAAGATATGCCTACTAGGCATCGATGTCAAGTCGGAAGCATTGAATATATTCCTAGTTGGCATCAAGATGCGACATGGCTAAAAAACCCTATCCCAGCGAAGTTCTTGACCGGTATATAGTCAGGCTCCCCGACGGAATGCGCGACCAAATCGCACGCGCTGCCGAAAAGAATGGTCGAAGCATGAACAGCGAAATCGTTGCTCGACTTGCCTTCACATTCGAGAAGGACTTGACCGACTGGGTCAGCGGTAACGCAGTAGAGCGGGCCGACGCCGGCAAATACGACGAAATCGCTGACTTGATCGTTCAGCACCTCGAACGGCGCTTAGTGTTCCAGACGAAACCTGGAACGCTTCCCGATCCGCAAAGCCCATCCGCTGCTCAGTTAGAAGCACCCGCTGATCCCCCCCCTAAACCGAAGCCCAAGCGTGCACCTCGCACGCCTCGGTGACGAGGCCGGTTGACATAGATTATATTAGTGTCACTGCTTATGATTGTCAACAGTTATGATAATTATTTGCGGAGATAACGGACGAAAAAATAGCCCGTCTTGCGGGCTACTTCGGCGCACCATTAGAGAGTCGCTTAGAGTCGATCCTTGAAGTTGATCGCCTCAAACCGGACAACGCGCCCTACCACGATGCACTCGCCACCACGGCACATACGGCGTTTGTGCAGCGGGTTTTCTGATTCAAGGTACCATTCGCTGGATTGGTATACTAGGCGCTTTATCACCGCCTCGCCGTTGAAGTTGATGGCGTAAATACGTCCGCTCATTTTCTTGGTGTCGGCGATGTTTACCACGACAATGTCTTTTTCAAATAGCAGCGGTTGCATACTGTCCCCCTTCACCTCGATGGCCAAGAGGCACTGTGGAACGAAGTCATTCTCCTCGATCCAACGCGTTGGAACCTCAAGCGTAGCGCCGTCGTCTGTTGCTTGGGATGCCTCAAACCCCATGATTCCTGCTTGCAGGCTGAGATTTACGCGCTTGATCGCAGTCATTGGGCGTGTTGGTGTGTTGCTCACCGTGACGCGTCTTGCGTTAAGCGGCGTAGGTGGTAGATCATATTGCGTCGGCGGGGCTGCCACTTCTTGGAACTCAACGTACCGAGCGGCAAGCGTCGGGCTAAAGTCCGAGATCGTACATCCCAGCATCTTTGCGAACTGAGTTGCTGCTTCAATATTGAGCGGAATTTTGCCGTTCAAATATTGGCTCAGCGCGCTCTGGTTGAAGGGCAATAGATCGGCTGCGTACTCTTGCGAGTATGGTTCGCCGGCGTCACGCCTACGATTCTGCCAGTCAACAAACAGCTCTTTTAACCTGGCGGCATCGCTACGGGTGTGGTTGGAGGGTGAGGTAGTTGGCATAGTGGTCTAATCCTATCAGTATTCCTGTTTGAAAACAAGTTCTTTGTGTTTAAGTAGGAATACTGTTGACTGCAATCAGCAGTAACAGTAATATCGTGCACATGAACCATATCCGCCAAATACGCGACCGCCTCGGGGTCTCTCAAGCAGCCTTAGCCAAAGCTCTCGGCATTGTGCAGGGCAGTATCTCCAACTATGAATCAGGCGCCGGCCTGCCGTCGCCCCAGGTGGCCGCTCTACTGATCAAGCACGCCGCTACCCTTGGCGTCTCGATAACGTTCGACGACATCTATGGGCCGAGTCCGCTGGTGACGCGAACGGAAATTGAGTCTGTCGCACGCACACCGCCGATCACCGCCAGCGCACCCTAATTAAACCTGACCTGAACCAAACGCCGATCGGCTTCCCGCTCGGCGCGTGGCCTCTTTACGCCCAAATTTTGGAGAACAGCATGAAAGCCATCATCAAACGCACCGTCATGCACCTGTACTGCCGCGAGCTGATCAAGGGCTCGACGGTCATCCGCGCGTTCAATCGCCTCAACCTGTGGGGGGCGTAATGGCTGACCAATTTCTTCAACTGCCGGAGATTCGCAACACTGCCGGCGCAGCAGTACAGCCCATTCTGGCGCTCCGCGATGGGCACAAGGATTTTATCGTTCTCGTCCAGAGCAGTGACGGCGAGTGGGATTTCGCAATCGAGTTGCTCGTCTCAACCCCACTGGACGGCAACGACCTGAATCTAGGGATTGACGGCGATGATTCGCGCGGAATGACAATTGCCAGGGATGAAATTCGAAAGCTGACCAAGTTCATTTTTGACGGCTGGCGGCACCATGGGCTCATGTTCACCTTGAAGGTCGAGTGGGATTTCTTGATGCCGCACGTTGCAACAACGGCTCTCAGGCAGTAGGCCCAACATGAGCGAAATTCGAACACTCAGGCTCGACGCCATCAATATTCTGGCGGGTACTCAGTCACGGGCACAGACCAGCAACGCGACAGTCGAGGAATACACAGAGGCGCTGGAGCAGGGCGTCCAGTTCCCGCCTGTCGTGGTTTTCAGTGACGGCTCAAACACAGGCAATTGGCTGGCCGACGGCTTCCACCGCTATCTTGCACATAAAGCCGCCGGCCTGGTCGAAATCGCGTGCGACATTCGGGTGGGTATTTTGCCCGACGCGGTACTCTTTTCTGCCGGCGCCAACGGCACGCACGGTCTGCCGCGCACAAATGCCGACAAGCGCAGCGCCGTGAAGATGGTACTCGACAACAGCGCATGCGAAGACTGGAGCGACCGCCAGATCGCTCGGCATTGCAAGGTCTCAAATAACTTCGTTGGCGACGTGCGTCGAGCTATCTGTCATCCGATGACAGATGCGCCCCCTGTGCGTACCGTCCAGCGCGGCGATTCGACGTACGATTTAAATACAGCGAAGATCGGCAAGCTGCAAGCTGACGCATCCCCGCCGCTGCCAATCTCACCAACTAATACGCCGGCCGCTGCGCCGACGCCGTCGATCGCCGCTCCGCGCCCAGCACCAGCCGTATCGAGCGAGCCCGTCGTTGTTACGACTAACTATGCCGCAGACGATATTGATCTTCCGTCAGAGGAGGACGATCACTTCGACCAATTGATCGAAGAAAACAAGGGCCTAACCGCAGAGATCGAAGCGCTACGCATCGAGGTGGCTGACCTCAAAGCCCACATAGCCCGACTCACACAGGACGATCTTGCTCGCCAGGTCGACACGCTGACCGAGAAGTGCGCGCGACTGGACAGCTTGGCCCGAAGCCGTCTAGCGGATGTCAATGATGCCCTGGGTGAGGTCGAGAAGAAAAAGACTCTTTTTAAGGATTTGCGCAATGCCGCTGGCATTGGCGAGGACGGAAATCTATTCGAGTTCATAAAACGTGCGGCACGGAGGCCATCATGAGCGAGCAGATACAACTGCGCCCCTACCAGGTCGAGTCAATTCGTTCCGTGTTCGAGAAGATCGCCAGCGGCGTCAAGAATATCTGCGAAGTACTACCTACTGGCGCCGGTAAAACGGTGATCGTTTCGTACTTCATGAAGAAATGCCTGGAGCAAAAGCGCCGCGCAATCTTTGTCGTGGATCGGCTGCCACTTATAAAGCAGGCCAGCGACACCTTTGACCGGTACGGGATTCCGCACGGGATTATCCAAGCGAAAAACAAGCGCACTAGGCCGTGGGAGCATATCCAAATTGCAAGCGCGGCCACGCTGAAAAACCGTGACGAGTGGCCGGAGACTGATTTTATCGTTATCGACGAATGCCACACGATTTCGACTACTGTCGCGAACCGCCTGGCCGCCCGCGACACAATCGCAATCGGCGTGACGGCCACCCCTCTAACCAAAGGCTTGGGCAAAATCTACGACTGCGTAGTATCTGGCGTGACGACCAACGACCTGATTGCTGGCCCGGATGGTGGGCAGTCATTCCTGGTGCCTTACCGCATATTCGCCGCCAGCGAGCCAGACATGACCGGCGTAAAGGCTAAGGCGGGCGAGTGGGATATCGATGATACCGCTGAGCGTGCGATGCCAATCATTGGCGACTGCGTGTCGGAGTACCTTAAACACGGCGCCAACAAGAAATTCATCGCCTTCGGATGCAACGTCGCCCACTGCGAAGAAATGCAGCGCCAGTTTGCAAATGCAGGCGTCCTGACCGATCTATTTACCTACCGAACCGACGACAGCGAGCGTGATGCCCTGATCGAAGAATTCAGCAAATCAGACAGTCGCATCCGCGGTCTGATCAGCGTGAGCGCGCTTAGCAAGGGGTTCGACGTGAGTGACGTCGAGGTCATCATCATGGCGCGCCCGTTGAAATCCAGTCTGTCCGAGCACATTCAGATTCTCGGTCGGGGGCTGCGCATCCACCCAGGCAAGACCGAGTGCATCGTGCTCGATCACAGTGGCAACTGCGTTCGTTTTTGGGGTGCGATGCACGAATTCTTCGAGAAGGGTGCCACGGAACTCGATGACGGAACCCGCAAGCCGAAGCTGAAGGCGATGTCCACGGAAAAGAAGCCGCGCAAATGCCCGAATTGCTTTTCGGTGCATGACCCTGCGCCGGCATGCCCGTCGTGCGGCCACGTGTATGCCCGAACAAACGAGGTTATCCACGCAGAAGGAACGCTTTCGGAAGTGAAGGGCGGGAAGTCGAAGAAAGCTGCGCCGACGCCAGAGGCAAAGCGCAACTTCTACACTGAGCTTCGTCAGTTCGCGATCGACAACGCAAAGAGCGAAAGCTGGGTGCTGGCCAACTACAAGGATAAGTTTAAAGAGTGGCCGGCGCCAGGCACGAAGGGCTTACCGCCTTCAACTCCATCTCCCGAAACGCTCGGTTGGTTGCACCATAAGCGGATCGCTTACGGCCACGCCAAGAAAAAGGCCGCACGCGCATGAGCGACTTCCTGCAATTCGTCCAGGCGAACGGAATCATCGTCCCGGATACGTTCACGCCTGGTCGCTGGATTCGCTGCAAGACCGAGAGCCATCCGCGCAAGAAGAACGGCAGCATCAAGCTGGCCGACGACGGCCTGGTCGGCTGGTGCCAAGACTATGCGGTTCATGCTGAACCGGTTATGTGGCGCGCCAGCGATGACGCGGCCGCGATGGCCACGCCGATTGACCGCGCCGCCATTGCACGCCGCCAGGCTGAGCGCCGCGCCGCGCTGTGCGAGGCCACGTTTGCCGCGCGTGCCTTCTATGACCGCTGCGCGCCGCTGCGCGACAGCCACCCGTACCTGGTGAACAAGGGGCTGGGCGTGGCCGGCTGCGTCGGCCTGCGCGTCGATCACAAAGGCTGGCTGGTCGTTCCGATGCTCTACAACGGCAAGATTCTCAGCCTGCAGCGCATTTCGCCAGAGGGCGAGAAGAAATTCCATTTCGGCGCCACCACCAAGTGCGCCTATTACGCCATCGAGCGGCCCAATGCCGTCGTCACGGTGCTGGTCGAGGGCTTCGCTACTGGCCTGACCATCTACCAGGCTATCCCGAACTGCCGTGTTGTTGTCGCATTCAACGCCGGAAATCTTCCCGTCGTCGCCGAGCGCATGGATCGGTTCGGCATGGGCGTCGTGTGCGCTGACAACGACCTGGAGACAGCTGCACGCATCGGCCGCAACCCTGGCCTCGATGCTGCGCACGCCGCCGCCGAGCTGCTGGGCGTGGGCGTCGCGGCGCCGGTCTGCCATGGCTCCGACTGGAACGACTACGCCATGGAGCAGATGGAGCTGGCGCTGGAAGGCCAGGCATACAGCTTCAGCCGCAAGCGCACGGTGCTCCAAGTGCAGGCAAGCGTGTTCGCCGACATCAAGCTGAAGGTAATGAGGGAAGCGCGGCTGCTGCGCGTGAAGTAGGGCAAGCAGCCCGCATCCGACTTCGTGCGAATTTCGTTCGAAGCCGAATGCGGTACCAGCCAGACGAATTTCGTCGGGCTGATCGAGCCAAGCCAACAGCGCGGCGCCAGGTGGAGCGGACGACACCAGAAAAAACGTGCAAGCGCCTGAATCGGCTCACACCGCAAAAAGACCGACAGCACCGTCGAACACCAAGGCACAGCACGAACAAGGCGCAGAGGGGGCCTTGCCGAGGCCTGAGAGCACAGGCCGGAGCGAACAGAGGTACAGAGTTGGAATGCTTGGCTCGTTTGGCAGGCGCATTCACCAGAGTGCGCCAATCGAAAGAGCGAGGGGGCGGCCTGGGCGAGCCGTAGCGGAACTGACCATCCGTGAATACGTCACTTTCGATACAAGTTTTTGCTGATTTTGCTCGGGGGCCAGGAACACCTAACCCTCATACATACCGACTGCGGAGGGGTTCCAACCAACCCCTCTAAATGACAACTATGGCCGAGAGAAATGCATGACAAAAAGCGAGCGCCCGATACCGGCAAAGATTGAGCAGCGCCTGATGGAGTTACTGAAAATGAAGGAGTTCGATATGCAAGAAGTGAACTGGTGCCGCGGAACGTACTGGGCCAAGCGCAGTGACTGGCACGCGATCCTGATCGCCTGCCATAACGCAGCGCTGGCCCGAGCGGCAGCCGAAAGCGTCGAGGTGCGCCCATGAGCAAGCGCCCGACACTCACGCTGCGCTGGCCTGTCAAGACGCCGCCGGTACCGGACGTTGTTTTCGTTGACGTCACCGAGGATAGCGCGCCGCCGGCGCTCAAGCCAATTCGCGTCGCGACACTGCCGCCAATCGTGCGCAGCACCGCAGAGCAAGAGCGCTACGAAAACGTGCTGCGCCTGCTTGATGGATGGGCAGACTGGATTAGGACTGGCGAGCCGCTTGCCGAAGGCGCGCCACGGCAATGCCTGGGCGCCCCAGGCGCACGCATTCACAGCTTCGAGGATATGGAAATCGAGGTCAACAAGCGCTTGGTGCGCGAGGTACACACGGCGGTCTGGGAGCTGGACGTCATCGAGCGCGAGGCCGTGATGACGCACTACGGTCTAAAAACACGTGGAGTCTGGCGCGCGGACTTCGCCACGGTGTTCGATCAGGCGGTCGACAGCCTGTTCAGGCTACTTAAAGACCGCGTTGCGTGCTGACTCGCCTAAATTCTCAGGCCAGTACAGGGACAGCACCAGCAACACTCAAAAGAGAGGCGGCGTATTCCGCCAATAAATGGGAGAAAAAAATGGGTCAAATGAACGAGTCGGCGCAAGCCAATCAGCGCAGCGAAAAGCCAGCAGTTTCGCTCAAGGTCATGAAAGAGCGCGGCATGCCGGGCGTGTCGACCGTAAAAAGTTGGGGCGTTGATCCGCGCCTGGTGCAATTCGAACCTGGGTTCAATCGCCCGATTAACCGCGAGCACGTCGAGTCGATCAAAGCGTCGCTGCGGGCCGGGAACGAGCTGGACGATATCAAGGTCCGGATCGAGGACGGCATGATCATCGCGGTCGACGGACACCACCGGGTCACAGCCGCGGTCGAATGGTTGGCCGAGCCTGGCGTGCGCGAGCCTGATGGCGGCTTCCAGCTGGGCGCCAAGCAATTCCGAGGCGGCGATGCCGAGCGCGTCATCCATCTGATCACCAGCTCGCAGGGCCTGGGCCTGACGCCGCTGGAGCGCTCTGCGCAGTATCGCAAGCTCGTCGGATGGGGCTGGACGCCGGCGGCGATCGCAGATGCGGTAGGGCGGTCGGTGCAGAACGTCAGCGATGCTCTGGTGCTCGCCGACGCAAACAGCGACGTGAAGCTTGCCGTCACCGAGAAGCAGATCAGCGCGAGCAACGCGGCGAAGATCGTGCGCCAGAGCGGCGGGCGTGCCGGCGCTGTCATTGCCGAGCACATCGAGACAGCGCGATTGCAAGGCAAGGCCAAGGCGACCGCAAAGCAAATAGCCGGAAATACGCCGAAAGACCTGGTCGCAGCGATCCGGCGCGAGATCGATAGTGGCGGGACATTTCGCGCCGAGGAAGTCTGCCCGACGTTTGCGGACTTGATCGCCTACTTGCGAGGTACTGCGAAACCATGAATCGTTTGCCGGACAGCGTGCAAGAAATAGCTGACGTTATTGGGCGTGACCAAGCGCTGATGCTGATCGGGGCATTGCCGCGCTGCTATGTCGGGCAGCCGGGGAAAAAGTCAAACCAGGTCGTCATGTACGTCCCAACCGTGAAGAACTTGCGATTGGATCACCAGCTTGTCCGCATCTTAGGCTGGATCGATGCCGAGAGGCTATGCCGGACGTTCGGCGGCGAGATTATGAAGCCGGCGAACTGCGCGTTTATCCAGCGCGAGTTCTTGCACAAGACCATCTTGGGGATGATGCATGGGGGGCGAATGAAGGCGGCAGAAGTAGCGGCCATCGTCGGCGTCCACGAGCGGACCGTGCGTAACGTTGTGAGGGAAAACCCACCGGAGGAACTTTTCGCCGCGTAGTCAGACAATGCGCTTGTACACATCTAGGCGCTCACAAATACATGACTACAGGCAACGAAGCAGCGGCACAAGTCGCCAAGATCGGCACGGTATGGGCCGCAATCGGCATCACCTCATGGGCGGAAGCGGCCAGCTTCCTTGCCTTCCTGCTTTCTCTTGCGGCCCTGTGTGAATGGCTGTGGAAGAAACTGAAACCAGTTGCCATTCGTCGCGGCTGGATCGCTGACCGTCGCACGCAGAAGAAGCGGAAGGCCGACGATGAATAAGGCCCGCTTTAATATTGCAGCAGTAGTCATCAGCGCTATGGCTTTTGTCGGCATTGCTAGCCGCGAGGGATACACGGACAACGCCGTTATCCCGACCAAGGGCGATGTTCCGACCCATGGATTTGGCACGACCGAGGGCGTCAAGATGGGTGACCGCACCAATCCAGTCAAGGCGCTACAGCGAGCGATGGCCGACGTGCAGAAGTACGAAGGCGCGATCAAGAAGTGTGTAACCGTGCCAGTCAGCCAGGGCGAATACGACGCCTATGTTGACCTGGCGTACAACGTCGGCCCGACGAATTTTTGCTACCAGCGCGACAAGCAAGGCCGCATCATCGGCCCGTCCACTCTGGTCAAGCGCCTGAACTCACAAGACTATACTGGGGCGTGCAATGCGATCCTGGCCTACAAGTACGCGGCTGGCTATGACTGTTCGACGCCGGGTAACAAACGCTGTGCTGGCCTGTGGACTGATCGTCAGCGCGTTCATGCGCAATGTCTGGCAGCGCAATGAGCATCTACACATACGGCGTAGCTATCGGCCTGACAGGGGCGGCTTTTGTTATCTCGTTCTCGTTCGGCCATCGTGTGGCGAATCTGGACTACACCGCGAAGCTGGCGACCATCACCCAGCAGGTAGCTATGCAAAACGAAGCGCACGCAACACGCCGCGCCGACCTGGAAGCACAGGTACGCCAATCGGAGCGCGCACGGGCCGATGAAATGGCCGCAATCGATCAACGACATCAAGAGGACATCGCAAACCGTGAAGCCATTTCAAACCGCACTATTGCTGATCTTCGCAGCGGCGTTACCGGCCTGCGCAGCAAGTTCACCCGTTGTCAGCGCGCCCCCGGTAGTAATGGCCCCGCGCCTACCACCAGCACCGGCAGCAGTGATGCAACTGCGTCAATCGAACTTCGCAGCGAGGATGCAAGTTTTCTTATTCGATTCGCCAGTGAAGCCGACCAAGTAGCGGACCAGTTGCGGGCATGCCAGGCCGTAGTGCGTGCTGATCGCATGCTGCAACCGTGATGGCCCTGGCAATGATCCTGCTGCTGCCATTCATCATCGTGGGCCTGTCGGTGCTGTATGCGCGGTGGAGCAAGACATGATGCGCAAGACAGCACCAGCGCCGCCTGCGCCGCCACCTATCCGCTTTGTGTGCGACATGTGCGGAACGCTACCTGCGTCACGCAAGCACAAGAGCCTGATTTGCAGGCTGTTGGTATGGCTGGATAGTAGGGGCAAGCCATGATGCTTTATGTGTGCACCAGGTGCGGCCTGTGCAATGAGGATGGCACGCGCCAAGATGCTGCCTGTCCTATAGGCATCCGGGAGGGGAATGCCATCGCCCGCCATGAGGGTGCGGTTTATTCGATTGCGCGAAAGGTATCGCAGGACGGTGCCCATACCCACCAACCCCTATGAAAGGTACTCCCGGAAGCCCCCTATCCCTGCGGGGGCATAGTCCCGCGTCATTCGATATCTAGGTGCCCCAAAAACCGTAACTTTATGATGATTGAGAGCAACAAGAAATGGGCGTGAAATGCAACCGTGCGGAACTGGCCGAATACCTCGGAATGTCGCTTCCCACAATAGACGCCTGGCGCAAGGAGGGGATGCCAATCGAGACACGCGGCGGGCCTGGGGTCCCTTGGGTGTTCGACTTGGCCGCCGTCATAAAGTGGCACACAGATCGTAAGGTCGCCGCTGCCGGCGCCGACACACCCACCGATCTGGCAGAGATCGAGAAGCGCACGGCCATCGCCAAGATGGAACAGCAAGAACTGGCGTCGGCAAAATCGAAAGGCGAGGTTGCCACGATCCGCGACTTTGAGCGTGCCCAGGCCGCCGTGTTCGCCGAAATCCGCACCAACGTGATGAATGTCCCGCAGCGCGTGGTCATCCAGTTGCTGGGTGAAACCGACGAAACCATTTTCAAGCAGAAGCTGAAGGCCGAACTGACCCTGGCCCTAAAAGCGGCCGCCGAAGCGCCGCTGACACTTGCCGAAGAAGACGACGTGGACGAATGACGACGGCGACTTTTAGCAACCCTGATGCGGTAGCCGCCGCGCTCCGGCGCGCCAGCTCGAATATGGTCCCGCCACCCGACATGCTGCCGTCCGACTGGGCGCAGGAGCACGTCAAAATCCCGGTGGGCAATGCCATCCCTGGGCCGATTTCGTTCGACAATGCGCCATACCAGCGCGGCATGCTCGACGTTATCAAAGAACCAGGCATCCGTCGCATTTCCTACAAGACTGGCGCGCAGCTGGGCAAGACGACCGTGCAGCAGTGCATCACAGGGTATTTCATCGCGCACGACCCGCGCAGCCAGATTTTCGTGCAGCCGACCCAGGGCGACGTGCAAACCTTCCTGGAAACAAAGCTGCGCCCGATGCTCGACGCGAACCCCATCATTTCCAGCAAGATGGCGAAGCAGCGCGGGCGCGAAGGCGTCAACAACAGCCGGATCATTTCCTATATCGGCGGTTGGCTGATGTTCGGCTGGGCCGGGTCGCCCAAGACGCTGCGCAGCCGTTCGGCACCAATCACGCAGGCCGACGAAATCGACGGCATGCAGGCCACTTGCGAAGGCGATCCCATCGAACTGTTGGCCCAGCGCGCGGCGACGTTCGGCGACCAGGCTATCCGAACGGAATCGAGCACGCCCACTATCTTGGGGGCATCGCGCATCGACACGTCGTACACCGAAGGCGACCAGCGCCGGTATTACGTGCCCTGTCCGCACTGCGCGCATCCGCAGTACTTTCGCTGGGAACAGGTTCGATGGGAGGGCCGCGGATCGGTGGGCGTCAAGGACTTCGAAGAGGACATCAACAAGAATCACTTGCCAGAAACGGCCCTGTACCTGTGCGAAGCAGACGATTGCGGCACTTTGTGGGACGACGGCCAGCGCATCGCCGCCGTGCGTAATGCTGAACGCAACGGCCATGGCTGGAAGGCCAGCAAGCCGTTTCGTGGTCACGCGTCGTTTCATGCTCCGGAAATGCTGTCCACATTCCGGCGCCTGCGCGACATCGTACAGTCGTACCTGGACAAGATCGCACTGGGCGACATGCAGTCGTTCGTGAACGTCTCCCTGGGCGACGCCTACGAAGAAACTGGCGAGAAAGCCGACCCGAACAGCCTGCAGGCGCGGGCCGTCGAGTACAGCCACGAAGTGCCCGCTGGCGGTTTGGTGCTTACGGCGGGCGTGGATGCGCAGCAGGATCGCCTTGAATGTGAGGTCGTCGCCTGGGGCGTCGGTGAACAGTCGTGGTCTGTGGGGTATTACATCCTGTGGGGCGACACGCTCGCGCAGGAAGTCTGGGACGATCTGGACGAATTGCTGGCTACCACCTACGAGCACGCCAGCGGCGCCGCGCTGCCGATCAGTGCAACCATCCTGGATACAGGGGGAACTGGCGGGTACACGCAGCGCGCTTACGAGTATGTGCGAGCCCGGACCAGCCGCAAGGTGTTCGCAGGCAAGGGTGTCGCCGGCTGGGGCCGAGGCATTGTCGAGTCGCCCCAGCGTAAGCAGTCGGGCAAGACGGCGCGCAAGGTGAACCTGTTCCTGGTCGGCGTGGACGAAGCAAAGCTGGTCGTCATGCGCCGCCTTGCGGTGGCCACGCCGGGGCCAGGGTATTGCCACTTCCCCGTCGACCGCGAAGCCGAATATTACAAGCAGCTGACCGCCGAAAAGATGGTTACGCGCTACATCAAGGGCCAGCCAGTCCGCGAGTGGCACAAGCCCGACAAGGCCCGAAACGAGGCACTGGATTGCCGCGTCTACGCCCTGGCCGCGCTGAAGGTCATCAATCCTGCGTTTAAACGTCTTGCCGAGCGATATGGGGTCAAAATTGACGTAATTCTCCCCGGAAAACCGACCATGACGTCTGAAGAACCGGAGGAAGTCGCCGAAAAACTGGCGAATAATGGCGGGGAAATGGCCGAGAAAATCAAAGCGGCCCGGCCGGAAAACCCACCGGAGGAACCAAAGCCGACAGTCATCCAGAATGCGACGGTGCGCAATGCGACCCAGAGGAAAGGGCCAAAGCGGCGCAATTTCGCAACTACCTGGTAAGGACGACGTGGCCCGAATTATTCCTCCGGAAATCAGCGCTGGGCTGACGTTTTCAGCGCTGGCCAGCCTGGAAAACTACTTGGCCCCTGAGTGGTCGCTGTCGCTCGCACTGCGCGGGCCCGCCAGCATCGACTTGGTGTCGGTCCCTGAAAGCACCGGGCACCGCCTGGACGCCGCCGCCTCGGCCACGGCAGCGTATCTGCCTGGGCTGTACCGCTACACGCTACGCGCAACACGTAGCGGGATCGTGCGCGAGGTCGAGAACGGCACTGTGAACGTGCTGGCCGATGTTGCGGCACTGCCCGCTGGCGGCGACATGCGCACGCACGCCTGCATCGTGCTGGACAACATTAATGCCGTGATCGAGAAGCGCGCCACGCAGGATCAGCAGAAATACACGATCAACAACCGCGAACTGTGGCGCACGCCGCTGAAGGACTTGCTGCTGCTGCGGGCGACCTACATCGCACTGGTGCGCGCCGAAGAGGCAAGCGCACGCGGGTCGAATTGCTTTGGTCAAACAATCCGCATGAGGCTGGCATAAGTGTTCAATATCAATTTTCTCGGGAGCAAAAAGGAGTCGACTTCGCTAGCCGCCGTTCCTGCCGCGCGCCAGTCACGCGGCCAGCTGCGCAAGCTGGCTAGCACCGTCAAGCGCATGTTCAAGGCGGGCGAATCGGATCGTCTGACGATGAAGTGGGACACCGCTCCGATGTCGGCCGACGTGGTGGTGCAGCGTTGGCAGCGCACGCTGCTGGCGCGCTCCCGTGAGCAGGCCGCCAATAACGACCACGCAAAGGCGTATGTGCGCATGTGCCGCCAGAACATCGTCGGCCCCAACGGCGTGATGCTGCAAGCCCAGGTGAAAGGGCCAAAAGGTAAGCTGGACAAGGAAATGAACAACGCCATCGAGTCGTCATTCGGGCGCTGGGGACACCGCGACAACTGCGACGTGACTGGACAGGAATCCTGGCGCTCGATCCAGACCAGCAGCGTCGCTTCGTGGGCGACGGATGGTGAATTTATGATCCGCCTGGTTTATGGTCCGGATGCCGGCCCCTGGGGCTTCGCGCTACAGGTGCTCGATACCGTGCGCTGCCCTGTCGACCACGACATGCAGCGGCTGCCCGTCGGCGGCACGAACTTTGTGCGCGGTGGCATCGAATACACGAAGTATGGGCGGCCTGTTGCCTATCACCTGACCACGACCACCCAGGAAGAAGCCGAATACAGCGCTGGCGGACGGCACTATGTGGTCATCCCCGCCGCCCAGATGGTGCACGGATACCGCAAGGACATGGTGGGGCAGAAACGGGGTCTGCCGTCGATGGCCACCGCGCTGTTCCGCTTGCGAAACCTGAACGGCTACGAAGACGCCGCAATTATCAAAGCCCGCATCGGCGCGTCCAAGATGGGTTTTATGCAGTTCGCGCCAGGCACCGGGCCCGATTACGACGAAGAAAACCCGCCTGAAATCGATATCGAGCCTGGGACCATGGGAATTTTGCCGGAAGGCGCGACGCTGGCGCAGTGGTCTCCGCAGTCCCCTGCCGGCGATCTTGGCCCGATGATGAAACACATGCTGCGCTCGATCGCCAGCGGTCTGGGCGTGCCCTACAACGAACTGGCGGGCGACCTCGAAGGCGTGAACTTCAGCAGCATCCGCCAGGGCACGCTGGACAGCCGCGAGCACTGGAAAGAGCTCCAGGAATGGCTGATTGAAATGCTGGTGCAACCGGTGTTTGCGGCCTGGTTCCAGTACTCGATTCTTGCGGGGAAGATCACCAATACGAAGCGCCGCGCCATCCCTATGCGTGATCTGGACATGTTCAGCGAAATCAGCTGGCAACCGCGCCGATGGCAGTGGATCGACCCACGCGCTGACGTTGACGCCGCCGTGAATTCGAAAAACAATTTCCTGGCATCGCCTGGTCAGATTATCCGCGAGTCGGGCCGCGATCCGCAAACGGTATGGATGGAAAGCGCCCGCGACCAGCGCGCAATGGTCGATGCGTATGTGGCCGAAGGCTTCACGAAGGAAGAGGCAACTGAACTTGTAAAGCTGGGTATGGGCATGCAGCCGAAGCAGGCAGTTGCAGAAGCAAAAACGAAACCGAAAGTGAGCGATGAGTAAAAAATTACAGCAGCACCTGCGCGAAATTCAGAAGCGTGGGGCACTTTTCCGCGCGGCCACTGTCGGCGTCATCAACGTGGAAGAGCGCACCGTCGAACTCGGGTTCAGCAGCGAAACCGAAAAGGTGGAGCGCTGGTTCGGCATCGAAGTGCTGGGCCATGACGCGGGGGAAATCGATCTGTCCCGCATGAACAACAATGCGCCGTTGTGCTGGATGCACAACCTGCACGACCAGCGCGGTGTCGTTGTGGACAACACCGCACGCGTTGATGGCGACCGCATCGCGCGGTGCACCGTCCGTTTCAGCCGCAGCGGGGAAGGTGAAAAGCTGTTTCAGGATGTGATCGATGGCATTACGACGAAGGTATCCGTGGGCTACTACGTCACCGGCATGCGCTTGGTGGAAGAGCGCGACGGCATGGACGTGTACCGCATCACCGCGTGGCAACCGTATGAAGTCAGCTTGGTCAGCGCGGCCGCCGACGACGACATGGGCGTGGGCCGCAGTTTGGAAAATCCACCGGAGGAAGCAACGCTGGAACAGGTGGAAAATCTAAACATCATCAAAAATGACCCCGCAGCAACGCGGCAAATTACTAAGGACAAGCAAACTATGAAATACCGCACTTTCACAGACGCACAGGGCAACCAGTGCCGCGTTGCCATCAACGATGCAGGCGAGGACGTTGGCGCGATTGAAATCGTTTCTGCCGCTGGTAGCGGCGAGCGCGCAGCAGCCCAGCGCGGCACCGACTCGGAGCGCACCCGCAGTGCCGCAATCCTCGCAATGGCGGATCAGTACGCCGGCAGCATCCCAAGCGTGCGCGAGCTGGCCGGCCAGATGGTCCGCGACGGCAAGACCGTTACCGACATGCAGGACGCGCTGCTGAAAGCGTTCAATGAGCGCGCCGCCAAGCCGCTGTCCGAACAGAATGCGAATGCCGATGTCGGCCTGTCCGACACCGAGGTGCGCCGCTACTCGTTTATGAACGTCGTGCGCGCACTGGCAAACCCGACCGACGCCAAGGCACAGAAAGCCGCTGCCTTCGAAATCGAATGCGGCGTCGCTGCCGAACGCACCTTGGGCCGAACCGCACAAGGCATCCTGGTTCCGCCTGACGTTCTGTCCCGCGCCATGAATGCAGGCGGTGCACCTGGCAACCAAGTCGGCGCGCAGATGATCGACAACGACGTGATGCGCGGTTCGTTTATCGATCTGCTGCGCAATCGCTGCATCGGCATGCAACTGGCAACTGTGATCGCGGGCCTGGTGGGCAACGTCGATATTCCAAAAAAAACCGCAGACGGTCAGGCTTACTGGCTCGGTGAAGATCAGGACGCGAGCGAAACCGGCTTCAGCCTGGGTCAAATTTCGTTCAGCCCGAAGACCCTCGGCGCCTACACCGAAATCACCCGCCGCCTGATGCAGCAGTCGAGCATGGGCGTCGAAGCGATGGTGCGCAGCGACCTGATTAACTCGCTGGGCCAGGCCATCGATAAGGCTTTCTGGTATGGCACTGGCGGCGAATACCAGCCCCTGGGCCTGAAGAACCAGAGCGGCATCAACGCTGTGGACTTCGCCATTGTCGGCAAGCCTACTTTTGCCGAGCTGGTGCAGATGGAAACCGAAATTGCCGCCGACAACGCCGATATCGGCAGCATGGCGTATGTCGGCAACAGCCGTTTCCGTGGTCACGCGAAAACCACGCTGCGCTTCCCTGGAGTCAATGGCGCGAACACCATCTGGGAGCAGGGCGGCACCGTCAACGGCTACCGCACTGAAATCACCAACCAACTCGTTGCCGATGACGTGTTCCACGGTCAATTCGCAGACGCGATCATCGCACTGTGGGGCGGCCTGGACCTGACGGTCGATCCGTTCAGCCTGTCGAAGAAGGGCGGGGTTCGCATCGTCGCATTCCAGGACGTGGACACCGGACTGCGCCGCAAGGAATCGATCTGCTGGGGTTCGGCTGCCGTCAACTAACTGCTGACGCGGACAAGTACCAAGGAAAGGGCGGCAGTGCCGCCCTTTTTCGAAACGATCAAGGAATCGAAACCATGAACAAGACCGATACCGTCAAATTGACATCCGCCATTGGCATTCAAGGCCAGCTCATCCGCGCTGGCGAAATCATCACGCTGCCGAAAGCTGCCGCGCTCGATCTGCTGCGCCGCGGGAAGGCCGTTGTTGCAACCGAACACGACGAGCCGACCGTTGACGTGCTGGAAGATGAGTCCGCCGTGGGTGGCGCCGAGGAACCCGGCGAAGTGACCGAGCCAGCGCATAACGATGCCATCGCACCCGGTGTGCTGGCTCCGGTGAAGACGACCAAAGCAAAAAAGTAATTTCACAATTACCTTGAAAGACACCTTACTATGAAACCTCTTGTTTCCCTGGCCGCCCTGGTCTTGGCCGCATCCAAGCGCGTCACCGCAACCGATATCGGCGCTGCCGTGGATCTCTCCGATATGACCGGTGCTTGCCGTTTCCTGCTCAATTCGTCCGCTTTGGAAGGCGCCGCCCAGACCAGCGACGTTAAGCTGCAGCACAGCGATACTGCTGGCGGCACGTACACCGACACCGGCATCGCGTTCGCCCAGATCACGACGGCAGGCGGCGCATCGGCGCAAGACCTGTTGCGCAGCGTCGACGGCCTGAAAAGATTCGTCAAGGTCGTCAATACCCTGGGCGGCGCCTCCCCCGCAGTCACCTTCGGTCTGACCGTCCTCGGCAAGAAAGCGAACGGCTAAGATGCTGCCCTGGGACGACTTGACCGAGTTCGTTGACGAAGACGACTTCGCAGTTCCGGTCGTCGTCACCCAGGACGGTAGCGTCTGGTCGTTCAGCGGCATTTTCGATGCCCCGTTTCTGGCCGCGCAGGCTGGCGGCTACGACATGGATAGCGCGACGATTACCGTCACGGCCATAGAAACGGCCATGGCGGGCATCAGGCGAAAAGCTGTGTGCGTCGTCAACGGAGCGGCTTACGCGGTCATGAACGCCCCCAAAGCGGACGGCACAGGCATGGCTGTGTTGATGCTGTCGGTACAGCCCTGATGTTGTACTTCGAAATTGACGCACACGGCCTGCAGCAGCTGGTCACGGACCTGTCAGCCACCGAAAAGCAGGTCAAGTTCGCTCTGTCCCGTGCCCTCTCGCGCACAGCTACTACGCTGCGCACGCTGGCATCGCGACGACTTAAGACAGACCTGCAACTGCGGACCATTTCGATGCTGCGCAAGCGTATGAAGGCCCTGCGTATACGCGGGGTCAGCGGCGACGGATTCAGCCTGTGGTTCGGCCTGAATGACATGCCTGTCAGCTGGTTCCAGGGCGCGCCTAAACAGTCATCGACCGGCGCGACGCACAAGGGGACAGCGTTCCCCAGCGCGTTCGTTGCGAAAAGCAAATTCAAGGGTAGGCGCACGGTGTTTAAACGCAACGGCGCAGCCCGGCTGCACATCGTGGAGCAGTTGAAGCCAATCGGCGACAAGGCGCAGATCGTGATCGAGGACGAAATCTTCGTGCTGACGGAACAGGTGTTCTGGAAGCACTTCGAACGCGACCTGCGGGCACGCGTGAACTACAAACTGGGCGGCGCATGAACATCAATACCGAAGTCGATCTGGCGGGCCTGCACGCCACGATCACCGCCGCCATTGCTGAGCGGTTCCCCTCGCTGGCAACGGTGGAGTTCTACCGCGAGGATCGCGAGGAATTGCCTGTGCCCGCGTGCATCCTGGACCTGTGCGAGTTCGAAGGCGAGCCGTCCGTTGACCCAGGCACCGGCCAGCTGGCGGTTATGGCGCGCTTTGAGGCGGAACTGATTATCGGCTTCCGCACGCCCGAAGCGAAGATGTCCCTGCGCCTGCTGGCCGGTGCGTTTGCCGCATTCCTGCATAAGAAGCGTTGGCCGGGTGGCCTGACTAGCGAAGCCGAGCAAATTCACGCCTACAAGGACGACTTCAAACCAGCGCTGGATCAATACGAGGTCTGGTGCGTCGAGTGGCGGCAAATCATCCATTTAGGCGAAAGTGTTTGGAGCGGGGAAGGCGTCACGCCGACCACGATCATGCTGGGCTTCGCGCCTGAAGTCGGGTTCGGTCATGAAGACGACTACATTCAAATCGCACCGGAGGCAGCGTGAAAGACAAGAACTATCCACATGGCGACGGTGTCACGGCGCTGAAGCTGAAAGACCTGGGCGGTGGAACGCACGCCGAAGTGCTTTCGACTGCCACCAGCACCGCCAGCGCAGCAGGCGACAAAGTCGTTTCAGTCGGCGACAGCGCGACGAAAGTTCGCATGCGCGACATGGGCGACGGAACACATGCAGAAGTATTTTTTCGGGGTTAATTGATGGCAGACAAAGTTATTCCAATTGGCGATGGCGCTACATTCAAACGCTACAAGGACATGGGCGACGGAACGCACGCTGAAGTGATTTCAATCCCCGGCCTGGGGCTGAGCACGACCGAAGGCATATTCAAACCGTTCGGAGGCTCGCTCAACAATGTCACCTTCAACCAGAGCGCTGGTTTGTCGGCTGACGCGAACGCAGGCTTCGGCCAAAAAGGTGAAGCTGAAGCGCCGTTTGACGCTATCCGCCTGGTTTGGATCAACCGCGCGGGGAACGAGCTTGTAGGCTGTTCGGCCCTTGTTGGGGTCACTGAAACGGCCGCAAGCGACACAAACGCCAAGATTTCGCAGCCGCACATCGGCGCATCGAATGGTGGCGTTGACGGCGTGGCGTATGGCAATCTAGCCCCGGCCGGTTCGATCCTTGGTTGGCGACCTGTGACCGTCAACGGCGCTACGTCCTGGAACGTACCATCTGGCGCGACGGGCGTCGGGATCGTGGTATCGGACTGGATTCCGCTATCGAGCCTGAAGAATCGCACAGATGGTGGCACGCGCCCGCTGTGGATGTTCCGCACCCAGCATGACGGCGCCACTGGTGGCAATTTCGCGTTCCTTGCCGGCGCTGGGATTGCCCAGTTGCGAACCGCCATTGCCGCTGCTCGCAACCGGATTTTGCAGTTTTTCTATGCTGGGCTGGGCGTATCGAATCCCGCCGCGGTCGGAGGGTTCAACAACAGCAGCATCGAAGTATTCCCGGTTTTCCGCTACCGTGTGAAGGCAAGGTCAGTGATGATCATCGGCGATTCGACATCGCAGGGCGATGGCCTGACATCGGGCGTGTATAACAACTGGGGATGGCGTGGTTGCGCTGATGCGTCGACGCCGCAGCGCCCGATCAATTACATCAACCAGGGCTGCAGCAGCAAATCGGCTGCGGAATATTGGCAGCGCGCCAAGGAAATCATGAACGCCGGCATTGTGCCGACAGATGTCGTCTGCACCCCTGGTTCGGTCAACGACGCGTACGCGAACATCGATCGCAAGTTCGAAACTAATCGTGCGCGGGCGTTTGAAATGATGGATTTCTGCCGTGCGAAAGGTGTCAGAAATCTCTTCTGGATGCCGCTACTTCCTTTCAATAACACCACGGCGCTGCAAGACGCGTACCGGTTAGAATTTAATGCTTTTCTGGCAGGCTTGCCTGATTCAAAGGTACTGCAGTTCCCTGGCATGGGTGACGGTGGAGCCCCTGAGCGCTGGGCAGGAGCGACCGGTAAGCTTGGCACCAGCAAGGGCGTCATTACGATCACGAACGCCTCCCCGGCAGTTGTTACGCGAGTAGCGCATGGCCTGGCAGTCAACACGCCTGTTGAGCTTTCTTCGACAGGATCTCTCCCTGCTGGCGTGCCCGTTGGAGCACGGCTGTTCGTCGCATCCGTCATCGACGTGGACAATATTACGCTTTCCGCCACGCTGGGCGGGCCAGCCCTAAATTCAACGACTGCGGGTTCGGGCACCCATACGCTGCTGATTACCCAGGACGGCTTCCACGAAAACGAGTACGCGCAGGAAGTGATCATGGCCCCTGTGCTTACCGCAGCGCTGAACGCAACGGCCTGATCATGAGCGCAGAAATCGAACGTCTCATGTCGAACATGATCCGCGTTGGCGTCGTCGCGGCACTGGACGAAGCAAACGCCCGCGTAAAAATGCGGGTGAACGGCCTGGTCACGGATTGGATGCCGTTTAATACCGGCAGAGCGGGAGCGACCCGAACCTGGTCGGCGCCGCGCATCGGCGAACAACTGGTGGTGTTCGCGCCATACGGCGACACTGGCCAGGCGTTCGCAGGCCAGTCCGTCTACCAGGACGACTACCCGGCACCAGTAGCAAGCATGCACCAGGAACATGTTATTTTTCCGGATGGCAGCACCGCCGACTACAACAGCGCGAGCAACACGCTGACCATCACGGTCAATGGTGGCGGCAACGTCATCGTCAATTGCAAGCACACGACCATCAACACCGACGATGACGTGACTGTGAACACGAAAATCGCCATCGTGAACGCCTCGATTAGCACGACTGTTGACACGCCTATTACGACGCTGACAGGCGATCTAAAAGTTGTCGGAAGCATTGATTTCGGGAGGGGGCTGACCGGCAGAGAGGGCGCTCACATTTCTGGCGATATCGTTTCTATTGACGCAGATGTCATTGCAATGAGCGCAATCAGCTTGGCCCTTCACAAGCACCGCGAGCAAGGCGACTTGCAACTGACCACGAAGCCGGTTTAAGTACGGAAAACCCACCGGAGGACCGTTCCGTCCGTGCCGCCGACAATGGCAGCATGGACGGAATAAACGCACTCACAGGTAAGCGGCTTGGCGGCATAACGCATTTGCGCCAGTCAATATGCGACATTCTCACGACACCAATCGGCACGCGTGTGATGCGCCGCGACTATGGCAGCCGGCTTCCGCGCCTGGTCGACGCGCCTATCAACAGCGAAACCATCCTGGATATGTACGCTGCTGCGGCGGAAGCGCTGCGCTTGAACGAGCCGCGGTTCAAGCTGCACAAGGCGGTCATTGTCAACGCCGTGCCTGGCCACATCGAAATTGACCTGATCGGCGAGTATCTGCCGGAAGGCCGAGTAATCAAGCTTGACGGAATCGAGATTAAATAATGGCAGGTGCTTTTACCGCTGTCGATCTTTCACAGCTTCCCTTTCCTGATGCTGTCGAATCATTGGATTATGAAACGATTTTGACGGCAATGCTGGCCGATTTGCAGGCCCGCGATCCGCTGTTTAGCGCACTGGTCGAATCCGATCCGGCATTCAAGATCATGGAAGTGTGCGCGTACCGCGAAGTGCTGTTGCGTCAGCGTGTCAACGAAGCCGTGAAGGCAATCACCCTGGCCTACGCCGAGAAAACCGACCTGGACCAGATCGCCGCCCGCTACGATGTGGAACGGCTTCTGCTGGTGGCTGAAGACCTTAAGTCCACACCCCCGACACTGGCCGTGTACGAGGACGACGACAGTCTGCGCCGGCGCGTGCAACTGTCATTTGAGGGGTTCAGCACTGCGGGGCCGGAAGGCGCGTATGTTTTTCACGCCTTGGGCGCCGATGCCGACGTGCTGGACGTGGCTGTTGACAGCCCGACACCGGGCGTCGTCTCTGTTGCGGTGCTGTCCCGCGAGAGCAACGGCACACCATCGGTTGAACTGTTGGCCGCCGTCAATGCGACACTGAGCGCCGACGACGTGCGCCCGCTGACGGACAACGTACACGTTGTCGCTGGCAATATCATCAACTACAGCGTGACAGCTTCACTGGTTCTGTTCGACGGCCCCGACGCAACAGTGGTCATCGAAACGGCGCGGGCCGCTATGCAGGCGTACGCGAACGCATCGCATCGCCTGGGCCGCGACGTAACCCTGTCGGGCGTGTACGCGGCCCTGCACCAGCCAGGCGTGCAGCGCGTAGCCCTGGCGGCGCCGGTGGCCAGCATCGTCACCGCGTGGAACCAAGCAGCGTATTGCATCGGCATCACCCTGACTTTGGGCGGCATCGATGCCTGACCACCTGCTGCCATGCAACGCGTCGAAGGTCGAGCAATCCATGTCGCTGGCCGTAGCGCGGCTGACCGATGTTCCGCTGGCCGTACGCGAGTCATGGAACCCGGACGCATGCGCGGCGCACTTGCTGCCCTGGTTGGCATGGCAGTTCAGCGTAGACAAATGGGATACCGGTTGGTCCACCGATCAGAAGCGCGGTGCGATCAAGGCCAGTATCCAGGTGCACCGCAAAAAAGGCACGCCGTGCGCAGTCCGCACAGCCCTGAAAGCGCTGGGCTTTCCAGTCGGCCTGACCGAGTGGTTCAACGCAGTGCCAACCGGAGCGCCGTACACGTTCAGCATTTCGCTGGACGTTACAGGCTACGGCATCCCTACGCCGGCATCGTACCAGACGATCCTGGACGTGATTCAGAGTACCAAGAACGTGCGCAGCCATCTGGCGGCGCTGCATGTCAATGCCGGGATCAGTGGTGACATATTCGGCGGCGGCGCTGCACTGACAGGTGAAATAGTTTCAATTTCCGCAGAGGCATGATGACCACTTTCGTAATTAAGATAACAGCGCTGGGTTTGGCGAAGCTCGCCGCGGTGTCCGCTGGCGGCGCTACCGTGAACCTAACGCAAATGGCTGTCGGCGACGGAAGCGGGAATCCAACAACCCCGGACCCTATGCAGACCGCGCTTGTGCGGGAGGTATACCGCACGATGATCAATTCGCTGCGCGTCGACACCAACGACCTGACAATCATGCACGCGGAAATGCTCATTCCGTCGAACGTCGGCGGTTTCGCAATCCATGAGGTCGGCGTGTTCGATCAGGATGGGGCGCTGTTCGCTGTGGGAAATTTCCCCGCGACCTGGAAACCAGTTGCAGCGGACGGCAGCACCCGCGACATGATTATTGACGCGGCTATGAAGGTGCATAACGCAAGTTCGATCACGCTGGTGGTCGATACGCAGTATGTGGGCGCGACCCGCCAGTGGGTTATCTCGACAATCACGCGGGCGTACATCATCCCTGGCGGGACAACGCACCAGGTGCTGCGCAAGATCAATAACGCGGACGGAAACACGGAATGGGCTGACCAGACTGACGCAAATATCCTGGTCGATGTCATTAAGGAACGCCAGGTTGCGGCGGCGGGGCAGGATACGTTCACGTTGAACGTCTGCACCACTGACGGCGTGGCGGTGTACGTCGAGGGATCGCGCCAGCACGAATTCCAAGTGCTTACAGGCGTCAGCCTGAAGCTGTCTATTGCGCTCCCGCTGGGGGCTGAAGTTCTGTTCGTGCAAAACGAACCGAACGAACCACTGAAGATCCCGAAACGGATCAAGTTTATTGGCTACTACATAGGGCAAATCTAATGGCATCCATGATCTTTGGGAAGGCTAATTTAGTCGCGGGTGTTGAGCAGCAGTTAGGTTCAGCCGTTCCGGCGAATGAAACCGCTGTTGCTAACGTCTCGCTCGTTAATCGCGGTTCCGTGCCAGTCAGGATTCGGCTGGCATTCGGCACGGGGATTGCAGCGGCAGATGCCGACTGGATCGCATACGACCGCATTCTGCTGCCGAATTGCGAATACGAAAAGACCGGCTGTCTTCTGACTGAAGGTGAAAAAATCTTTGTGCGCAGCGATACTGCAACAGTGTCGGCCCGCGCACACGCATTGCTTGAAGGAGCGTAAAACATGGGCATCCACGCAGATGACAACATCCTGTCACATACGAAAGATAATGCGTCGAACTTGACGCGCCCGAATGGCTTCTTGGGCATTTTCGGGCAGGGGTCATACAAGGTTTTTGAGCAGAGCGGCACTTTTGTCGTCCCCGCTGGCGTGTCGAAACTCCGTGTGCGACTGGTGGCGGGCGGCGGCGGTGGCGGCAACAATCTAGATGGCGCGGGCGTATTAAGCGGCGGGCCTAGCGGCGGCGGCGGCGGCGAATTTGCCATTGGCGTATTCAGCGTGGCACCACTGGCAAGCTTTGCGGTAACGGTAGGTGTTGGCGGGCTGTCTACTGTAACGACCGTTGACGGAACAGGCGGGGCGGGCACTGGCGGGGCGGGTACTGCGTCGACGTTTGGCACGATGCTGACTGCCTTGGGCGGGCAGGGCGGCAAAGTCGGCAACGTCGGTTCTTCTACGGTGAATGCTGGCGGCCTGGGTGGCACTGGCGGCACTGGCGGCACTGGCGGTGACTTCCGCGCAAGCGGCGGACAAGGCGGGGCCGGCCGGAATCAGTGGGGCGGCGGCGGCGGCGGCGCTGGCTCGCAGCTGGGAGAGGGCGGCAGTGTTTCGCAGTTCGGAACTTTCATCACGGGCGGCGGCGGCGTGTGCGGCGCGGTTATGTCGGTCAATTTGATGGGCGGCGCTGGCAGCTACGGCCTGGGCGGCGCTAGCGCGTTCGGCAATTCCAAGGCATTGCCAGGACCGGATGCTTACGGCGGCGGGGTGGGTTCGTATGCCGTTATCCGTTTCCCGTTCGACGGCTTCATGGGCGGCGGCGGGGCGGCGTCAGGCGCCCCAGGCGGTAGCGGCGGCGGTGGCGGTGGGAGGGTGGGCGGCCCAGGCGGCAGCGGTGGCGACGGCGGCGGCGGTGGCGGCAGCGGTGCGGGCACGCTGTGCGGGCCAGGGCTCGGCGGCTTTGGCGGCGGTGGCGGCGGCTTCGGGCTGCGCAGCGTTAGCGGCAGCGGATACGCATCCGGCGGCGCGGGCGTCGTCGTCGTGGAGTATTGATTTATGAAGCAAGATCAAAGCACATTACTGTCGCTGGCATTGACCGCGACAGCGGCGGGCGTAGTGACCGCGAAGACCACGCCGACGCCCGATGACAGTTCGAAGAAGCTGGCAACAACCGAGTACGTCAAGGTCGCCGGGAGGTTGAACCGAATTCTGGTCTACCGCTTGAATGCCGGTGTTCAGCAGGTATCGATTAACGGGGCGGCATTCACGCCTACCGGGGCGGGCACGTACACGCCTGCTGTCGGCATGATATTCATCAAGGCGCAAGTTCAAGGCGGCGGCGGCGCTGCGGGTGGGGCCGGGGGCGCAGCTGCGGGCAATGTAAGCGTGGGCGCCCCAGGGTCTGCTGGCGCGTACGGGGTCAACCTGTTAAATGTTGCGGACATCGGCGCATCGAAGATTGTCACCGTGGGCGCTGGCGGTGTTGCAGCTTCCAATACGGCGGGGGCCATCGGCGGGTCGTCATCAATAGGCGCACTGTTGATTGCGCCAGGTGGGCCGGGGGGAGGCCTGCTGAACAACCAGGTTCCGCCAGCGGTCAACGGCAACAGCGCGGCGTCGAGCGTGCCGACCGGGGCGAACCTGCTTTCCGTTGTCGGCACGGCAGGGGCAGCGACGCTGGCCAGTTCCGCGTCCACGGGCGGCATGCTGGGCGGTTCTGGTGGATCGTCCCCGCTGGGGCCGGGACCATCTGGCGCACCCGGCAACAGCGCCGGGGTCAACGCTGTGAATTTCGGCACCGGTGGCAGCGGAGTTGCACTCAACCAAGCGGGCGGCACGGCAGCAGGGGGCAATGGTGCTGCGGGGCTCGTCGTCATCGAAGAATATATCTGAGCGCCGTCAAACATCATTCGACCGCCGCAGCCCGGGCGGTTATTTTTTTTGGAAAACCCACCGGAGGAACCCGGCCCAGTTGCTCGGCAAAATACAGACTGCGAATTCCAAATATTTTAGGACATAACTATGGCCGTTGAACAATTTCTGCATGGCGTCGAAGTAATCGACATTGACGGCGGCGCACGTCCAATTTCCACCGTGAAGTCGAGCGTTATCGGCATCGTCGGCACCGCACCGGACGCTGACCCTGTTGCGTTCCCGCTGAACACTCCTGTACTGGTCGCCGGTTCGCGCATCGAAGCTGCGAAACTGGACATGACCGGCCTGGGCCTGGGCACTTTGCCGTCGGCGATGGACTCGATTTTCGATCAGTGCGGCGCTGTCGTGATCGTTGTGCGAGTGGCAAAGGAGGTCACCGATATTGCAACCCTGGCGAACATTCTTGGCGGCGTCGATGCGATTACTGGCCAGTACAAGGGCGTGCACGCCTTCCGTGCCGCACAATCCACACTTGGGTATCAGCCGCGCCTGCTGTGCGCTCCTGGCTTCACCCACCAGCGCGTAACAGGCGGCGTTGTCACCCTGACCGGCATGGCCGGCAGCGGTTACACGGACGGCACATACCCTCTAACCATAACGGGCGGCACTGGCGGTAGCGGCGCGACAGCAACGGCCACGATTCTGGGCGGCGTCGTCACAAAGCGCGCGATCACCAACAGCGGCAGCGGCTACACCGTAGCCCCAACGTTCGCCTTGACCGGCGCAGGCGCAGGCACTGGCGCGACGTTCGCTCCTGGCCTGGGCAGCGCGGGCAATGCTGTGGTAGCCGAACTAGTGGGCATTGCTGACCGCCTGAAGGCAACCATCTTTGCGGACGGTCCAAGCACGAACGACGCCGCGGCCATCGCCTACGCTGGCGACTTTGGCAGCAAGCGCATCTATGTCATCGACCCGAAAGTTCTGAAGACCGAAGACGGCGTGCTGGTCACGCAGTATTCGAGCGCTGGCGCAGTAGGCATCCAGGCCCGCATCGACAACGACCTGGGCTTTTGGTGGTCGCCATCGAATCAACTGTTCAACGGCATTCAGGGCACCGAGCGAGCAATTGATTTCACGCTGGGCGACGCAAACAGCCGCGCCAACATGCTGAACGAAAAGAAGGTCGCAACCATCATCCGTGAAGACGGATACCGCCTGTGGGGCAATCGCACGCTGTCGAGTGATCCGAAGTGGGCATTCCTGTGCGTCGTGCGCACCGCCGACATTATCAACGACAGCCTGCTGCGCGCTCACCTGTGGGCCGTGGATCGAGGCATTACAAAAAACTACATGACCGAGGTGGTCGAAGGCGTGAACGCGTATCTGCGCCACCTGACCGCTATCGGCGCAATCCTGGGCGGCAAGTGCTATGCCGACCCGGACCTGAATACACCGTTGCAGATCGCGCAGGGCAAGGTGTATTTCGACTTCGATTTCACGCCAGTGTACCCAGCTGAGCACATTACGTTCCGCAGCCATCTGGTGAACGACTACATCAAGGAGATCTTCTAATATGGCCGCCCGCGACGTTCGGAAAAATTTTAACCTGTTCATCGATGGCAAAGGCTTTGCTGGCCAGGTCGATGAAGTCACCCCGCCAAAGCTGACCCTCAAGACGGAGGAATTTCGTGGCGGGGGCATGAACGCCCCGGTCAAGCTGAGCATGGGGCAAGAGGCAATGGACGCCGACTTCACCATGATCCAGTTCAGTCGCGATGCGCTGTCGTACTGGGGCGTGGCCGAGGGACAGTTCGTCCCGTTCACGCTGCGCGAATCCTTGGAATCGTATGACGGCACCACAACGCCTGTCACACACGTCATGCGCGGCAAGGTTTTAGAAGTCGATATGGGCAGCGTAAAGGCTGGCGAAAAGCCGATGTTGAAATTGTCCATGAACCTGAACTACTACAAGCTGCAGCACGGCGACGTCGTGGTGCATGAAATCGACATCATCAACATGATTCACATCGTCAATGGCGTGGATATGCTGGCCGCCCAGCGCGCCGCACTCGGCATGTAACAACCTCTGGCCGGCGTGGATCGGCCAGTCTCTACAATCATTTCATTAGGCGCACGACATGGCAAACACTTCGAACGTAAAAATGAATGCTGACGGCAGTGCCGCAGATATCACGCTGACCAAGCCGCTGAACATCGACGGCACCAACGTGGGCGCGCTGCGCATGCGCGAGCCGACTGTTGATGACCAGCTGGTGCATGACCTCACTACCGGCAGCGACGCAGCCAGAGAGGTCGAATTCATGGCAAAGCTGTGTGGCCTGGCCCCTTCGAACTTGCGCGCCATGGGCCTGCGTGACTATCGCCGCGTACAGGAAGCGTTCCAGCTTTTTATCGACTAAGCGCGGACTACTGCCTTGACGGGATGCTTGCGCTGGCATCTCACACCGGATGGGCAGAGGCGGAAATGCTGAGCATGCGAACGTCGCGGTTCACAGCCTACCTGGAGCGACTGGCAAAAGAGCATGGCAAATAAACGTCTAAATACCACAATCACTATCGGCGGAACCGTGACCCCAGGGCTGAAGTCGGCGCTGGGGTCGACGTCGTCCATGCTGAAGGGGATCGGCAAGTCCATCGGTGAACTGGTCCGAAAGCAGAGCGAACTGAAGTCGGGTATCCGTACGTTTGAAAGCATGGGCAAGAGCGTTGACGGCCTGCGCCTGAAGTACCTGAACAACATCAAGACAATTGACGCCCTGCGCGTTGCGCAGAACCGGCTGCAGCAGGGGCAGGAGCGGCAAGATCGCATCAACAGCAAGGCCGTCAAAGTCGGCGCGGCCGGCGTCGGCGCCACTGTCGCTGGCGGTGCGATCATTCGTTCGGTCGTACCTGGCGTCAATGAGGCGAAGCACTACGAAACCGAGAAGTCGCGGATCACGGCACTGGGCCTGGGTGACGCCGTTTCTCATGAGGCATTCACCTACGCCAAGCAGATTAAAACGTTCGGCACCAGTCAGCTGGAAAACCTGGAGCTGACCCGCGACGCGCTGTCGATCTTTACGACCATGCACGACACGGAAAACGTTGTTCCCACGCTGGCAAAAATGAAATTTGGTAATGCCGCGATTTACGGCGCCAAGGGCAAGGAAAACGAAGCTGCCTTCATGGACATGCTGAAGGTTGTCGAACTGCGCGGCGGTGCGCACAGCAAGGAAGAATTCGAAGCGCAGGCGAACCTGATTCAGAAAGTCGTTTCCGCGACTGGTGGCCGCGTTGGCGCAAGCGAATGGCGCAACGTTATTTCGACTGGCGGTATTGCGGCGAAACTCACACGTGACGACGCCTTCTATTACCAGCTCGAACCCCTGGTGCAGATGCAAGGCGGCGACAAGGTGGGTACGGGTCTGTCAGCGTCGTATTCAAGTCTGTACCAGGGCCGCACGACCAAGCGCGCCGCGATGAACTTGGATAAGTACGGACTGATCGGCGACAGGTCGAAGGTGAAACACGACAAGGTGGGCCAGACATCGCAGTTGAATCCCGGCGCGCTGCTGGGCAGCGACCTGTTCCGCGAATCCCAGTATGAATGGGTCAAGCAAATCCTGATCCCCACGCTGGCGAAAAAGGGCGTCACAGAAGACAAGGAAATTGCCGATGTAATCGCCAGCATTGTGTCGAACCGTAAGGGCGCCGACCTGCTAGCGACGATGGTTCTGCAGCGCGGCCTGATCGACAAGGACGAGAAGAAGAACCGCGGCGCGTACGACGTAAATCAAATCTTCGGCGAAGCGCAAAAGAACGCGTCAGGCATGGAAATCAAGGCGCACGCTGATCTGGCCGATGTAAAGCTGCGCCTGGGCGGTCAGATTCTGCCGTTGTACACGAAGGCGCTTGTGATGGCTTCGAACGCGCTGGAAAAGTTCAGCAAGTTCAGCGAACGCAATCCGAAGCTGACCAGTACGCTGGTTATCGGCGTGACAGCTCTGGGCGTCGGCCTGGCCGTTGTTGGCCCGTTGCTGGTCGCCGCAGCTGGGGCGATGGGCATCTACGCAGGCGCGCAGATGATGATGACCCGCGCCCTTGTCGGCGGTGGCGCGACGAGCGCAATCGGCCTGCTGGGGCGTGGCCTGGCCAGCGTGGGCCGCATCATCCCCGGCTTGCTGGCCGTGCTGCGCCCGCTGGCTCTCGCGTTCATGATTTCCGTCGCGCCAATGGCAGTAATCGCCGGGGTTGCCGTGGGCATCGCCGCCGCCGGACTGCTGATCTGGAAATATTGGGAACCGCTGAAGGCGTTTTTCAGCGGCTTCGGCACTGCGCTTATGGCCGGCCTGGCGCCAGTTGGGGAGGCTATCAGCGCCGCGTTCGCTCCAGTCTGGGCCGTGCTGAAGCCTGTCGTCATGCCGGTGCTTGAAACCATGGGCGGCTGGGTCAAGTCGCTGGCTGGCTGGTTCGGCGACCTGTTGACGCCAGTCGGGGCTGCATCCCAAACCACGACTGACTTCGGAAACGCGGGCAAGGTCTGCGGCGAAGTGGTGGCCGCCGCGTTCAACTTCATGCTGACACCGATCAACATGGTGCTCAAATCTATCAAGTGGATCGGCGACAACATCGGCGGCGTGATCGACAAGACGATGCAACTGGGGGCGAACGCGGGCACCTTGGTAAGCGGTGGCTGGAACGCGGCGAAATCGCTGTTCACAGGTCCGACGCCTACGATGGCTGGCACCGTGCCTGTACTGCCGCCAGTGCGCGGCATCGGCGCCGCTGCTGGCGCAAGCAGCAGCACGACGAACACATTCAACATCACGCAGCAGCCGGGCCAGGACGCGCGGGCGCTCGCGGATGAAATTACCAAGCTGCAGCAGCGCGAGCATGCTGTCAAGTCGCGCAGCAGCATGAGGGACGGCACGCAATGAGCGAAATTATGATGAAGCTGGGACCGTATTCGTTCGGCCTTCAGACGGCCGCTTACCAGGAGTTCCAGCGCAGCACTGCTTACACCTGGGCCGCGCAGGCGCGCTTCGGGAAGCTGAACACGCTGCAACCAACTGGTCCTGGTGAAGACGCGTTCACGCTGACCGGACTCATCTTTCCTGAACACTTCGGGGGCACCGGCCAGCTGGACGCAATGCGGGCGCTGGCCGAGCTGCAAAAGCCGCAAGCGCTGATCGACGGTCGCGGCAACATGCTTGGGCAATGGGTGATTGAAAGCATAGACGAAACGGGGTCAATCTTTGCCGCGCGCGGCGTGGCACGGAAGCAGGATTTCAGCATCAAGCTAAAGCGGGCTCCGGAGGACAGCGGGCTGGGCCTGATCGCTTCGGCGCTGGGAGCAACCACGCAGGGGTTCCCGATCTCATCCGATCTGGTCATCAGTGCGAAGAACCTGGCGACCACGGCACGCAACGGCGGCGGCAACATGCTGGGCGCATTGGCCGATTCGCTGGTAACAGTCACCAGCTATGCTGCTGCCTTAGGCAATCAGGCGTCTGGGACGCTTCAGGCGGTCCGTAGCGGCGTCAATTTAGCGAAGACGCTACAGAACGCAGGTAGCGACGCTGGTGGCCTTCTGGCTGGCGTCAAATCGGTCGCAGGCGTCGGAAGCGCAATGAATGGCCTGGTCAATGTGGGCGGGAACATCTCGCGGGCCGCAGGGTCCGCATCGAGCGTGTTGCAGCGCGCCGGCGTCGACCTGGGCGCGGGCCAGGCCGACCCCGTAGCCATCGCGGCGGTCCGCAACAGCATGGTCGGCATGAATCAGTTGAACGTCTTTGCGGTATCCGTGCGCACCACGGCACAATCAATCATCGGGCGAATTTGATGGCGATCTACATCACCAAATACGGCGACACGGCCGATTACATTACCTGGAAATATTACGGCCGCCAGGACCAGCAGACGGTCGAGCAGGTGCTGCAGGCGAACCCTGGACTGGCTGATCGCGGGCCCACGCTGCCGCCGAACGTGCGCGTCAACCTGCCGGAACTGTTCAAGCCTGTCGCTGTGGATGGGCCAACGCTATGGACTTGAAGCCGACCTATCAGGTACTTGCGAATTCGACCGACATCACCGCGGTTATTGAAAGCCGCTTCCTGTCGTTGTCGTTGACCGACGAAACCGGCATCACGTCCGACATGCTGGAAATTAAGCTTTCCGACTACGACCCCGCCGCCCCGATTCAGAAGCCGCCCAAGGGTGCGGAGCTGGAAGTGTTCTTGGGCTACGACGGTGTGAATGCCCGCATGGGTATGTTTTGTGTCGATGAAATCGAGTACAGCGGCTGGCCAGGCGAAATGACAGTTCGCGCTCGCGGGGCGATTTTCGACAAAACGCCGAAAGGGAAGGCGAACTTGCAAAGCCAGAAGACCCGAAGCTGGGCTGCCGGCACGACTCTGGGCGCGATGGTGACGAAGATCGCAAAGGAACATGGCATGGAAGGCGCCGTGTCCGCTTCGCTGAAGTCGGTTGCACTGCCCTACGTGGCCCAGCAAGACGAATCAGATCTGAACCTGCTTGTCCGCCTGGGAAAGAAGTACGACGTTATCGTGAAGCCCGCGAACGGCCGGCTGATCCTGGCCAAGCGCGGCGAGTCGAAGTCAGTCGGCGGGCAGGTGCTGACGGTCATCAACGTTACCCCGGCAAGCGGTATAACATCTTTTCACGTCATGGAAACGGCGCGGGATAGTTCGGGCACGGTAATCGCCTATTATCACAAGATGAAGCAGAGCAAGCGGCACGAGGTAAAGGTGGGCAACGGCGAGCCGGTCACCCGGCTGAAGCAGTACCAACCGACCAAGGAAATGGCGATAGCGCTGGCGCAGGCCGAACTTGCGAAGCGCGATCGGCAAAAGTCTGTTTTATCGCTGACCCTGCCAGGTCGGCCAGCCTTCGGCGCCGAAGGCAAGCTGATCACCTCGGGTTTTCGTGAGGGCGTCGACAATGAATGGGTGATCACGCGCGTGACACATAGCCTGACAAAAGACGGCGGATATTCATGCAGCATCGAAGCGGAATTGCCCACGGATAGCAGGCACGACATAAACGACATCGCGGACGTTGCCTCAGACGGACTGGACGATGAGTCCTGATGGCGCTGCCCGAGGTGCGCGGCGGTGTTGCTCACAGGCTGGCCGTTGGAATGCTCGGCGCCTTGATGCCTGCCTGTCCAAGGTCGCCAGCGCGCGCGACCACCTGCGAAATGGAAAAATCATATAAAATTATCAACATTTCTTTCTTTTAAGTTGGATAAATGTTACAATGATATTTTTAATATTTTGGCCATGATAGGCACTGAATATTTGTCTCGCATCCGACACCCTATGTACGGATCAGACGATTTTTGTGCGTGACCTTAGGAGATGTATGGGCAAGTTCGTATTTTTCGGGATGAAAGAAGCGGGTGGCTGCGGGCAGCACCTGATCGCAACACTTTCAACTTTAGGTAAGGTCGCGAAATCTGCAACCTTCTTCATTTTTTTGATGTTTTTCACATCTCCAGCGCAAGCCACAGCGCCGCAAGTCAAATACATGTACGTCGTGGGCACGACGCATGCTCCCGTTGCATCGCGACAAGCTGCATGCGTGGCTTTTGCCGACTATTTTGCCGGAATGTTTACATCTCCGCGCGTCGATCCAGACGCGGTGTCGGAAGAACCAAATCTTGTAGGCCCGGTAGCAAATATCCGTTGTTTATACAACCTCGTCTCGAATGGTCAGGTCGACGCACGTAGTCCGGGAGTTGCCTATTGCAGCCCGACACCAGCGGGCGGCGGGGAGTTTGTTATCGATAAGCGAAGTGACACATGCCTATGCCCCGTAGGGAAAAAATACTATCCGGATGTCGACAAATGCGTGACAGAAACACCCGTTCCCGAGCCTAAAGCCCCACCTGGCAAGCCGTCGGACAACGGCCCAAGTTGCGGCGGCGGTGCCCCACAGCCAAAGTGCGGCGAACCGATCAATCCTGGCACAGGAAACATGTGGCACATCGAGGACGACTACACGTCCGCCTCACCGATTAGCGCTCTTGCCATT
>NZ_JAQOZV010000200.1:0-870 GCF_030348125.1 Massilia sp. DJPM01
TGCCTGGACCTGATGATCGGCCAGGAAGAACTCATTGCCGCTGAAAGTCGAGGTAAAGCGCTGCTCGCTCAAATCCGAGGTGTTGGCGTGCAATAGCGGATGCAATAGCGTCGAGGCGATGCCAGCCGCAGCTGTCGCCCTCGCTTCCACCCAATACCGTTCCTTCGCAAACGGATAGGTCGGCAGACTCAGCCGCTGCGGCTTGACCGCACCATACAAGCGTTCCCACTGCACGCCCAGGCCTTTGACCCAGACGTCCAGCAGCCGCGCATACTTGCCCTTGGCTAGCCAGGTATCGAGCAAGGCCGGCATGTCGTCGTCACCGGCCAGGGAAGACAATGCCTCCTTGTTGCGCTTGACCTGTCCCCGTACGCCATCGCCAAGAGTGCCATCAGCAACGAAACCGCGCAGCTTGCCGACCAGCTCCGCCAGCGACGATACCGCCCAGCCCAGCCGCTCTTCCATCCCATCCCGGCCAATCTGCAAGGTATACGCCAGCGCCGTCAGATCGGTCTGCTCATGCTGCTGCAGATAGGCCAGCAGATTGGCCGCCGTCTCGCGCAGGCGATCTTCATTGCGGGCCGACAGCACGATCAGCGACGGGCCCTGCACGACTGCCGGCGCCATTGCCGCCGCCGGCACATATTCCTCCAGCACCACGTGGGCATTGACGCCGCCAAAGCCGAACGAACTGACCCCTGCGCGCAGCGGCAATGCACGCCCCTGCGCATCGGTTTGCGCCCGCCATGGCGCCGTCTCCTGGACCACATAGAACGGACTGTCGGAGAGATCGAAGTAAGGATTGAGCGGCGTGCTGTGCAAACTCTTGACCAGCGTCTTGTGCTTCATCTGCAGCAGCACCTTGATCAC
>NZ_JAQOZV010000201.1:0-866 GCF_030348125.1 Massilia sp. DJPM01
GGCTTCGTTGTTGCCGTAGTTATTGGTGCGGAAGTTGGCGGTGGTGGCCTGGATGCTCTGGCCGGCATTCGCGCCGACCTGGAAGGTGGCGGTACCGAAGCTGCCGTCGAGCAGTTTCAAGCCGTTGAACTCCGAGGTTTGGGCAATACGGTCCGCTTCCGACAGCAACTGGCCGACTTCAGCCTGGATGGCCTTGCGGTCGCCGGCCGAGTTGGTGGCGTTGGACGACTGCACAGCCAGTTCACGTACGCGCTGCAGGATGTTACCGGTCGATTGCAGGGAGCCTTCCGCCGTTTGCAGCATCGATACACCATCGTTGGCATTGCGCTTGGCTTGATCCAGGCCGCGGATTTGCGACGTGAAACGTTCAGAAATCGCCAGGCCAGCCGCATCGTCTTTTGCACTGTTGATACGCAAGCCGGAGGACAGGCGTTGGAGCGAGGTCGACAGGGCGGAAGCCGAGGTGCTCAGGTTGCGTTGTGCGTTCAGGGACGAGATGTTGGTATTGATGACGCTCATGGTATTGCTCCTTGCAATTGCTACTTATTCATGTTGGCTCCGTGCCGTTTGCCTTGGTGTGCCCCTTTGTGCCGGGACAATCACACCGCAGTCCTTATCTATAACGGATTGCGATCTGGAAAGTTTAGGGGGATTTCGGGTGACTATTTTTTATTTTGGGCCTCAAGGCGCGACCAGGCACGGCGCCAGACGACAGCGATGCGCCAAACTTGAGGGCAATAAAAAACTATTTGTCGCCGCAGGAAGGACGCCAGGGAAGACTTCGCCGGGCAGGGCGCCGCGGCTTTATTGCATGTAAAACAAGAATTTACTGCGGAAATGACATTCCCCGGCCAGCCAGGAGCTGG
>NZ_JAQOZV010000202.1:0-857 GCF_030348125.1 Massilia sp. DJPM01
CCGGATCGCCGAACATCGCCTGCCAGTCCCAGCGGCTGGCAGGAATTTCGCTGATGCAGTCGCGCCCTTCCACCAGGTTGGTCCAGAAGGCATCCAGGTCGTCAGCCATCGGCATGCAGCCGCTCATGCCGACGATGGCGATCGCTTCCGGCAAAGCAGCCGTCACAGCGGACGGTGTGCCAAAGCGGCTGCGGCGGCTGACTGGCGCCGCAGCCTGAACCGGGGCAGCAGCTGTCTGCGGCTGCGGCATGGCTGCCGCCGCACTGGCCCGTGAGCCAAAGCGGCGCGCAAACACCGCCTGATGCGCCTCGACCAGGTAAGTGGCCAGGCTGGACACGGTCCCATGCTCGAAAAACAGCGTCGGCATCAGTTCCAGTCCGTATTCCTGGTTGAGCTTGTTAGCCAGTTCGGTCAGCGAAATCGAATCGAAACCATATTCGCTGAGCTCGCTGTCGAGGTCGATATCTTCAGGCTTGACCTTGATCAAGCTCGATACCAGCTGCAGCAAGACCGTCGCAAGCTTGTAATTCAAGTCGACCAACTGATCCGGTATCACGCTCTGCTTATCTGCGGCAAGCGCAGCGACAGGCACAGGCGCGGCATGGCCGCCGAATACCGCCAGCAGCTTGTTCCGTTCGCCCGCAGCCACCAGCACCTGGGCCTGTCCACTGGCAAGTGCCTGGTAAAACGCTGCCATGCCCGCCGCATTGTCCATCGGGACAAGACCGAAATTGTCACGCATATGGAGAATGCTCGCAGGATCGGGCCGCATGCTGCCATCAGCCCATAACGGCCAGTTCACGGACAGGCTGCGTCCGCTGCGCTCTCCGGCCGCCACCAGGCTATTCCGATGGACA
>NZ_JAQOZV010000203.1:0-782 GCF_030348125.1 Massilia sp. DJPM01
ATAAGGGACATGGTAGCCAGTGCGCAAAAATATCACTGGCGGCGCAGCTCACAATTGAAATGTCAAGCTATTTATCGCATTTTCAGCATATTTTCGAGGAAATTCCTTAACTTGGGAGGATTGCCTTCAAGCCCGATAGGATCGCTTTGGATATAACGCTCAGTTTGTAGGTCGTAGTCGCGATAGTAGTTGCAGTACAGACAATAAGCTATTTTCGCTTTCTCCACTGCAGCAACCATACAAATATCCCTGCGAACGCACCCGCAAGCATTTCACCCTGCGTCACCTGACGCCCCAGACTTCTCGACACTAACAAGTCAAGTAAAATCACGGCCCCATACGCCAACAGCATTTTCCACCATGTCATACAAGTTCCTAAGTTGTTACTTGGCTGTGCGACAGTCGCACTTTTCCTTATTGTGTAGTCCACCTGTTGTAAGACCACCTAAGTAACCGCCTACTCCTGCAGCCAAGCCTTGCACAGTAGCCTCGGTAGCACCTAACCGAAGCGCCGCCGCCCCACCTAACCCCAGTCCCGGGACAGCACCAAGGGCACTGCCCACGAGAGTACTTGCTCCGACTTCGCCCCAGTCAACTTTCGTCAAGTCTGGCGAACACTGATGAGAGAGCTGCCAGAACAGATCAAAAGCAAAACCACCAATGGCACCGACGACGATAGTCCCAAAGCGTCCATCCTTATCGATAGCTGAAACGGGATTCCCATTAACATATGCGTATGTGTTGATGCCGCCATTTAATCCAATCGGATCGCTTTGTATATA
>NZ_JAQOZV010000204.1:0-778 GCF_030348125.1 Massilia sp. DJPM01
CCTTGCCGCGATCTTGCGCGTGGCGTCGGCCATGACGGTGAGACGGTCTTCGCGCCGCTTGATTTCCTCGGGCAAGTTGGCGCCGTCTGGAACGTCGGCCTGATCGGCCTGTTCGGCCAGCGCCAGTAGTTCCTGCACTTCCGCCTTGAGTTGCACTTCAAGTTTTTCAATATGACCGTGCGACAGGGCGCTATGACGGGAGGCGTTGGCATGAATCTTGGTGCCGTCGAGGCTTATCGTGCCCAACTTAAGCAGATGCATTTCCTTGGCCAATTCGAGCACCTGCATAAACACGTCTACGACCTCTGCAAGGAAGCGCCGCCGGAACGTGGCCAGGGTGTCATGATCGGGATGGCTGCCCGCCGCAATGAAACGAAACGCGACGGAGTCGTACGTCGCGCGTTCGAGTCGGCGGCTCGAGAAGATGCCGCTGGCGTAGCCGTACACCAGAATCCCAAGGAGCATGGACGGGTGATACGCCTTCGACCCGCGTCCCGCATATCGACGCGTCAGATTCGATAGATCCAATTGGTCGATGACCTCGACGATGAACCGTGCGAGATGATCTTCGTTGAGCCAATCTTCCAGCGACGGTGGCATCAGATAGGCGGTCTTGCGGTCGACGAGGATGAATCCGGACATGATGGGCGTGCGAAATTGCGAAGACAATATTTTCTCATGCGCAGGTTGAATTAGCACAAGAAAAGGTCGTTGACTTCGGCCCGGGCAAGCGGACGATGTGACTTCGATTACGGCTCAAAGCCCGACAGGCTGCTAG
>NZ_JAQOZV010000205.1:0-775 GCF_030348125.1 Massilia sp. DJPM01
TAGGCGGTCTTGCGTCCAGCCGCATCAAGGCTTGCTATCACGTTTCCAGCTCCGTCGAACTGCGTGGTCGTTGTGCCGGTATCCGGGCTGACGAGCGCCGTTTGCTGCCCCAGCCCATTGACGACGTAGCGTGTCTGCAAGCGGCGCGGATCGAGCACGGAGGCAAGCTGATCCTGCGGCGTGTAGGCATAATCGATTGTTGCTGGTTTTCCCGTGGCATCCACCGCAGGGAGCATCTGTTGTATCAGACGATTAAACGTGTCGTAAGTTCCCTTGCTGACGCGGGCCGTCGGGTCAATGGTCGCCTTCAGGTTGCCAGCCGGATCGTATTCAAAACGCGTGCCCGCATCTTTGGCATTGGACTGTTCCCGCTGCAAGCGGTTGAGCGCGTCGAACGCACGCATGGTCTGCGCGACCAGTTTGCCGCTTGGGTCTTTCACCTCCTGGCGCACGACGTTGCCCATCGCATCGAGCGTGAAGCCGATGCTGTTGCCGGCACGGTCGCGCAAGCCGCTCAAGCGGTGCGCGTCGTCGTAGGTGTAGCTTAGCGCCGAGCCGTCGGGTGCAGTCACACGGATCAACTGGCCCGCGACGTCATACTCGTAGCGCGTGGTTTCAGTTCGTCCGCTGGCATCGCGGATGGTGCTGGACACCAAGCGCTGGCGCGGGCCATATTCAGATTCGACAATCTGGCCATTGGGGCGCTGGATTTTGGTCGGCAAGCCATCCTCGCTGTATTCGAGGTAATTGGTGACCTCGCCGACGCTGTTGCGCA
>NZ_JAQOZV010000206.1:0-767 GCF_030348125.1 Massilia sp. DJPM01
ATCGCACACCGATGCCAACATGGCGCTGTCCGACCACGCCGATTTCGCCACAAAATGATGAAGCGACTGGTGTTTGGCGCGTACCTGCGTCGGGTTGATGTGCGCAGCCAATGGCTCGACGCTCTTGCGCGCGATCGGCAGCATCAGCCCTTGACAGTAGTCTTTCAGACTTGTCCTGCGATCCATGTGACCTAACGCTCCACACAGCCGCTCAAGATACATATCCAATTCAGCCAAATTCGTCATTCCCGTCTCCTGTCGTTATAGACAGTTCAACAGTATACGCACATAATTCAGTTTTGTGACACAGTAAGAGTAGAAGCATGTCGATAAAATCCGCCTTTCCCCTCATCACCTTGTGCCTGTCGCTGATCGCAGCGGCAGCGTCCCCGACCGCTCTGGCCGCCAGCGTGCAGCACACCCCGGTCACGCCAGCCGTTCTGAAATCCGAACACATCGCCGTGCCTGGCAAGCTGGTCAAGGCCGCCCGCTTTGCCGACGCCGCCGGCGAGCACATTCTCGTCGTCAGCATGCGCACCGGTCCATCGAGCGCCTTCAACGCCGAGCCTGGCCGCGACGAGCTCTACGAACTGTTCTCCTCGCTGTACACCCGCAAGGCCAATCGCTGGGCCCGCGCATGGCTGATCGAAGATGCGAACGACTGCCCCGTGATCGATTCATCGGCCAGTTTTTTCCCCAAGTACATCACCATTACCGACCTCGACAACAACGGCATCGCCGAAGTGACCGTGCCGTACAAAATGTTT
>NZ_JAQOZV010000207.1:0-761 GCF_030348125.1 Massilia sp. DJPM01
GTGCGGCACGCTCTGGATACGCCTTGGATACTGGACATCGACACGACCATCAAGACCCTGTTCGGCCACCAGAGCGGCGCCGAGGTGAGCTACAACCCGCACAAGCCAGGCCGGCCCAGCCACGCGATCCACACTTACTGGGTCGCCAACTTGCGGCTGGTGTTGCAGGCCCAGGTCCAGAGCGGCAAATCGCACAGCGCCGCCAAAACGCTGCCTGGCCTGATCGAACTGGTCACCGGCCTGCCTGCCGCGCAGCGTCCGAAAATGGTGCGCGGCGACTGCGCGTTCGGCAACGAAGGGGTGATGTGCGAACTTGAGGCGATCGAACAGGCCTATTTGTTCAAGCTCAAGCAAAGCCCTAACGTGAAACGGCTCATCGAGCGCCAATGGGGGCGTAGCGACTGGGATGACGCCGGCCAAGGCTGGGAGGCGTGTGAGGACATGCTGAAACTGGCCGGCTGGACCCGCGCGCGGCGGGTCGTCGTGATGCGCCACGCGGTGCGCGGCAGCTTGCTGGCGGAGCTGCCGAAAGGCAAACGCGCACGGGCCGTATCGAAGAAGAACGCCAAGCCGGAGGCACGTCAGGCAAGCCTTGCATTGATCGATACAAACGGCCCCGCCAAGCTGTGGGAGTACGCCGTTCTCGTCACGAATACGGCGCACGAGGCCGGGCAGATGGGACAGTTGTATCGCGATCGCGCCGATTGCGAAAACGGCTTCGACGAGTTGAAGAACCAGTGGGGATGGGGCGGCTACAGCAC
>NZ_JAQOZV010000208.1:0-709 GCF_030348125.1 Massilia sp. DJPM01
CACTATTGCGTCGGGTGCACCGCTCTCCGGCGTGTCGCTTCCGAATCTGGCAATGCTGGGCGGAAAGGGAATAGCAGCCGCTGTGCCTGAATTTGCCCCCGGCGTGAAAACCTTGGCGGTGGTTCCGGGAGAGGTGAAAATTATAAATGGCGGCGTTAAAGCTGGTAGCCCCGCCATGTCGGCAGAGACAGCGGCCGTCAACGCGATAGCAACGGAGACGAAACTGCCGACTGGAAACACAGCTGGTAATACGGTCGTCGAGGCATGTTGCTGCTTTCCCGCTGGAACACCTGTGGTTGCCGAGGCGGGAACGGTGGCAATCGAAAAGATTCAGGTAGGTCAACTGGTGTACGCCCGTAATCCGGAGACTGGGGCGACTGAGCTCAAGCCTGTTACGCAGTTGATGATCACCAAATCCAAACCGCTTTATAGACTGGTTACGCTTGACAGCCGTGGTGTCAGTGAAAGTATGGAGGTTACTGATAATCACCCATATTGGGTTAGGAATAAGGGATGGGTGGATGCTGCCAATCTTGAAGTTGGCATGGAGCTCGAAAGCTTGGACCATGGCAAACTGACGGTGATGTCGCTGAGCACAGTAGGCCGTTCTGACATCACGTATAATTTTACCGTTGCCGACTTTCACACGTACTTTGCTGGAAAGCAAAAAGCATTTGTCCATAACTGCTCGCAAAAATGTGGGGGAGCG
>NZ_JAQOZV010000209.1:0-697 GCF_030348125.1 Massilia sp. DJPM01
CGAGCAGCAGATGGCCCAGCTGACCACCGACATCGTGTGGATGCAGGAAGAAACCGTCAGCCTGCCGGACGGCAGCACCACCACGGCCCTGGTACCCAAGGTCTACCTGCGCCGTCCGCAGCAGGGCGACCTGTCGACCGGCGGCGCCCTGATTGCCGGCGACAACGTCACCATCCGCAACCAGAACGGCGGCATCAGCAACAGCGGCACCCTCCTGGCCGGCTACGCCAATGCCAAGCCGACTGACATGCATGGCGCGGTCACGCTCGATGCCCGCAATGTCAGCAATGGCGGCGCCATTGCTGGCAACGCCATCGACATCAGGGCGGCGAACGATATTGCCAACGTGGGCGGGCGCATTGCCGGCCTGTCCAACAAGGGCGTGGACGGCAGCGCTACCGACGACAGCCGGGTCACGCTCCATGCCGGCCGCGACATTCTCGTGGCCAGCACGACGCAGACGCGCAGTATTGACACGGTTGGCAACAACGGCACCAGCACGTCGAGCCGCACGAATATCGACAGGGTCGCCACCATTGCCGGCGGCAACGTGGTCATCGACGCCAGGGGCCATTTCACGGCGCGCGCGGCGCAGGTCGACGCAGCCGCCAATCTCAGTGTATTGGCCGGCAAGAACATCGACATCGCCGGCGTGGAAGAAAAGCACGCGCTGTTCGTGCCGCTGGGCGGCAACACC